>CAMJCC010000050.1 GCA_946404035.1 uncultured Clostridia bacterium | reverse complement strand
GAGGAGTGACCTTGATT
The DNA here is from genome assembly GCA_946404035.1 of uncultured Clostridia bacterium. Classification (GTDB taxonomy): domain Bacteria; phylum Bacillota; class Clostridia; order Oscillospirales; family CAG-272; genus UBA1740. The sequence continues at coordinate 12,824 of CAMJCC010000050.1, read as the reverse complement.
GAGCCTTCTGATTTTGGCTTGTTTTTAAAAGAGAAACGAAAAGCCGCTCATCTAACACAAGGTGATTTGGCAGCAGTAATAAACAAGTCAGGCCAGTATATCAGCAATATTGAAAAAGGAAAAAACAATGCTCCCCCGGATTCTTCAGATATAGAAGCACTGATACAAAAGCTTGGGCTTTCCGATAAAGAAGCATACCTTTTCAAAGAAAAAGCTTCTGCAGATCGAGGGCGCTTACCTAATGCGCAAATGGATTATCTATTTAGTCATCGAAAACTTCTTGATCTCATCAATTACGGATTGGAAAACAATGTTAACGACAAGCGTTGGGCAGAAATGCTAATCGCAATTTCAGGAGGAAAACATAATGATTTTGAATGAAGTGTTGAAGAATACAAACTATGACGTTTCTCTCTTTTCCGAAGAAGCAAGGAAATATGTTGAGAATGCTATCGTTGTTAAAACTGTTAGAGGCAAAGAAACGCCTTTCATCACATGCCTGAAGCGCGAAAAGGAGATTGTCTTAAAGCCTGAAGAAGCCGTACGTCAGCTTTATCTCTACAAGCTGATTCATGAATATGGTTATTCCGTAAGCCGCATTGAGGTCGAGTTTCCAATCCATTTTGGACGAGAAGTAAAACGAGCAGATATTGCCATTATGGACAAAGATCGCCCGATGGTACCTTATATCATCGTTGAACTTAAAAAGCCGAAACTATCCGATGGAAAAGAGCAACTTAAATCCTATTGCAACGCTACCGGTGCTCCTATTGGTGTTTGGACCAACGGTGAGCAAATCTCGTATTACAATCGCAAAGATCCAAATTATTTTGCACCTATTACTAATATTCCGAAAGTCACAGAAAAACTTAGCGATGTTATCAATGAGAAATTCACTTATCAAGACCTTATCAAGATCGATTTGATTAGCCATCAAAAGAGATCGCTTCGTTCTTATATTCAAGAAATGGAAGATGAGGTTCTTGCAAGCGCCGGCGTGGACTCGTTTGAAGAAATATTCAAACTTATTTTTGCAAAGCTCTATGATGAGCTTGTGTGCGAACGCGATGCGAGCGCATATTTGAAGTTCCGCAATTCCGGAGATACCGACTTTGAATTGAAAGAGAAAATTCAAGGTCTCTTTGACGATGCAAAGAAAAAATGGGAAGGAATCTTTGCAGAAGAAAGCAAAATCTTACTCTCTCCCTCTCACCTCGCGGTCTGCGTTGCAACTTTGCAAGATATCAAATTGTTCAACAACAACCTCGATGTAGTCGATGATGCTTTTGAATACTTGATGAGCAAAGCGCAAAAAGGCGAAAAAGGACAGTATTTTACTCCCCGTTATGTCATTGATATGTGCGTAAAAATGATGAATCCGTCGGTCAGCGATAAGATTATTGATACTGCATGCGGAAGTTCTGGCTTTACAGTGCATAGCATCTTCAAGGTTTGGAAAGACATTCGCCGTGAAAAAGGGCTGCCGGAAGGCGAAGGCTTTACTGCCGCGCAGAGAATTCCAGAGGAAACCAACTTTGTGCGCGATAACGTGTTTGCCATTGATTTTGACGAAAAGACCGTTCGCGTTGCTCGCACGCTGAATCTGATTGCAGGCGATGGGCAGACCAACGTCTTGCACTTGAACACACTGGATTATTCCCGTTGGGGCGAGATCACGAAGCAAGAAGACTGGAACGACACATATAACGAAGGATTTAAAAAGCTGAAAAAACTCCAACCCAAGGGAAGCAACGACTATAGCCGTTTTAAGTTTGATCTTGTTATGGCTAATCCTCCGTTTGCCGGTGACATTAAGGAGAACACGATCATTTCTCGTTATGAACTCGGCAAAAACTCGGCCGGGAAATGGCAGAACAAGGTTGGAAGAGATATCCTTTTTATTGAGCGCAATCTGAATTTCTTAAAGCCCGGTGGACGCATGGCGATCGTTCTCCCGCAGGGACGATTCAACAATAGCAGCGACAAAGCCATCCGCGAGTTTATCGCGGATCGTTGCCGCATTCTGGCTGTTGTCGGATTACACGGAAACGTTTTCAAACCTCACACCGGAACAAAAACCTCAGTTCTGTTTGTACAGAAGTGGGGAGGGACCGTTATTGATCCTAAAACAGGGAAAGAAGTTATTGATAAGGAAACCGGGAAACCATTGATTGCTTGCCCTGAAAAGAAAGATTATCCTATTTTCTTTGCTACTATGCAAAAACCGAGTAAAGATAATTCGGGTGATAAGATATATCTGAAAGATCCAGAAACCGGTGAAAACGCATTGGATAAACATGGACATCTAATAGTAGATCACGATCTTTATCAACTCTCTTATATGAAGCAAGACGGAACAGAAGTTACACTCGACCCCGGTATTGCGGAAGCGTTTGCCGAATTTGCAAAAAAGGAAGGTTTAAGTTTTTTTCGATGAGCCCATCCGTTGAACCTTTCGATGAAGCCAAATATATGGCTTTGATGGATGGGCTGGAATGCAGCGAAGTACTCTTTAGTAGCGCTAAAAAAAATAAAGACTTCCGCGTTGATAGTCAATTCTATACAATGGCAACAAATCGTAACATCGGGCTTGATTATTGCCCCATTGGCAGATATCTGATTTCTACACAGTATGGTGTATCAAAAGATATGAACTCTGACGGATACGGATACCCCATTTATAGGATGAACGAAATCCATTATTCGCTCTGTGATTTAACAACAGCAAAATATGTTGAACTGACCAGTGAAGAGTTCGATGAAGTAAAGCTTAATAGCCGTGATGTTTTGTTTAACAGGACAAATTCATTTGAGTTTGTTGGAAGAACCGGCATTTATTATGACAGTGGAGTTCCACAGACATTTGCATCCTATCTCGTGCGACTTATTCCTGACAATATTCACATTTATTCCGAGTATTTAGCAGCATTTCTGAGTACTCGATTTGGTGTTCAAGAGGTTCGACGCAGAGCAAGGCAGTCGATTAACCAAACAAATGTTAATCCTGAAGAGGTTAAAGCAATCGAAATACCGCTATTAAAACGAGAATTTCAAGAAACTATTAGAAAGTGTTATGAAAAGGCTCACCAGCTACGCAAGGATTCTGCGAAAACATATACAGAAGCAGAAGTCATCCTCACGCAAAAAATGGGCATAGGCAAAACAATAACAGCAGGCGAGGCAACAGCAATAAAATCGCTTTCAGCGAGTTTTGTGACTTCTGGTCGTCTTGACGCTGAATACTATCAGCCAAAATATGAATCAATTGCACAGAAACTTAACACAAGTGAAACCGTATTATCACTGTGTAATCTGTATGACAAAAACTTTGTTCCGCAGGACAAGGAATCATATCAGTATATTGAACTTGCCGATGTTGGTCAATCGGGTGATATCTCGGGTGTTGATATTCAATATGGCAGTGATCTCCCCACTAGAGCCCGCCGCATAGTTAAAACAGGGCAAGTCATAGTTTCTTCTGTTGAAGGATCGTTGCAGAGTTGTGCTCTGATTACTGATGATTATGACGGTGCTCTATGCTCAACCGGATTCTATGTGCTAGATTCTGATTGCATTAATTCCGAAACCCTCCTTGTCCTTTTCAAATCAGAGCCAATGCAGGCTTTGATGAAGCAACGTTGCTCTGGCTCTATTTTGGCAGCAATAGGAAAAGATGAATTTCTTTCAATGCCGTTACCCAAAATAAATGACGATATTCAAAAAGAAATCGCTTTCAAAGTTCAGGAATCCTTTGCACTCCGCCGAAAATCAAAACAACTACTTGACTATGCAAAGCAAGCGGTTGAAATGGCGATTGAGCATGGCGAAGATGTTTCCCTTGAGTGGCTAAAAAGCAAAGCTAACGAGGAGGTATAGTCATGCCTCTTGGAAAAAATATTTAAGAGCGCATATCTCGTATTAAAGGAAATAGTGGATCTGAATATTCAAGAAATCGAGAAATAATAGATCATGCTAGGTTATGAATCGTTCCGCATGATGTACTTTTTGTCGTTCTTAGCTTGGCTTTGGTACTTTTTGGCGCTTTTAGAAAAAAAGCACCCGCGCGTTGTGCGCGGGTGCTTGCTTTTTCGGTAAACCCTTTTGCTTCCTTACTTTATCTCCTCAAAGTCTGCCGCGCCGTGTTTGCAGAGCGGGCAGACGAAGTCCTCGGGGAGTTCGTCGCCCTCGTAGACGTAGCCGCAGATCTTGCAGACGTAGCCCTTTTTGCCCTCGGTTTTGGGTTTGGGTTTGACGTTCTCCTGGTAGTAGGCGTAGGTCATGCTCTCGCGGTCGGAGATGACGCGCGCCTCGGTGACCGAGCAGACGAACATCCCGTGGGTGTCGAGGTCGATATACTGTTCGACCTTCAGCGACAGGAACGCGTTGATACAGTCGGGCAGGAAGACCAGACCGTTGTCGGCGTAGAGGACGTCGATGCCCTTGAACTTGTCGACCGTCCGCCCGCTCTGGAACCCGAAACGCTCAAAGAGCGAGAACGGCGCGTCGGTCGAGAGGCAGTTGACGTTCATTTTGCCGGTCTGCTTGATCACGTGGTGCGAATAGTTTTGCTTACTGATGCAGACGGCGACGCGGTTGGGCGTGCTGGTGACCTGGCTGACGGTGTTGACGATCAGCCCGTTGTCGCGCGTTCCGTCGTTCGACGTGACGACGTAGAGCCCATAGCCGATCTTGAAGAGGGCGGTCAGGTCGTTTTTGTTCGCGGTCGCGCCGTTCTTCTGCACGTAGTCGCGGCAGAGTTCGTCGGCGAGGGCGGTGATCTCGTTCCGGCTGATCTCGTTCAGAGCCGACGTGATCCGGACGGTCTGCTCGGCGAACGTGATATCCTTGCATCCCTCGAGCATCGCGCGCATCACTTTCGCCGCCTGCGGCGCCCAACTTCCGTTTTCGATCAGGGCGACGGTGCGGTTCCGATAGCCGCGCTCGACTAAGTGTTCGATGAAGGTGCGCATAAAGGGGAAGATATCGGCGTTATAGGTCGTGGTCGCCAGGACCAGCCGCCCGTAGCGGAACGCGTCCTCGACCGCCTCCGCCATATCGCTCCGAGCCAGGTCGGTCACGACCACTTTCGGACAGCCGCGCTCTTTCAGTTTGTCGGCAAGGAGGAGCACGGCGTTTTTGGTGTTGCCGTAGACCGAGGTATAGGCGATCACGATCCCGTCGCTCTCGACGCCGTAGGACGACCAGACGTTGTAGAGGTCGAGGTAGTACCCGAGGTTCTCCGAGAGCACGGGTCCGTGGAGCGGACAGATGATCTTAATATCCAGCGCCGCCGCCTTTTTCAGAACCGCCTGCACCTGCGCGCCGTACTTGCCGACGATGCCGAAATAGTAGCGCCGCGCTTCGCACGCCCAGTCCTCGTCGGCGTCAAGCGCGCCGAATTTGCCGAACCCGTCGGCGGAGAAGAGGATCTTGTCGGAGGCGTCGTAGGTCATAATAACTTCGGGCCAATGCACCATCGGGGCGGTGATAAAGGTCAGTTCGTGCCGCCCGAGCGAGAGGGTCGAGCCCTCCCCGACGACCAGTCGCCTGTCGGAAAAGTCCTGCCCGAAGAAATTGCCCATCATCGCGAACGCCTTTGCCGAGGAAACGACGGTCGCGTCGGGATAGGTCGAAAGGAACTTGACGATATTCGCGGAGTGGTCGGGCTCCATGTGCTGCACGATCAGGTAGTCGGGCTTGCGCCCGGCGAGCGCCGCCGACACGTTGTCGAGCCACTCGTGGGTAAAGTTGCGGTCCACCGTGTCAAGCACGGCGACCTTTTCGTCGAGGATGACGTAGGAATTGTACGCCATTCCCTCCGGGACGACGTATTGCCCCTCGAAGAGGTCGATTGTGCGGTCGTTCACGCCGACGTAGCGGACGTCCTTAGTCACGTTCATAGCGGTTTCTCCTTATCCTTTGTATCTTATCCAAAAGCAAATCTTGCCGTATCAGCCGCGTTTTTGAAGCCGCGGGACGGCGAGTTGCGAGCCGTTCCGCTAACTTCATATTTTATGAAGTTCTTTGCCCCGCTTTCCTTACCGCGCCCGCCCGTGATTGCAGGCGCGCCACCAAGAAAGCGGGCGCGTCCCCTCTTACAACTTCCCGTTCTCGATGTCCGCGATCATCCCGACGCGGACGGCGTGGCGGCCGCCCTCGAAATCGGCGGAAAGGAAACTGTCGAGGATATCCTGCGCCAGGCAAGACCCGATGACGCGGGCGCCGAGGCAGATCACGTTGGCGTCGTTGTGGTTCCGGGTCAGGCGCGCGCTGTACGTATCCGAGCAGAGCGCCGCGCGGATGCCGTCGAACTTATTGGCGCACATACTCATCCCGATCCCCGTCCCGCAGATCAGGACGCCGAAGCGGTTGTCAGGGTCCTTCTGCACCTCGCGGCAGACCGCCGCGGCAAAGAGCGGATAGTGGCAGGACGCCGTGCTGTCGGTGCCGAGGTCGGTAACTTCCCAACCGGCTTCCAGCAAGTGTTTTTTCAACTCCTCTTTCAGGGGGAACCCGGCGCTGTCCGCGCCCATAAAGATCTTCCGTTTCATTATCGTTTTCCGTCCTTTCGGTTTGTATTCCAAATTCACTTTCCGCCGAAGCGGCGGGTGGTCTCCGCCTGACATTCGCGGAGATAGACCGGCGCCAGCGCGTCGGCGTCCACGGCTTGTCCCGCCCTCGCCGCGCGGAGCGCGACCCGTCCGCACGAAACCGCGGAATGGGGAAGCAGAACGTCGGGGAGAGGGGCAAGCGTGATCCCCGCGTCACGGAAGACGGGGGATGCGACCGATACCCCGTCGCCCACCAGCATCACCGGCTCCCCCGGATAGTCCCGGGCGACCACAGCGGCGAGTTCCGTCGCCGGAAGCGCCCCGTCGGGGAGCAGCCGGACGACCTTGCCGTCCGCGGAGCGGAAGAGCGCCGCGTAGACCTCGCCCCGGCGCGCGTCCATCACCGGGCAGACCAGCCCGGCGAGCGGCACGACGTTTTCGGCAAGCGCCTCCAACGTGCTGACCCCGCAGCAGACGGCGCCGCGCCCGAACGCAAGCCCCTTGACCAGCGCCACGCCGATCCGCACCCCGGTAAACGACCCGGGTCCCGCCGTCACGGCGAACAGATCCACGTCGCTCGTCGTGATCCCGGCGGAACGGAGCGCCGCCTCCGCCATCGGCAGGAGCAGTTCGCTTCCGGTCATCGCGTCGCCGGCGGAAAAGGTCGCCAAGACCTCGCCGTCCGAGAGCACCGCCGCCGCCGCCCCCTTCGCGGGGCAGGAAAGAGCAAGGATCCGCATCGGTTTCATCTCCTTTACTTGTCGTTTGGACCGTCGATCACGATCCGCCGCCCGTTTTCGCCGTCGGTGCGCGAAACGGTCACGCGCACGGCGTCCTCGGGGATCGCGGACGGGATCCGCTCGCTCCACTCGCAGAGCAGGTACGCCTGCCGTCCGAGATAATCGTCGTAGCCGACCGAGATCAGGTCGTCCTCGTCACGCAAACGGTAGAGGTCCATGTGGATCACGGTCTTGCTTCCGCGGTACTCGTTGACCACGGTATAAGTCGGGCTTTTGACCCGATCAATGCCGAAAAAGCGGCAAAACCCCCGGACGAACGCGGTCTTTCCGACCCCCATCTCCCCGTACAGGGCGACGAAAGCGGAGGGGCGACCGGCAAGCGCCCCGGCGAGCTGTTCCCCCGCCGCTTCGGTCTGTTCAGGGGAAAAAGTCAGATATTCGGTCACGGTTTTCCCCCCTTAAATATCGGTCAGGTATTGGTCGGCGCCGTCGCCGAGCAGAAAACGTTTGGCGGCGTCGTAGGCGGCTTTCGCCTCGCGCATCTTCGTGGGATCGGGTCGCCGGATCGCCCGCAGGACCGTGTTCTTCGGCGTGTCGTCCGGGTCGACCAGCTCCGCCGCCGTGACGTCGTAGCCCGCCGCCTCGAGCCCGAGACAGCGCAGCCCGTCGGTCAGCGCCTCCGCCATCTTGCCCCGGAGTTTCGGGTGTCGGGTGACGAAACCGAGTTCGGGGGCGACGATCCGTCGGTCGAGATAGCGGTGACAGCAGGGCGTGGAGAGGATGACCCCGGCTTGCAGATCCGCCGCCGCGTTCAAGACGACGTCGGTCGCCACGTCGCAGGCGTGGAGCGAGACCACCAGATCCGGGCGACGGTCACGGGGCAAACGCCGGATATCGGCGGCGCGGAAGATCATCCCGCGTCCGTTTGCGTCCGCAAGGAAGCCCGCGTCGCGGGCGACCCCCTCGCAGAACGCGATCACGTCGGCTTTGAGATCGACGCAGAGCATCTCGACAGCACGGCCTCGGACGGCGGTCAGGTAGTGGTAGAGCGCGAAACTCAGATAACTTTTCCCGCAGCAGAGGTCGTAGACGAGGAGCGGCGCGTCGCCGCCCGGCAACTCGTCGTAAACGTCCGCGACCAACTCGAGGAAGCGGTTGATCTGCCGGAACTTGGGCTGGCGCTTGTCGTGGACCCGCCCCTTTTCGTCGGTGACGCCGAGAGCATAGAGGAACGGCTCGCTCCCCGTAAGGATCCGGCGCGGTTCACGGTCGAGTTTGGTCAGGGTCGAGGGGATCAGCGAACCGTCGCTTTGCTCGACGGCGCGGCGCAGAGCCGCCTCTCCCCGGAGGGTCTCGGTCCCCTTTTTCGAGCGCAGGAGCACCAGGTCCCCGAGCGGGGTCAAAAGGTCCGCCTGCAGATAGTTTTCCATCAGGGCGGGGAGGGTCGACGCGATCTCGGAGGGAGATAACGCGAACTGCCGCACCCGTCCGCCGGGGTACGCCTCTTCAAAGAAGAGGATCTTTTGCCCGCGCCGGACGGTCAGGCGGGCGGAGACCTTGTGCGGGAGGTCGGAGGACGTCGGTTTGGACAGCACAAAACGGCGGAGCAATTCTTTCTCCGCCGTCTTTTCGACCAGTTCCGAGAGGATCTGCCGTTTATTCTGCGTCATTCTTTTCCTCCGTTCCCTCGGGGGGCGCGTCGAGTTTCGGCACGCGGCGGAAAGAGAACTTGGATTCCTCGTGGTCCAGGATCCGCTTGATGTTCGGGATGTGCTTGAAAATGATGATCGCGGCAAGGAAGAACGCAAAGAGCGTGATATAGATCGGCGGCTGCGCCCCGCCGAAGATCCCCCGGAAGAGCGGGGAAAGGAAGACGGGGTAGAGCGCCGCCGCGACCGTCGAGCCGAGCGAGATATAGCGGGTGAACGCCACGATGATGACGAAGATCGCGAAAAGGATCACGGCAAGCCAGAAGTTCAGCATCAAGGCGACGATAAGCGAACTGAGCACTCCCTTTCCGCCCTTGAAGCGGTAGAAGACCGGGAACACGTGCCCGAGGATGCAGAACGTGCCGGCAAGATAGGTGCCGACGACGAGCGGGGTCTCCCCGACCGAGAGAACGTAGAGCAGAGAGTTATCGGGACAAAACGAGAAGCCGCCGACCGACCAGAACCCGCAGCAGAGCGCGCCGAAAAGCACCGCCAGCGCGGTCTTCAAAACGTCCCCGACCACGGTCGGGATCGCGCCCTTTGCGCCGTAGGTGCGCAGCATATTGGTCGCGCCGCCGTTTCCGCTCCCGTGCCGGCGGATATCGTCGCGGAACAGGAATTTCGACACGATGATGGCGCTGTTCACGCTGCCGAGCAGGTAGGGGATCAAAACGCAGCAGAGGAGGATGGAGAACGGCTTTATCAAAAAGAAATACACGTCGTTGCCGACGGCGCCCGACGCGAGGATGCGGGACAGGAAGCCCTCCTGAAAAATGTTCATATCATACCCTTTCCGGCTTGTCGCCGAAACGTTTTTACTTCTGTGAAAATTATATACCAATCCACGCGCGTTGTCAAGGGCAGGCGCGCACATAAAAAACGCCCGGAGGGGCGGGACGCTCCTCCGGGAGAAAGGTACGAAAGGGTCAGAGGGCAGAGAGATAGGCGATCACCTTGTCCGCGAGCAGTTCCGCGCCCCGGTCGTTCGGATGCAGACCGTCGGGGCAGTAGGCGGCGCGCTGTTCCTCGATCTTGGGCTGGATGCCCGCCGTGGCGAACAGATCGAGCACCGGGATCGAATACTCCGCGCAGACCTCGCGGATGACCGCCACGTAGTCGCGGAGCGGATGGCAGGGGATCTTGATCTCGTTTACCGTCGCGTCCTCACTCTTGCGGTGGAGCGGGGTCAGGAAGACGATGGGCTTGGTCGGATAGCGGCGGATCAAGCGGAGGCAGAGCGAACGCATCGCCCCGTAGAAGGTGTATTCCTCGGTCGCGGGATCCGATGGCGTTCCGAGCTTGGCGTTGCCGTGTCCGAAGTCGTTGGTGCCGCCGAACACGACTATGGCGTCGGCGTCGGGATCGAGTTCCGCCACCCGGTCAAGGAAGCAGAGATCGTGGCGGGGATTGACGCTCGGGGTCTCCTTGCGGGCGATCCGGGTGCCGCCGATACCGAAGTTTTTCACAACCGCCCCCGTCTTCCGTCCGAAGACCGAGACGAAACAGTTTTCACGGCAGGACGCGCCCGCGCCCTCCGTGATGCTGTCGCCGAGAAAGCAGATCTTGACGCTGCCGTTGAGTTTCATTTTTGCGGGTATCCTTTCTTATTCCTCTTGCGAGGAGAGTTGACCGTTTTGGGGCGGCGCCTTTTTCGCGCCGATCTTGGACAGGTAGGGGAACGTCAGCGGCCAGAGCAAGCCCGCCGCCAACACGACGAGAAAATAGCGGATCGCGTTCGGAAAGAGCGCGGTACCGAACAGGAGAGCGAAGAGCGGTTTCAGCCCCTCTTTCAAACCGAGCGCCAGCGCGATCCCGCCGAGCAGTTTGACGATCTGTGCGGGCAGGGGCGCCTCGGTCCTGTAGCGGATGAAGCGCGGCTCGATCAGGGCAAAACACAGCATCCCGGAAACCGAACCGAGAAGCGACCAGCCGTTCTTTCTCGCCTCGGCGAGGTTGACCGGGTCTGTATCGGCGGGAAAACGGAAGAGCAGAACGAAAAGCAGGTAGCCGAGCGAGAGGAGAAGCAGGCAAGACACCCAGACGATCAGCGCCCGCGGTCCCCGTTCGCGCGAGAAGACCGGGTAGATCAAAAAGACGAGAGCGAGCGCGATCCCCGCCCCGACGAACACGTCGGCGGGGGTATGCACGCCGAGGAACATCCGGGAGAAGATCACGAGCGCCGCTAAGATCGGGAAGACGATCAGCGCCGCGCGCCGTTTGCGGTGCCACAGCGCGAGCGAGCCGAAAACGCCGACGGCGTTCTGGCTGTGCCCCGAGGGAAAGGAGTATCCCGTCGCCTCCGCCCGCGCGCCCTCCCAGATGGTGAAGTGCGGGTCGCGCACCCACGGACGGGGGATGCGGCAGAGGATCTTTAAGGTCTGGTTGACGACCGTTCCGAGAAAACTGACCGAAAGGACGTAAAACCCCTCCCGTTTGTCGACGCACCAGAGGAGGTACAGCCCGATGGCGAAGAACACCGCCTCGCCGCCGAGGTACGTGAAGACGGAGAAGATCGCGGCAAGCCAGGGCGCGGCGTGCCGGAGTGTTTCAAGCGCGTAGAGCCATGACATATTCAGTCCTCCCGTTTAAAATACGGTCAGGCGTTTTTTCCCGCAAGCGAGGCGTCGATCGCGGCGGCGGCGGTCTTGCCCGCCCCCATCGCGAGGATGACGGTCGCGGCGCCGGTCACGGCGTCGCCCCCGGCGTAGACGCCGGGTTTCGAGGTCAGCCCGGTGGCTTCCTCCACGACGATCCCGCCGCGGCGGTTGACGGTCAGCCCCTCGGTCGTCGATTTGATGAGCGGGTTGGGGCTGGTGCCGATCGACATCACGACGGCGTCGACGTCAAGCACGAATTCGGAACCGGGGACTTCAACGGGCGAGCGTCTGCCCGACGCGTCGGGTTCGCCGAGTTCCATTTTGATACATTCGATCCCGGTGACGAACCCGTTTTTCGGGTCGCGCCGGTCGGTTTCGTTGTGGTAGCCGAGGATGCGGACCGGGTTGGTGAGAAGCCGGAAGTCGATCCCCTCCTCCATCGCGTGTTCGACCTCCTCGCGCCGGGCGGGGAGTTCGTCCATACTGCGGCGGTAGACGATATAGACCTTTTCGGCGCCCAGCCGGAGCGCGGTGCGCGCGGCGTCCATCGCCACGTTCCCGCCGCCCACGACGGCGACGCGTTTGGCGCGCAGGATCGGGGTCGCGCTGTCGGGGCGGTAGGCGCCCATCAGGTTGCTGCGCGTTAAGTATTCGTTTGCGGAGTAGACGCCCTTCAGCGCCTCGCCCGGGATGCCCATAAAGCGGGGCAGACCCGCGCCCGAGCCGATGAACACGGCTTCAAAACCGTTTTCAAACAGCTGATCGACGGTCAGCGTCTTGCCGATGATGACGTTGGTCTCAAAATCCACGCCCAGCGCGCGGAGCGTTTCGATCTCGCGCCGCACGATCTTTTTGGGCAGACGGAATTCGGGGATGCCGTACATCAGGACGCCGCCCGCGACGTGCAGGGCCTCGAAGACCGTGACGGCGTAGCCGCGCTTGGCGAGGTCCCCGGCGCAGGACAGCCCGGAGGGACCCGACCCGACGACGGCGACCTTATGCCCGTTCTGCGCGGGGCGCTCGGGGGCATCTTTCGCGTGCTCGTTGTGCCAGTCGGCGACGAAGCGTTCCAGCCGACCGATCCCGACCGGTTCGCCCTTGATCCCACGGACGCACCTGGCTTCGCACTGGGTCTCCTGCGGGCAGACCCGCCCGCACACGGCAGGCAGGGAGGAGGACGCGGAAATGACTTGATACGCGCCCTCGAAATCGCCCTCCCGGACTTTC
>CAMJCC010000049.1 GCA_946404035.1 uncultured Clostridia bacterium | reverse complement strand
AAAACGCAATAAAAATTGAGTTTACAAAAACAAAAACAGCGATGTGCATAAAAACAAGTGCAAAAAATTGTGCATATAAAACAACGCGCGTCTTTTTGTAAAGGAACGCGCGAACGGCAAAGTGAATTGTCAAGTGAAGTGCAACACTTTTTGCAATTCGTAAGCCCATAACTCCTGTGCAGAACAGTAATGCAAGACTTTGCGGGGTCTGGCGTTAATTAACGCCAGATTCCGCAAAAGTGTTTTCGGAGAGACTTTTGAAAGGTTTCTGCCTTTCGGGTAAAAATCGGAAGTAAACGGGAAAACCACTTCCTGCATTGCACCAAAAGAGACCTGTGCGAACTTCGGTTCGCACAGGTCTCTTTTGCTACACAGCGCACGGGCGGCGTTCGCCGCCCCCGCTTGTTCGGGTCTTCCCTTACAACCTCTTCTCCGACACGACCAACTCTCCCTTGTCGATGCGGTCGTAGAAAGCTTCCTTGGGGATCGGCTTGCCGAACAGGTACCCCTGCAGACGGTTGCAGCCGACGTTGTTCAGAAACTCCGCCTGCACCTTGGTCTCGACCCCCTCGGTCAGGGTGAGCATATTGATGCGGTTCGCCATCTTGATGATGCAGTCGATCAGCGTTTTCGCTTTCTCGTTGTTTTCGAGGTTGGAGAGGAAGCGCATATCGATCTTGATGACGTCGAACTGGTAGTCTTTTAAGACGTTCAGGGACGAGTACCCGCTTCCGAAATCGTCGAGCCACAGCGAGTAGCCGAGTTCCTTGATCCGGTTGATCGCCTCGTTCAGTTTCGCGTAGTTGTCGGTCAGGGCGCTCTCGGTCACCTCGACGTGGATCAGATCCTTTTCGAGCCCGTACTTTTTGACCAGCCCGTCGAGTTCGCCGACCGCGTCCATCAGTTCAAAGTCCAGGCGCGAGAAGTTGAGCGAGACCGGCACGACCGGCTTTCCGGCGTCGAGGGCGGCGCGGAGATCGCGGCAAGCCGCCTCGAAGATCGCGCGGTCGAGTTTGTGGATCAGGCGGTACTCTTCCAGGACCGGGATAAACTCGTTCGGGAACAGTTGTCCGTAGGTCGGGTCCATCCAGCGGGCGAGCACCTCGCAGCCGCAGACCTGTTCGGTATCCGACCACACGACCGGCTGATAGAACGGAACGATCCAGCCCTGTTCGACCGCGTTGTCGATATTGTTGATGACGTACAGCCGCTTGCGGTACGCCTCGCTCATCGTCTGGTCGTATTCGATGTAGACGGTCTGGAACCGGTTCTTGATCAGGTGGGCGGCGTAGCGCGCGCGGTCGATGCAGACGCGCGGGTCCTCGTCGTTTGCGTTCAGGTGATAGCCGCCGCAGTTGACCCCGAGCAGGATCTCGTCGTCGTAGTCGCTGACCAGAGCGTTCAGCCGGTCCAGCCGCTCGGTCAGCCCCTCGGTCCCGGTCAGAACGACGAAGTGGTCGTCCGCCTGCCGCCCGTAAAGCGAGCCGGAAAAGACGTCGGCGATATGCCGCCCGATGGAGATGAGGAACCGGTCGCCCGCCTCAAAGCCCCGCTGGTCGTTGAACGCCTTGAAGTTGTGGACGTCGATGAAGAGCAGGACGTGCCGGGACGGGTCGCCCGTTATGTTCCGGATGGCGTTCTGCGCCAGTTCGGAGAAGTAGCCGTAATTGTACAGCCCGGTGAGTTGGTCCTCTTTCGCGCTCTTTTCGAGCGCCTTGGATTTCCGCGCCTCGACCAGCCGCCCGTGGTAGATCGCGAAGCAGATGGTGGTCAGCGAAATGAAGAACGTGACGTAGTTGACGGCGTCGCCCGAGATGATCTTGTGCATCACGCCGCTGATCTCGACCTCCTGCGCCTTGAACGACGCGCCCGTGTTGTAAGTGAGCAGGATCCGGTAGAAGCCGAAGAAGCTGGAGCCGAGGATCAGGAGCGTGATATACGGACGGTAGATCAAAAGACACCCGACGTAAATGACCATCGTCAAAAAGCAGATGATCTCTTTTCCGCCCCAGAAGTCGCTGTACGAAACGAAGACGCCGAACGCGAGGCAGACAAGGGTAAAGCCCGTGACCGCAACGTGCTCGAGGATCACGACCCGCTTGCCCCGGAAATAGTTGAGGCAGGCGTAGGTCACGATCGCCGCGCCGATCACGAACAGGAAAACGTAGATCGTGACCAGCATGGCGTTCATGATCCCCGCCATGACCGGGGTGACCGCGTCGCTCGTCTTGGTGAAGCTCTCCAGTTTCAGCACCGCGGTGTAGAGCATACAGGCGGAGCCGACGACGAGCAGCGTGACGAACTTTCCTTTCGTCAGGCGCTTGTCCCGATGATAGAAGAGGCAGAACAGCATCAGCCCAAGCCCGATCAAGAGGAACAGCCAGTACTTGGACGTGTACTTGACGGTCAGCTCGAACAGATCCCCTCCCTTCTGGTATTTGGGGAGGATCTTGGAATACGACTGACGGATCAGCATCCAGATCTCGAGCGACACGACGATGAAGCCCATGTAGCTGCAGCTTCGGACGTTCGCGTCGTGTAGATAGTCGGTCTCGTATTTGGTCAGCCGCTCGAAACCGAACACGCCTGCCAAAAACTTCCAGACTTTTTTCATAAGGATCTCTCCTTTATGGCGGTTTTTTCATTTTCATTATAACATATCGTTTTCCGAATTTCCATAGTTTGACGAAAAAAGTCGTTTCGTCCCTTTTCAAAACGCCGCCGAGCCCGTTTTATTGACTTTCCCCGTCCCGTGTGGTAAACTATACGTAACGATGGAACGGGAGGGGGCGACGACGGTGCAGAGGACCGGCGCGATCGGGGCGGCGATGATGCTGCTCTGGCTTTTCGTACGCTTTCTCGGCGCGTATCTGCCGGGGGACGCGGCGGCGTTCGGGATCCAGATCCTTGCGGCGCTGATCCCGTTTCTTCTCCTGTTCGCTCTCCCGCGGGAGGACCGCGGCGAGGGAACGGTCGAGCTGACCCCGCCGACCCGCGCCGCGTGGGCGCACGTCTGGCTTCTGCCGCTCTTTCTTCTCACCGTGATGTTGCTGTCGATCCTGGCGGCGGCGTTCGCGGGGCTGTTCGGGATCTCGTCGCCCGCGCCGACGGGGTCGCTTCCGATCCTGTTTCTGAACTACGCGCTCGCCCCGGCGTTTGCCGAGGAGTTCTTCTTCCGCTTCGCCCTGTTCCGCCCGTTTGAGCGCCACGGAAAACAAACGGCGGTCTGGGTCACGGCGATCCTCTTCGCCCTGGTGCACATGAACCTCGCCCAACTGCCCTACGCCTTGGTCGGGGGGCTGTTTCTCGGGGCGCTCGCCGCGTCGAGCGGGTCGTTCTGGATCCCGTTTTTGTTCCACCTTGCAAACAACACGCTCTCGCTTCTGCTTTCGCGGGCGGTCGATCCCCTGCCGCTTGCCGTGATCGGGGCGCTGGCGCTGACGGCGGCGCTGTTTTTGCATTTCCGTTCCCCGCTCGACAGATCCTCGCCCGAGCGGACGACCGCCGCCGCGTTCCTCCCCGACAGGGCGACCGGACGCGGGATCCGCGCCGCGTTCACGACGCTTCTGATCCTGCCCGCCCTGTTCTGCCTGGTTTTGACTTTTCTTCCCCTGTAAGCGAAAGGAGCGCACCATGACCGACGAAGAATATATGCAGCTCGCCGTCGAGGAAGCCGAGCGCGCCGCCGCTTTGGACGAGGTCCCGGTCGGCTGCGTCGTCGTGCGGCGCGGGGAGATCATCGCGCGGGCGCACAACACCCGCGAGACCGGGAAATGCGCGCTGGGCCACGCGGAGCTGAACGCCATCCGGGACGCTTGCCGGACGGCGGGCGGCTGGCGGCTGAACGACACGACGCTCTACGTGACGCTGGAGCCCTGCCCGATGTGCGCCGGGGCGATCCTGAACGCCCGGATCGACCGGGTGGTGATCGGGGCGCGCGACCCCCGCGCGGGCGCGTTCGGTTCGCTGTGCGACCTGAACGCCCTGCCCCTCAACCACAAGACCGAGATCACGGACGGCGTGCTCGCCGACAAGTCGGCGGCCCTGCTCTCGTCCTTTTTCAAACGCAAGCGCGACAAACAGCCGGACAAAGGAGACGCGGCAGAATGAAAAAAGAGTATCTGGAATGCGGAAAGATCGCCGCCCCGCACGGCGTGCGCGGCGCGGTCAAGATCGAGGCGTGGTGCGACAGCCCGTCCGTGCTTGCTTCCTTGCCGGTCGTGTATCTGGCGGACAAAAGCGGGGGGTTTTCGCCCCTGACGCCGACAAACGCCTCGGTTTACAAGGGCGCCGTGCTGTTTTCGTTTAAAGAGATCGGGTCGGTGGATCAGGTGATCGCCCTGCGCGGCAGGACGGTCTACGCCCGCCGGAGCGACCTGCCGCTTTCTCCCGGGCGGGTGTTGGTGCAGGACCTTTTGGGTCTTCCCGTGACCGACGCCACGGACGGGACTGTCTACGGGACGCTCCGCGAGATCCGGGAGGCGCCCTCCGCCCCTCTTCTGGTCGTGGACACGAAGAGGGGCGAGGTCCTGCTTCCCGACGTGCCGGCGTTCGTCAAGAAAAAGGACCCCGACAAGGGGGTCCTCGTCACCCCGATCCCCGGTTTTTTCGACGGCGAAGCCGAAAACGTCGCCGGGGGAAAGGAGGAGAGCAAATGAAGTTCGACGTCCTGACCCTGTTCCCCGATCTGGTGGACCGGATCCTCTCCGAGAGCATCATCGGGCGCGCCCGCGCCGCCGGGATCATCGAGGTCAAGGCGCACCAGATCCGCGATTTTGCCTGCAACAAGCACAACAACGTCGACGACACGCCCTACGGCGGCGGCAACGGGATGGTGATGGCGGCGCCGCCGATCGACCGCTGTTTCAAGGCGGTGCTCGCGGACCTGCCGGCAGACGAGCGTCGCCGGATCGTCTACCTCTCCCCGAAAGGCGCGCGCTTCGACCAGGCGGCGGCAAAACGGCTGGCGGAGTACGACCGCCTGATCCTGCTCTGCGGGCACTACGAGGGGGTCGACCAGCGGGTCGTCGACCGCTACGTCGACGAGGAGATCTCGATCGGGGACTACGTGCTGACCGGCGGGGAGCTGCCCGCCTGCATCGTTGTCGACGCGGTCTCGCGGCTGATCGACGGGGTCTTGGCGTCCCCCGAATGCCACGAGGACGAGAGCATCGCGTCGGGGCTGCTCGAATACCCGCAGTACACCCGCCCGCCCGTGTTCGAGGGCGAGGAGGTGCCCGCGATCCTGCTCTCGGGCGACCACGCCAAGATCGACGCCTGGCGGCTGGAGCGCGCGCTCGAGTTGACAAAAGAACGCCGCCCCGACCTCTACGACGCCTATCTCGCGGCGCACCCGCCGAAGCAAAAAAAGGCGCGGCGCACCCCGCAAAAGGGACCCGCGGAGGGCGACGCATCCTGCTGAAACGGCTCGAAACGCCCCGATTTGTTGTGATTTTGCCCTTTCCCGTTCTTTTCTCTTTTTCTGTTTTGTGACAAAATGACGATTTTGCGCGCGCGCGGCGTTTCTCTCTTGATTTTGCCCGTAAGATTTGCTATACTTATGGTATCAAAGTATCGGCAAGGCGCGTAACGAAGAAACTTTTCTCTTCATGAAAAGGAGACGGATATGATTTCACGCAACGTAACGATTCGCAACAGCGTCGGTCTGCACGCCAGACCCGCCACCTATTTCATCCAGAAGGTCAACTCTTACAAGAGCTCGGTCTGGCTGGAGAACGAGGATCGCCGCGTCAACGCAAAGAGCTTGCTCGGCGTTCTTTCGATGGGGATCGTCAAAGGAATGACCGTTACCCTGATCGCCGACGGACCGGACGAAGCGGAAGCGCTTGACGGACTTGCGGCTCTGATCAATTCCGGCTTCGAGGAGTAAGGAGCCCGCCGAAAGCGGCGGTCGTGGTGCGCCATGACCGCCGCTTTTCTATCCCTACGCCACCCGAACGCCAAGAGAAAGGAGACCGCCGTGACCGTCACGAACCCGTGCCTTCCCGCCCTGCGCGAAAAGGCGGCGACGCTCCCCCTCTCCCCCGGCGTCTACCTGATGCGCGACCGGGAGGGGACCGTCATCTACGTCGGCAAATCCCGCAAACTGAAAAACCGGGTGACGAGCTACTTCGTCGGGAACGATCACCCGATCAAAACGGCGCGGATGGTCAGCCGGGTCGCCGACTTCGACTATATCCTCTGCGACGGGGAGATGGAGGCGCTGACGCTTGAGAACACGCTGATCAAGCAGCACGCCCCGAAATACAACGTCAAACTGAAGGACGCCAAATCCTACCCGTATATCAAGATCAGCCGGGGCGACTACCCGGCGCTGACCGTTACCCGCGAGCGAAAGGACGACAGGGGCAGATACTTCGGTCCCTACCAGTCCTCCGCGACGGCGCACGAGGCGCTGGACGCGGTAAAGCGAGTCTTTTCCCTGCCCACCTGCCGCCGGAGTTTCCCCGAGGAGATCGGGAGGGAACGCCCCTGCATCTACGACCAGATGGGGCGCTGCGTCGCCCCCTGTCGGAACGGGATCACGGCGGAGGAATACCGTGCGCTGGTCAAGTGCGCCGGTTGGGTGCTGGAGGGCAACGTCGCCGACACCGAACGCGAACTGACCGAACAGATGACGGCGGCGGCGGAGCGCGAAGAGTTTGAGATCGCGGCGAAGTACCGCGACCGCATCGCCGCCCTGCATCGGCTCTCCGACCGGCAGAAAGTGGTGTCGGACGCCTCGGTCTCCCGCGACGTGTTCGCGCTCTGGGAGGACGACCTCTGCGGCGTGTTCGCCGTGCTGAACGTCCGAGGCGGCAAACTGTTAAACAAAAACGAGTACCTTTTCTCGGCGGGTGAGATCGCCGAGGGGAACGACGTGACCGGTCTTTTGCTCCGTTATTACTCGGAAATTGGCGACTACCCCCGTGAAGTTCTGACCGACTTTCCGCTCGACCCCGAGGACTGCGCCGTCCTCTCGGAACTGTTTTCGCGGGAGGCGAAGCACGCCGTTTCGGTCCGGGTCCCGCAGCGGGGAGAAATCAAAAAGCTCTGCGACATGGCGCAGACCAACGCGCGCCAGCGCGCTGAACGCCACCGCGCCGAAAGTGCGCGCGAGGAGGGGACGCTGGTCTCGCTCGCGTCGCTGCTCGGGCTGGAAGTGTTGCCCGAGCGGATCGAGGCGTACGACGTCTCCAACCTCGGCAGCGAGCATATCACCGCCTCGATGGCGGTCTTCGTGAACGGGCAGCCCAAACGGTCGGATTACCGCACGTTCAGGATCAAGACCACCGACGGCGTCGACGACTACGGCGCGATGCGCGAGGCGCTGACCCGGCGGCTCTCGCATATCGGGGACGGCTCGCCCTCGCTCGGTGAGACCCCCGATCTGATCCTGCTGGACGGCGGGGTCGGACACGTCCACGCGGGGCGCGCGGCGCTGTCGGACGTCGGACGCGAAGAGATCCCGATCTTCGGGATGATCAAGGACGATTTCCACAAGACCCGCGCGATGACCGACGGCGAAAACGAGATCTCGTTCGCCCGCCGACACGAGGTCTACGTGTTGATCTACCGCATCCAGGAGGAGGCGCACCGCATCGCCGTTTCGTCGGTGATGCGCGCCAAATCCAAGACCCTGACCCGCTCCTCGCTCGAAGCGATCCCGGGGATCGGCCCGGCGAAAGCCAAACGGCTGCTCGCCGCGTTCGGCTCTCTCCGCGCGCTTTCTGCGGCGGACGATGCCGCGATCGCCGCCGTCGGCGGGATCTCGGAGCGCGACGCGAGAGCGGTCGTCGAATATTTTGCGACCAAACGAAAGAACGCCGGGGACACCGGCGGCAAGGAGTGACCGATATGATGCGCATCATTACCGGAAAAGCCAAGGGCGTCCGGCTGACCTCCCTGCCCGGCGACGCCACCCGCCCGACGTCGGAGCGGGTGAAAGAGGCGATCTTCTCCTCCCTGCAGTTCGACGTGGAGGGGCGGCGCGTGCTCGATCTGTTCGCGGGCTCGGGGCAACTCGGGCTTGAGGCCCTCTCGCGCGGCGCCGTTTCCTGTATGTTCGTCGACGCCGCGCCCGAAGCCGTCGCGGTGGTCAAGGAGAACGCGAAAAAGACCGGCTTCTTCTCCGACGCAAAGTACCTCATCAGCGACTATCGCAGTTATCTGCGCAAGGCGGGAAAGGGCGAGGGCTTCACCCTGATCTTTATCGACCCGCCCTACGCGCTCGGCGCGGTCGGGGACGCGGTCAAACGGATCCTTGCCGCGAAGATCGCAAAACCCGGGTGCCTTTTCGTCTGCGAGAGCGGGTCCCCCGATCTGCTGTCGGAGATCCCGGAGATCAAAGACAAGTTCGACGTGCAAAAAGAGGCGCGGTACAGCGTCAGCTACATCACCATCCTCCGCTATCGCGGAGAGGACGACGAGGGAGGCGAAGAAAAGTGAAAACGACGGTCCTTCTGCCCGGCACCTACGACCCCCTGACGCGGGGGCACCTCGCCGTGATCGAGACCGCCGCGCGCAACTTTGACGAGGTGCGCGCCGTGATCTTCGTCAACCCGGACAAGACCTGCCTGTTCCCCCTTTCCGACCGGCTGGAGTTCCTCCGTCTGGCAACGGCAGGTCTTCCCAACGTGAAGGTCGGCTCGTCGGACGGTCTTGTCGCCGACTACGTCCGCGAAAACGGGCTCTCGTTCATCGTCAAGGGCGTGCGGAACGAGCGCGACTTTACCTACGAGCGCGGGATGGCGGACTGGAACGCCGCGCACGGCGCGAAAACGCTGTTTCTCCCTTCGCCCGAGGACGTGCGGGAGGTCAGTTCGACCGAACTGCGAAAGCGGCTCGAAAAGGGGCTTCCGATCGACGAACTCGCCGCCCCCGGTACCGCCGATGCGATCCTTGCCGCCTACCGGCGACTTTCGCTTGACAAGCGGGATTGACTGTATTATAATTATACTTTGTAAATATACCGAAAGGATAGACCGATATGATCCTGAAAGAGAAGATCCGCGAGTTGCGCGCCCGTTTCGACGGGGAACTCGCCAAGGCGGGCACGCCCGAGGCGCTGGAAGCGCTCCGCGTCGCGTTCCTCGGTAAAAAGGGTCCCGTCACCGACCTGATGGCGGAGCTCCGGAACGTCGAACAGAGCGAGAAAGCCGAGGCGGGGCAACTCATCAACACGCTGAAAAACGAACTCTCCGAAGCCATCGTGAAGACCGGAGAGGCGCTCCGCGCCGCCGCGCTCGCGGCGGAGATCCGGCGGCAAAAAAAGTACAATCCCACGCTCCCCGCGCGCGACGCAGCCGGGTCGTATCACCCGATCACGCTGGTCCAGCGCGAACTGGAGGAGATCTTCTCGTCGATGGGCTTTACCATCGAGGATTATCCCGAGATCGTCGACGACTACCACTGCTTCGAGGCGCTGAACATCCCGAAGCACCATCCCGCCCGCGATATGCAGGACACCTACTACATCGAGAACGGGCAGCTGCTGAAGACCCACACCTCCGCGGCGCAGAACTACATTATGAAAAAATACGGCGCGCCCCTGCGCGCCATCTTCCCCGGCCGCTGCTTCCGTAACGAGGCGATCGACGCCTGCCACGAAAACACGTTCTTCCAGATGGAGGGGATCATGATCGACGAGAACATCTCGATCTCGAACCTGATCTACTTCATGAAGACGATGCTTTCGGAGGTCTTCCGGCGCGACATCAAGGTGCGGCTCCGCCCCGGGTTCTTCCCGTTCGTCGAACCGGGCTTCGAGCTTGACATCAACTGCCTGATCTGCGGCGGCAAGGGCTGTCCGTCCTGCAAGAATTCGGGCTGGCTCGAGCTTTGCCCCTGCGGGATGATCCATCCGAACGTCCTGAAAGCCGGCGGCATCGACGTCGACCGCTACACGGGCTTCGCGTTCGGGCTGGGGCTGACCCGGCTCGCGATGATGAAGTTCGGGGTCAAGGATATCCGTGATTTCAACGGCGGCTCGCTTTCCGCGCTGTCGCAGTTCGTGAGCGAATAAGAGGGAGGAGATAACGCTATGCTGCTTTCGATGAACTGGATCGGCGATTTCGTCGATCTGTCGGGGCTCGACCGTCGCGCCCTGATCCAGCGTTTCACCCTCTCGACGGCGGAGGTCGAGGACGTGATCGAGATGGGCGCCGACACCTTCGGCGTCATCGTCGCGAAGATCGTTTCGGTCGCACCGCACCCCTCGTCCGCCAAACTCCACCTTTTGAAGATCGACACCGGCAAAGAGGTGGTCGACTGCGTCTGCGGCGCGCCCAACGTGCGCCCGGAGATGAGGGTCGCCTTTGCCACGGTGGGCGCCAGCGTCCGCGGGAACAAGATCGGCAAAGCCGAGATCGCGGGGTATTCCTCGTTCGGTATGTGCTGTTCGGAAGCCGAACTCGGCATCTCCGCCGACCACTCGGGGCTGATGGAGATCGAGGACGATCTCCCGCTCGGCACCGACCTGAAAGCCGCCTATCAGATCGACGACCTGCTGTTTGAGGTCGACAACAAATCGCTGACCAACCGCCCCGACCTGTGGGGGCATTACGGGATCGCGCGCGAGTTCGCCACGCTGGCAAACCGTCCGCTCCGTCCCGTGCCGGTCCACCCGACGGCGGAGTACGCGAAACTCCCCGCGCTGAAGATCGACGTGCCGGAACCCGACCTGTGCTTCCGCTATTCGGGGATCACGGTCGAGGGGATCGCGGTGAAGAAGAGCCCGGTCAACATGCGCATCCGGCTCTACTACTGCGGTTCGCGCGCCATCAATCTGCTCGCGGACCTGACCAACTACGTGATGATGGAACTCGGCCAGCCGATGCACGCCTTTGACCGCCGCCGCGTCGGTGAGGTCGAGGTGCACCGCTTCCCCGCTCCGTTCGCGTTCAAGACGCTGGACGGCGTGGAGCGGAACATCGACGAGAATATGCTGATGATCTGCTCGAAGGGAGAGCCGGTGGCGATCGCCGGCGTGATGGGCGGGCTTGCCTCGGAGATCGAGGACGACACCGACGCCCTGTTCCTCGAGAGCGCGAACTTCAACGGGATCTCGGTCCGCAAGACCTCGTCCCGGCTCGGGCTGCGCACCGACGCCTCGATGCGCTACGAGAAGATGCTGGACCCCGAACTGACCGTTCCCGCGATCGAGCGGTTCCTTGCCCTGCTCTTCGCCGCAGACCCGAACGCAAAAGTGACCAGCCGGCTGACCGACGTATACGTGCATCACTTCGACAAGATCACGCTTTCGATCGACAAGCCGTTCGTGGACCGCTACACGGGGATCGACATTTCGTGCGATGAGATCGCGGCGACGCTCTCCTCGCTCGGGTTCGGCGTCAAACGGAGCGGCGACGCGTTCACGGTGGACGTGCCGAGTTGGCGCGCGACCAAGGACGTGACCATCAAAGCCGATCTGATCGAGGAGATCACCCGGATCTACGGTTACGACAACTTCAAGATCACGACCACGCTCTCGCCCCTGCACCCGGTCCGCGCCGAAGTGCCGGCGACCGACGCCAAGCGGATCAAGGACCTGCTTGTTGAGCGCTTCTCCCTGCACGAGGTCCACTCCTATATCTGGAGCGACAGCGCAAAGGATAAGCTGCTCGGGATCGAGACCCCGACAAACGTCCGGCTCATCAACGCGCAGACCCCGGAGCACGCCTCGTTCCGCATCTCGATGATCCCGACCCTGCTCTCGTTCGCCTATGAGAACAAGGGCTTCTCTGACGCCTACGGGCTGTTCGAGATCGGACACACGGTCGACGGGCTGCTGCCCGACGGGACCTGCAACGAGCGCAAGAAACTCGGCGTGGTGCTCTTCGACCGCACGGTGAACGAGGAAACGCTCTACTACCGCGCGCACGAGATGCTGATCTCTATCTTCAAGACGTTGAAACACCGCACGCCCGACTTTGCCGCCGCAGAGCCGCGCTTCAACTGGCAGCACCCGGTGAACCTCTCCGCCGTCACGCTCGACGGCAAGGAAGTCGGGTCCCTGACCACCCTGCACCCCTCGGTGCGCGGAAAGGTGGACAAGAAAGCCGCGGTCCTGGCGTTTGAGCTGGATATGGAGATCTTCTCCGCGATCACGGAAAAACCCCTGGCGTACAAGGAGCCCTCGCGCTACCCCGGCATCGACGTCGACCTTTCGTTTGCCGCCTCCGTCGGCGCACTCGATTTCGCCGCGGTGGAGAGCGCGGCGCGCGAGGTCGCGGGCGAGTACCTGAAGACCGTTTCGCTGACCGACCTCTACGACGGCGAAAACGGCGAGTCGGTCACGCTTCGCTTCGGCTTCTCCTCGAACGAGAAGACCCTCGCCCGGACCGAGATCCAGCCCGCCGTCGACGCCGTCGTCTCCGCCCTGTCCGCCAAGTTCGGCATGACGCTGAAAACGGCGTGATACGAGGGCTTTGCGCTTTCTTGGTGGCGCGACCGCAATTACGGGCGGGCGCGGTAAGGAAAGCGCCCAAAGAACTTCAACAAGAATGAAATAAGCGCCCCGGAAATCTGCGGATTTTCGGGGCGCGGTTTCAAAAACGCCGCAAAACCGGTTTTCTCTGCTTTTGATCTGTTCACGCGCCGACCGCAAGGGAGGCATATCGCGTTTCCCGAGCAAAGCGAGGGAAACATATCGAGCGAGCGCCGGAGGCGGTCGTATATCGCGTTTTGCGCCGTGCGAAAACATATCGCGCGGGCGCGCAAGCGACCGCATAGAAAAGAGCCTGTCTTGCGACAGGCTCTTTTCGTTGATTGCTCATTGAAAAACCGAATAAGGGAAAGAATTGAAACTCGTAGTGTTTGCGAACCTGGACTGCAAAGCAGTTCAAGCACTCGGTCGATTAGTATCGCTCAGCTGCACGCA
>CAMJCC010000048.1 GCA_946404035.1 uncultured Clostridia bacterium | reverse complement strand
GCGTGCCGCAGATCGAGGTCACGTTCGACATCGACGCCAACGGCATCGTGAACGTGTCGGCGCTGGATAAGGGCACCGGCAAGGAACAGCACATCACGATCAAGAGCTCGACCAATATGTCGAAAGAGGATATCGAAAAGGCGGTCAAGGAAGCCGAGAAATTCGCCGAAGAGGACAAGAAGAACAAGGAGGCGGTCGAGGTGAAGAACCGCGCCGAGACCATGATCTTCCAGATCGAAAAGTCCATCTCCGAGGCGGGCGACAAGTTCTCCGACGACGACAAAGCGCCGGTCAACGCCGCGATCGAGAAACTGAAAGAGACCGTGAAGAACGGTGACGTCGAACAGATCAAGGCGGACACCGAGGCGCTTGAAAAGGCGTTCTACCCGCTTGCCGAGAAACTGTACGCGCAGGCGAACCCGCAGGGCGGCGCCGCCGGCGGCACGACCGACGACGGACAGGGCAACGTGTACGGCGCCGACTTTGAAGACAAGACCGACAAGAACTGACCGAACGGCTCCGGGGGAGAGACGGCGCGAGAGATCGGCGCTCTTCCCCGGACGTCCCTTTTTGAAACCGAACACAGAGAGGAAACCGAAATGCTGTTTTTCTACGTCCGTCACGGAGACCCCACCTACCAGCCCGACGCGCTGACCCCGATCGGGGAGCGGCAGGCGGAGGCGGTCGGACGCCGGCTCGCCCGCTACGGGCTCGACAAGATCTTTTCGTCGTCCGCCAACCGCGCGATCCAGACGGCGCGCCCCGCGGCGGAACTGACCCGGCGCGAGATCGTCACGCTCGACTGGTGCAACGAGGGGCACGCGTGGAAAGAGATGACGGTCGACGACGGAACGGGTAGAGGCAGAAAGACCTGGTGCTTCCAGAGCGAAGCGATCCGGCGCAAGTTCTCCTCCCCCGAGGTGCTTTCGCTCGGCGACAAGTGGTACGAGGCGCCCGGTTTCCCCGAAAACCGGTTCCGCGAGGGACTGGAGCGGGTCGGCCGCGAGACCGACGCGTTTCTGCTCTCGCTCGGGTACCGGCACGACCGCGAGAACAGGTGCTACATAGAGGAGACCCCGAACAACGAGCGGGTCGCGCTGTTTGCGCATCAGGGCTTCGGCATGTCGTTTCTGTCGTGCCTGCTCGACGTCCCGTACCCCCTGTTCGCTTCGCGGTTCGACCAGTCCTGCACGGGCATGACGGTGATCGAATTCGCCGCAAAAGACGGGATCGCGGTCCCGAAGATGCTGGAGCTCTCCTGCGACGCGCATCTCTACGCGGCGGACCTCCCCACCGAATACAACAGACGGCTCCTTTTCTGACCCGAACGGCAACAAAGGATAAGGCAAAATGGCTGAAACGAAAAGAGACTATTACGAGGTGCTCGGCGTCGAGAAAGGCGCCGACGACGCCGCGATCAAAAGTGCATACCGCAAACTGGCGAAGCAGTACCATCCCGACCTGCATCCCGGCGACAAGGAGGCCGAAGCGCACTTCAAGGAAGTGAACGAAGCGTACTCGGTCCTGTCCGACGCCGAGAAGCGCGCCGCGTACGACCGTTACGGTCACGCCGCGTTCGACCCCTCGATGGGCGGCGGCGGCGCGGGAGGCGCCGGGTTCGGCGGCTTCGGCGGGTTCGATATGGGCGACATTTTCTCGTCTTTCTTCGGGGGCGGCGGCGCCAGCCGCCGGAATGCCCGGATGGACGGCGAGGACGTGGCGCTCCGGATCTATCTGTCGTTTGACGAGGCGTTTGCCGGCGTGAAGCGCGACGTGAAGTTCGACCGGATCGAGAAGTGCGCCGACTGCGGCGGGACCGGGGCGGAAAAGGGAAGCAAGATCGAGACCTGCTCGGTCTGCCACGGTCGCGGGACGGTTGTCACGCAGCGCCAGACCCTGCTCGGGATGATGCAATCCGAGCAGACCTGTCAGGCGTGCCGCGGCACCGGAAAGTCGATCAAGAACCCCTGCAAGAACTGCCGCGGCAGCGGATACGTCAAGCTGACCAAAACGCTGGAGGTGGCGATCCCCGCCGGCATCGACGACGGGCAGCGGATCGTTTTGCGCGGGCAGGGCAACGCCGGCCGGAACGGCGGCGTGCCGGGCGACCTGTTGATCGAAGTGCGCGTACGCCCGCACGAGCTGTTCGAGCGGAGAGGGGGCAACCTGTACTGCGAGATCCCGATCGCGTTCACCGACGCCGCGCTCGGCGCCGAGATCGAGGTGCCGACCATGACCGGGAAGACCAAGTTCACCATCCCGGAGGGGACGCAGTCGGGGACCGAATTCACCGTCAAGGGACAGGGGATGCCGTCGGTGTCCTCGAAGCGGAAAGGCGACCTGATCTTCGCCGTCACCGTCGAGGTGCCGAAAGGGCTGTCGTCCCAGCAGAAGAAGATGCTCTCCGAGTTCGCCAAGTCCTGCGGCGACGGAAACAACGCAAAAAAGTCGTCGTTTTTGAAGAAGTTCCTGAAAAAGTAAAGCCGTCGCGCCCACGGCGCAACGGAACGAACGGGGGGCGCGCCCGAAGCGCATCCCACGGGCAAAAAACGCCGCCCGGCGAAATTCGCCGGGCGGCGTTTTTTTAGAAAGCAAAGGGAACCGCGACAGCCGGGTTGACCGTCCGCGGCAGTCAGTCTTTCTTCTTGCAGTCGTACGGACAGGAGCCGCATCCGCAGGAGCAGGATCCGCCTTTTCTGCGGGCGCGGAAGACGAAGAAGAGGGCGACGGCGACGCACGCGACGAGCGCAGCGGCGACGATCAACGTAGCGAAATTCGCCTGTAGCCACGCCATAATTTACAACACCCCCCCGAAGAGGAGCCCGATCAAGCGTACTATTGCGGCGACGATCCACGCGACCGAGCATTGCAGGGCGACGACGGCGGCTGCCCAGCGCACGCCGAGCTCTCTTCGGATCGAGGCGACGGCGGCGACGCAGGGCGTATAGAGCAGGCAGAAGACCAGAAGCGAGACCGCGGCAAGCGGCGAGAGCAGGGTCGTGACCGACGCGGTCCCGAGCAGGACCGAGATCGACGAGACCACGCTCTCCTTTGCGATAAACCCGGTGATCAGCCCGACCGAGATCTGCCACGACCCGAACCCGAGCGGGCGGAAGATCGGCGCGATGAACCCGGCGACGTGCGCGAGGATGCTGTCGGCGTTGGCGCCCTCCTCGGCAAGATAGTTCAGGCGCGGATCAAAACTCTGCAAAAACCAGATCACCAGCGTCGCAAGGAATATCACCGTGAACGCCCGGCGCAAAAAATCGCTCGCTTTCTCCCAGAGCAAAAGCCCGACGTTCTTCAGTCCCGGCAACCGGTAGTTCGGCAGCTCCATCACGAACGGCATCGCCTCCCCGCGGAACAACACACGGCGGAAGAGCAGCGCCATCAGAACGCCGACAAGGATCCCGCCGAAATAGAGCGCCGCCATCACCAGCGCCGCCCGGCGCCCGAAGAACGCCGCCGAAAAGAACGCGTAGATCGGCAGCTTCGCAGAACAACTCATGTACGGGGTCAGGAGCACCGTCATCTTCCGGTCTCGCTCCGACGGCAGCGTCCGGCTCGCCATCACGCCCGGCACCGTGCACCCGAACCCGATCAGCATCGGCACGATGCTCCGCCCCGATAACCCGATCTTCCGGAACAACTTGTCGGCAACGAACGCCACGCGCGCCATATACCCCGTGTCTTCCAGCAAGGACAGGAAGAAGAACAGCGTCACGATGGTCGGCAAAAACGACAGCACCGACCCCACGCCCGTAAAGATCCCGTCCACGATCAAAGAACGTAAAGCAATGTTTACATTCGCGGCGATCAGCGCGTCGGATACCACCCCGCCCAGCGCGTCGATCCCGAGCGAGAGCGCGTCGGAGAGGAACTTGCCGATCACGTTGAACGTGAGGAAGAAGACCAGCCCCATGATCAGAACGAAGAGCGGGAACGCGGTGAAGCGCCCGGTCAGCACCCGGTCGATCTTTTCGCTCCGGCGCCGCTCGGGGCTCTCCTTGATGCGAACGACGGTCTCGCGGCACACGCGGCGAATGAAGGCAAAGCGCATATCCGCGATGGCGGCGGCGCGGTCAAGCCCGCGCTCGACCTCCATTTGTTTCACCATGTGGTCGAGGAGCTCGCGCTCGTTCTTGTCCAGGTCCAGCGCTTTCAGGATCTCTTTGTCGCCCTCCGCCAACTTCGCGGCGGCGAACCGCACGGGGATCCCCGCGGCGCGGGCGTGGTCCTCGGTCAGGTGCATGATCCCGTGCAGGCAGCGATGAACCGGCGCGCCCTCGCCCTCCGGGTCGCAGAAGTCCTGCCGCCCCGGCTTCTCCTGGTACTTTGCGACGTGAACGGCGTGGTCGATCAGCTCCCGGATGCCCTCGCCCTTGGAGGCGGAGATCGGCACGACCGGGATCCCGAGCATCTCTTCCATACGGTTGACGTCGATCGAGCCGCCGCCCGAGCGCACCTCGTCCATCATGTTGAGGGCGAGAACGGTCGGGACCTCGAGTTCGAGCAGCTGCATCGTCAGATAGAGGTTCCGCTCGATGTTGGTCGCGTCCACGATGTTGATGATGCAGTGCGGCTTTTCGTTCAGGATATGCGCCCGCGTCACCAACTCCTCGGAGGAGTAGGGCGAGAGCGAGTAGATCCCCGGCAGGTCGGTCACCACGGCGTTCTTCACGCCGCGGATGGGCCCGTCCTTTTTATCCACAGTCACGCCGGGGAAGTTCCCGACGTGCTGGTTCGAGCCGGTCAGCTGGTTGAACAGCGTGGTCTTGCCGCAGTTCTGATTGCCCGCGAGGGCAAAGGTCAGGGTGGTCCCGGCGGGCAGCGGGTTTTCGTCGGTTTTTACGTGATAGTTCTTCCCGCTCTCGCCAAGCCCCGGGTGCGCGGCGCTTCTTCTGGGGGGTTCTTCGTCTTCCGGGGCTGCAACGTCGGCTTGCCCGACCGTTTCCTCGATCTTGATCTTCGCCGCGTCGTCCAGCCGCAGGGTCAGTTCATAATTGTGGATCCGGATCTCGACCGGGTCGCCGAGCGGCGCGTGCTTGACCATGGCGACCGAAACGCCCGGAACGATGCCCATGTCCAGCAGATGCTGGCGCAGGGCGCCCGTCCCGCCCACGTCAAGAACGGTCGCCGAACGACCGATCGCAAGTTCTTTCAGCGTCATAGCCCGCGTTCGCCGCGCCCATCGGCGCGGCTCCCCCTCTGTTTTTCACGTCTATTATACTTTTCGCGCGCCGTTTTGTCAATCGTTCGGCGGCGTTTTTCAAAGGGGGCGCGCAGGCTTGGAAAAATGTACGAAAAAGATTTGACATTCCCCGTATCCTGTTGTATAATGTATATTAAGAAACTGTATATTCCGCGCGGCAAAGAACTATTTGAGTATCTCTTCATTTTTCTGCAAAGGAGAGCAAGTCATGTTCAGAAGCAACGAAGCCCTGCAAGCCAAAGCCGGACTTGGGTTCCGGGCGGCGGAGGAACGCGCTCACGTCCATTTTCTCGGCGGAGGGACCGACGCCGAGCTTTCTTCTGCGCTTTCTCCCGCGGAACTGGATACGCTGCTTGACGAGATCCTTGCAATCAAGGGCGACGACCGGGAGACCTGGCGCGCGGGGATCGAATACGCCGACGCCTGCATCAAGCGCAAGATCCGCGTCATCGACCGCAACCTCGACGCGCTTGCCGAGAACGGCTCCGCCGACAGCCCCGCTCTGCGCGAGGCGCTCGCGCTCCTGCGCGCGCAGGAGGGTCGCTTCACCGACCGGCTCGCCGCCGCGGAACAAAACGGGACCGGCGTCCCGAAAGAGGAGCTTCGCCGGCTCTCCGGCACGCTGTCGCGCTATATCGACTGTCTTCTGACCGTCGCCGCCGAGGCGGGCGAAGAGGACCGCGAAGCCGAAAGAAAGCGCCGCGAGAAGAAGACCCGCGACCTTGACGCCGCGTATTCGCTTGCCGGCATCGACGCCGCCGGCGTGTACGCCGAGGCGGTCGCCGCCTACGAAAAGAACGACCCGGACGAGGCGCTCCGACTGTTCCGGATGATCCCCGATTACCGCCGCGCCGGGCTCTATATCGCCGAGCTCTGCCGTTTCCATATCGTCGGCACCGACGACCCGAAGATCGACGTCCTCTGGTTCCGCTGCCGCCCCTACCTCGTCCGGAACGGGGTCGTGTACCCCGAGCGGGCAAAACTGTTCGATACCGGCGCTCCGATCTCGACCGACACGCGCCACGCGCACGTCGTGGGCGCGTACGGCGACCGGCTCTACTATATCCCCGGCGGCGACGGCCGCGGCATCGCGTTCTTCTCGGTGGATAAAGAGGGCAGACGCACGCTCGGTCGGTACAGCGTGTACGGGAATATTGACGCCGACGGGCTCCGCTTCCTCTCCGACGACCGGCGCACGGTCCTGTTCACCGTCGCGTACCATCCCAAAAAGGACGCGCGGCAAAAGAAACGCTACTGCCGCAACCGCCAGATCCCCTACAAGAAATTCCGCGCCAAGAAAAAGGTCGATCTCTCCGCGTGGCGCGACCTCTTCCGCTTCGACCTCGACACCGGGAAACTCACGCTGCTGTCCGAGGGCGTGACCGATATCGCGGAGGTTTCGGGCGACGTCGTGTACTACTACGCGCTGAAGACCGTTCTGAACAAA
Organism: uncultured Clostridia bacterium; assembly: GCA_946404035.1. GTDB lineage: Bacteria > Bacillota > Clostridia > Oscillospirales > CAG-272 > UBA1740. The sequence goes on along the minus strand of CAMJCC010000048.1, from coordinate 6,430 downwards.
AAGGGCAAGAAGATCGTCGATCTCCGCGAGGAGAGGGCGCTCCGCTCGCTCGATCTCTCGAGCGGCAAGGAACGCGAGGAGCTCTCCGGCAACGGACGCATCGTGGCGATCACCCCCGACCGTAAGATCGTCTTTACCCGGATCGACCACCACAGCATCCGCAACAAGACCGTGTACGTCAAGGACGGTCTGACCGACGGCGGCGAACGCGTGCTCGCCCGCAACGTTTACGACGTGTTCGACCTCGTGAACGGACGGCTGTTCTATCTGGTCGGCAACGACGGGATCCGCTCGCTCTGCTCGGTGCGCCTCGACGGAAGCTCGTATCGCGAGGAACTCAAATACACCCGCGACGTGGTGGCGCGCGACAACGACTGGATCTACCTCACCGCCGGGCAGGACCAGCTCTCGCTGTTCCGGCTTTCGGTCCGCGACGAGGGCGACGGCGTCAGCCGGGTGGCGCTCGGGATCAACCCCGAGTTCACGCAGGACGAAAAACTCACCGTTTCTGGCAAATACGTCTACTTCAAGAACAACAGCGACGTGCTCTGCCGCGTCAGAAGCGACGGGTCCGAGTACGAGGAGCTGGTCGCCGGCATCAACAAACTGGTCACCGTCACCCCCGACAAGATCCTTTATCTTGCCGTGGACGGCAAGGACGCGGACGGCGATCCGGTCTACTCGCTCTACGGGATGGATCCCGACGGCGCGCACCGCGAGAAACTCATCTTCTGCATGAGCGACATTGTCAAACTGAACGACTGGCAGTGCCTCTACGTCCGCGACGAAAAACTCTCGTCCAAGCGCGAGATCTACCGCGACGTCACCGACCCGAAACTCCGGAAACGGATCGACAAGAACTACAAGAAGTTCGCAAAGAAAAAGAAAATGCCGTCCTCGATCATCGATACGGTGCGGCTCTTCGATCTGCGGACCATGTCGAGTTCGACCGCCGCGTACCTCGAACCGTACCCCACCAAATACTCCTTGAAACGCGAGAGAAAGAAACTGCTCAAAAAACAGTGATCCGACAAAACGAAAAAGAAGCCCGCGAAGATCTCTTCGCGGGCTTTTCCGTTTGGTTTTACGAGGTCAGAGAGCGGCTTTGACCGCCTCAACCGCTATGGCGGCGGCCTCCTCCGCGGTCTTCGTTGAGAGCGAGCAGCCCGCGGCGCGCAGATGTCCCCCGCCGCCGAGCGACGCGGCGATCCTTGCCACGTCAAGCCCGGTGCTGCGGAACGACACCTTGAATTTGCCGTCGGAACATTCCTTGACCGCCATGGCGATCTCCACGCCCTCAAGCGAGCGTACCACGTCGATCGCGGTCTCAAAATGCTCGTCCAAAAGACCGAGCGAGGCGCGGATCTCGTTTGTCACGAGCACCCACGCGATCTTGCCGTCCGGGGTGGAACAAACGTGCGAGGCGACGTATCCCTCGGCAGAGAGGATCTCGGCGGTCTTGACGTCGAAGAGCAGGCGGTTGATCTCGGGCGCCTCCGCTCCGAGTTCGAGAAGAGAGGCGGCGATCCTGTGGGTGCGCGGGGTGACGTTGGAATACTTGAAACACCCGGTGTCCGACGAGATCGAGGCGAAGATCGCGTTGACGGCAAACGGCGGGATCGCGGTAAGCGCGCCGCGCGAGACCAACTCGACGGCGAGGTCGTAGACGATCTCCCCGGTGGCGGAAGCGTCGGCGCGAAGGAACCGCGGCGCAAACGCCACGCCCCGTTCGTGGTGGTCGATCATGAACGCCGGAGCCAGCGCCCCGGTAAAGGTCGCTTGCAGACCCCCGAGCTGTTGGGGCGACGCCACGTCGACCGCGATCACGGTCGCGTCGGACGGGTACTTATCGACGGGAGAGAACCATTCGTTATCCGAGAGGAACGACAGCCGGCGGGGGATCGGGTCGGGGGAAACGACGGCCGGGTGCCGTCCCATCGCGCAAAACAGCGCGGCGAGCGCGGCGCAGGACCCCACCGTGTCCCCGTCGGGGCGCGTGTGGGTCAGTAGGATCGGCTTTTTCGCTCCGATCACCCGGTCGACCAGTTCGGAAAAGGACAGTTCGCTCATTGTTCCGGCTCCTTGTTATCTTCCCGTTTCGCCTCGCGCTCGGCGCGCTCGACGTCCAGTTTGTGCAGCAGTTCCGAGATCCGCGCCCCGTGCTCGATCGAGCCGTCGGGGATGAAGACCAACTCGGGCGTGATCCGTAGGTTCAGCGCCGCCGCGAGGTGACAGCGGAACAGCCCCGTCGCCCCGGTCAGCGCGCGCTTGGCTTCGGTCTGATCTCCCATACAGGAGAAATACACTTTCGCGATCTTCAGGTCCTTCGTCACGTCGGCGCGGGTGATCGAGACCATGCTCGAAACGATCCGGGGGTCCCGGACGTCCCGGAGCGCCAGCGCCATCTCCTGCGCCAGCGCGTCGTTGATCCTGCCCTGTCTGTACTTTGCCATTTTCGTATCCTTGCCTTTATCGTATTCTGTTTAAACTTCTCCGACGCACTCGACGACCGTTCCGGGGGGAAGCGCCCCTGCGTTTTCCGCCGCCGAAAGGAACCGGTCGGGACCGTCGCTGACCACGACCCGAAGCGACCCGCCGCCCTGGCTTCGCTCGGTTTTCGCGAGCGCCCGCGCCGCCGCCTCGCCGCAATCGTAGAGCGGTACGCCGGGAAAAAGCGAGGAGATCGCGGGGGAAAGCAGACGGAAATGCGTGCAGCCGAGCAGGATCGCGTCGGGCAGAAAGGTCTGTCCGGGCGCGAGGACCCGCCCGATAAACGAGAGGAGCGCGGGGTCGTTTTTCGCAAAAAAACCGTTTTCGATCAGCGGAACGAAGAGCGGACAGCCGAGCGAGAGGGGGACGATCCCGGGATCCTCTCCGGTCAGCGCGCGATCAAACGCAAGAGATCTTGCCGTCGCCTCGGTCGAGAGGATCAGGACGCGGCGCACGCCCGATTTGATCACCTCGCGCACGGCGGGCGCAATCACCCCGGAAACCGGTCGGTTTGCCGCGGCGCGAAATTCGTCGAGCGCAAGGGCGGAGACCGTGCCGCAGGCGACCTGGACCCGGTCGGCGCCCCATCCCGCGAACCGTTCTCCCGCCTCCCGCGCAAAGCGCCGGATCAGAGCGGGGGAGCGCGCGCCGTAGGGAAGACGCGCGGTGTCGGCGTAGTAGAGAAGGTCGGCTTCGGGAAGCGCGGCGCGCAGAGCGGACAGGACGAACAACCCGCCGATCCCGCTGTCAAAGACCCCGATCACGGCGTTCCCTCGATCGCAAACGCGACCAACCGGCGCACAAGGTCCGAAAACGGAACGCCCGCCGCGGCGGCAAGCCGGGGAAACATACTCTTGTCGGTCAGCCCGGGGAGCGCGTTCACCTCGTTCAGAACGACGTTCCCGTCGCGCGAGACGAAGAAATCGACCCGAGCGAAATGGCGGCACCCGAGCGCGTCAAACGCCGCCAACGCCAACTCCCGGAGGCGCCCGGAGAGGGCGGCGGGAAGATCGGCGGGAACGCGGATATCCGCGCCCGCGCCGTACTTGGTTTCGTAATCGTAAAAGCCCGCGTCAAAGAAGAGCTCGCCTGGCGGGGAAGCAAAGAGACGACCGGCTTCGTCGGCAAGCACGCCGACCTCGATCTCGCGCCCCGCAATATACGGCTCGAACAGGACGAGAGGGTCGGTCGCCGCCGCTTCCGAGGTGCGCGCGAGAAGTTCCGCCCGGTCCCGGGCGATCCCGGCGCCGATGGAACTGCCCGACCGCGCCGGTTTGACGAAGACGGGATAGGCGAGCGTCTCTTCGACCCGCTGGATCGCGTCGGAGGCGTCCCCGACCGCCAGAGCGAAACCGCCCGCGACCGGGATCCCGGCACAGGAAAGCACGGTCTTGCACAGCGCCTTGTTCATCGTCACGGCGCACGCCTCGGCGCCCGAGCCCGCGTAGGGGAGACCGAGAAGATCCAGCATCCCTTGCAGTCGCCCGTCCTCGGTCGTCCCGCCGTGTACGACGGGAAGAACGCCCGAAAGAGGGAGAAACCCCCTCCCGTCCCGGAGCAGAACGCCACCCCGCGTAAAATCGGCAGGGGCGACGGGCGAGGGATCGACGCCCGCCGCACAGGCGGCGACGGGGTCGCCCGCACAGAGGAAGAGCCGTCCGTCCCGGTCCATCCAGAGCGCGTGATGCGGGACGCCTTCGCTGCGTAAAACGGACAGGACGGAGGCGGCGGAGAGGAGCGAAACGGCGTACTCGTTGCTTTTGCCGCCGAAGAGAACGCCCGGAAGAGGTCGCGCCATAAGTTCCCCCGAAAAGAAGAATTCCGCGTTTGCGGTCCTTCTATTCTATGCCGGGGGAACCGGCGGGGTTCAGCGTCGGGAAAGAAGCGCGACGCGCGGGTTGCCGCCGTAGTCCGAAAGGACCGTCGGGGGACAACCGGCGTCGGAAAAGATACGGGTGACCGCGTCCGCCTGATCGTATCCGATCTCAAGCAGCGCGATCCCGCCGGGGATCAGCAAAGAGGGAAGCCGCCGGGCGATCTCCCGGTAGAAGTCCAAACCGTCCTCCCCGCCGTCCAGCGCCGCGATCGGCTCGCGCCTGACCTCGGGGGACAGGGTCGGGATCACCGCCCGCGCGATATAGGGGGGGTTGGAAAGAATTGCGCCGTAGCCGGAAAGGTCGGCGGGCAAAGCAAAGAGATCGGCACAGAAGACCCGGATCCGCTCCGCCACGCCGTTTCGCTTTGCGTTCTCACGCGTCAGGGCGACGGCGGCGGGAGAAAGGTCGACGGCGTCGCAGAAAAGGTCGGGGCGGTTTGCCAAGACCGAGACCCCGATGCAGCCCGACCCGCAGCAGAGGTCGGCAAAGCGCGCCCCGACGGGGATCCGTTTGATCGCCTCCTCGACGAGTAGCTCGGTATCGGGTCGCGGGATCAGTACGTCGGGCGTCACCCGGTAGGTCTCGCGGTAGAACGCCGCCTCCCCGATCAGGTAGGCGAGCGGCTCCCGTTCCAGCCGCCGGGAGAGCAGTTCGTTCAGGCGCGGGTCGGAGCAGTCGGGGTCGCCTCCGATCAAGCGGTGCGCGGGCAGACCCGACACGCGGGTGAAGAGCAGGCGCGCCTCGGTTTCGGCGTCCTCGATCCCCGCGTCGGAGAGCGCCCGGCGGAGGTCAGACAGTTTCATCGGGTTTGTCGGGCGGCGCGTCCTCGGGCGCGGGGGCTTCCGTTTCCGGCTCGGTTTCCGCGGGCACGTCCGCGGGGGCGTCTTCGGCAGGGGTTTCTGCGTTTTCGGCGGTTTTGTCCTCCGTCTTCTCTTTCGGACGGTAGGTCACGGCTTCGCGGTCGTAGTCGGGAAAGGCGTCGATATGCGCGTACATCAGCGCGGCGATCGCGACCTCGAGTTGGCTTTCGTCGGGCTCGCGGGTCGTGATCCTCTGGAACCACAGCCCCGGGGCGGACAGGATCCGGGTCACGATATTGTCGTGCTTCCCGGCGAACATGATATACTCGAACCCGATCCCGACCACCAGCGGCAGGACCAAGAGGCGGATCGCGGTGTAGAGCAGGTGGTTGCCGATCACCGACGCGGGCAAAACCACCCGGAGCACCACGCCGATGATGATCCCGAGCGCCAGCATCACGAACAGGAAACTGGTGCCGCACCGGGGATGGAACCGGGTGTGCTTTTTCGCGTTGGCGGGGGTCAGTTCGTCGCCCGCCTCGTAGCAGGCGATGCTCTTGTGCTCCGCGCCGTGGTATTCAAAAGTGCGCTTGATGTCGGGCATCAGCGAAACGAGGAATAAATATAATAGGAAGAAAGCGATCTTGATAAAGCCCTCGATCACCGCGCCCCATACGCCGAGCGAGACCGAGAACAGCCGCTCGATCCCCGCGACCGCCAGTTTCGGGAGGTAGAGGAAGAGCACGACGGCAAGCAGCACGCCGAAGACCGTTGCGACCACCGAAACGGCGGCGAACGCCGATTTTGAGGGCGCGTCGTCCTCGTCGGACGCGGCGACCTCCGCCGAGAGGGTCAGGGTGCTCATGCTGAGGATCATCATTTCGACGAAGTTGACGATCCCGCGCAGGATCGGGATGTTCAGGATCTTGTGTTTCTTGCGCGCGGAAACGAACTCTTTCGGGGCGACGACGATCTCCCCGCTCGCCCGCCGGCAGGCGGTGGCGGTCCGCGTCCCCGCTTTCATCATCACGCCCTCCAGAACGGCTTGTCCGCCCACCTGATTCAGGCGACAGTTTTTCATTTTCTTCTCTTTCATTTCGGCGTCCGTCGCTTTCCTTTGTCCTTCGACCGGGTTCCCCGGATCGATCCGACCTTATTATACCATAGGAAAACGCCAAAAGAAAGGGCGTTTTTCAAAAAACCGAGGTTTTTTCCGAAAACCCGAAAAAAATTAAAAAAACCACTTGACAAACGGAACGGGAG
>CAMJCC010000047.1 GCA_946404035.1 uncultured Clostridia bacterium | reverse complement strand
TAAACGAAGTGCTTACGTTCGAGCCGACCGTTCTGGTCTGCGACGACACGTCCGGCGGCGGCTATCCGTCCGAAAGCATCTATTTTGAGGACATTCTCGGCGACAAGCACTTCTATCCGACAACCGAGGATCCCCAGGGCAACGACCTCCTGATCGAGTACTCGATCCTTTGGAACGAAACGATGCTTGATCTGTATGACGCGGAGGGCTCGAACCCCTACATCACCGCCCGTATCAACAAGGAACCCGTCCTTTACTGGTCGCCCAGAAACGACATCACATACAGCGACGCAAAGTTCGCCGGCGCGTTCGAGTGGATGGGCAACTTCTCCAAGCCCATTTCCGACAGCGAAGTGACCACCCCCGCGACGATGTGCGGCGTCAATCCCAACTACTCCGACTATCCGAATATCGGCGGCGCGATCGCTCCCGACGCCGACAATCTGGATAACGGGCACGAGTGGGGCTGGCACCGCATCCAGATCCGCATCCATCAGGAACTGATCGACGAGGCGGCTGTGAGATCCGGTGCTGCCGGCAGCGATGGGAAGGATTACGTTACGACCGCGACCGCTTACGTCGACGGCGTTGCGATATTCAAACTCTCCACCGGCACCAAGGGCTTGCAGAAATACGAAGACAACCTCTTCTTCGCCGAAACCGACGGTAACGGCGGCATTAAGTACGAAGACGGCGACGCTTACGTCGTCGCGTTCTATCTCAACAGAAAGAAAGCGATCACCGACAAGACCGTCTACGTTGTGGTCGCGGACATCAACGTGACCTGCGGCAAGGACTTCGCGATGAACGTCGAGAAGGTCGCGTCTCCCGCGGCGAACACGTTCACCGTCGAGGAAGAGGGAGCGGAGCCCGTGGAGATCAACGCTCCGATCTACTTCAAACTCGCCGACTGACCCCGTTTCCATCCGGGGCCGCTCCGGGCAGGTTCCTCCTTTTTCCTGTCCCGGGCGACCCCGGTGTCCCTGTTTGCAAGGACGCCCCGCGCCCGCCCGATCCCGGGCGGCTTCGGGGCGTCCCTTTTTCTTGCGGCCGTCTTTTTTTGCATTTTTTTACGGTCAAAACGAAAAAGCGGGTTGTAATTCCTTGCCAAAACGATAAAAATCGTTTATAATGGTATTATGAACGCCAAAAACAAAGGAAAATCGTTATGAGGAAAAGTTTTCGGAACGGGATGATCGTCGTCGCGGGAAAAAACTTTGAGGAAGTCGTCTACGACGTCTCATCGAACGACCTGCACGTCTGTTTTGACGGCATCGGCGGGATCACGAACTATTCCGTGATCAATCAGGGCGGCAACTACGTCAAACGGTCCTTTCTCCGCGTTTTCGTCAACGGAGAACTGCTCCCCGCCTATTGTGACAAGACCGTCGAGATGGTCGGACGGACGCAGAAGATCATTCTGAAAAAAGGCGACGTCAAGATCACGGTCCTGCAATTCGTCCCCATCGTCGGCAACGCGGTGTTCTTCGAGATCAGGGCGAACAAAACGGGCAACTACGACGTGGTCTTCGATCTCGGCGACGCGATCGACGGATATCAGTTCGCGACCGACGCCGAAAACCGGTTCGTCCCGCAGACCACGGCGTTCTATCTGCGCACCGACAAGAGCGCGCGCTTCGTTCTCTCCTACGGCACCGACGCCACGTACTGCAAAACGATGCTCTCCCGCTTTGCCGAACATAAAAAGCGGGTCCTTGACGAGATCAAGAGCGTCGTGATCCCCCCGACGGCGAAGACCGAAAAGGACAAGGCGCTCTACGTTTCCTGCGTCTTCTCGGCGCTTGAAAACTACAAAGAGATCGGGCGTTTCAAGGGTTTTTCCCCGATGTGCCTCTGCCCAAATCCGCTCAGGACCTATTATCTTGACGACTACTTTGCGTCGATGGCGTTCTATAAACAGGGCCGCGCCGACCTGGTCAGAGAACAGATCCTCACGCTGGCATACGGGATCGACAAGGACGGGAACTGTTCCGCCGCCGTGACCTTTCGGCTGGATCCGCACTGGCTCAACCACTACGACACCCCGAGTTTGTTCGTTCTGACGGTCTACGACTACATCAACCGCACCGGCGATTTTTCGATCCTTGACGAAAAAGCGAACGAGCGGACCGTCTATCAATCCTGTCTTCTCACGCTCGACAAACTCTCTGGATACGGGGACGAGACCTCGCTGATCTCCAAACCCGGCGTATACAACAACCGGGACCTGACCGACCGGGTCCACCGGATCGGATACGTGACCTACGTCGAACTGATGTACGCCCGCGCGCTTTGGTGCCTTTCGAGGATCGCGGAAAAGCGGGACAAGGTCCGCGCCCGCCGGTATCACGAAATGTTCCTCCGGACCAAGAACGCGATCAACGAACTGCTCTGGGACGACGAAAAGGGGTACTATATCAACTATCGCAAAGGCGACTTGCTCGAAGATAACCTCTCCGCCGATACGATCTTTGCCGTCCTGTTCGGTATCAGCGACCGTGAGAAGACCGGGCGGCTGCTCGACAGTATCTCCGCCCTGCTCGAAACGCGGAACAACAAACTCCAACCGGCGGGGGATTTCGGCGTGATGTCGGTTTATCCCTTTTACCGCGGGATCGACCGGTGCTACAACAAGTCCGGTCAGGAATACGGACAGCAGAACGGCGCGGCGTATCCGGCGCTCTCCGCGCTGATCGCTTACGCCCAGCTCTTGAACGGGCGCGACTTCTCCTACGCTCTGACCTCCTCTTTCGACTGGACGATCAAACACGGGAACTATACCCAGGTCGACTACTATTCCCCGTGCACGCCGGTCGACCGGCCGCTGGTGGCCTGGAACGGCGTCGCCACGCTGGTCTACGACTGGCGGGACGTCGATTTCTTCAAAGAGAACGAAGCTGTCTGGGGAAAGAACTGAACGAAAACGGCAGGGGGCGGCGGTCCGGCAACGGACCGCCGCCCCTTTTTATCCGCCCGTCTTGCGCGCGCGAGAAAAAATGAAAAAAAACGGTGTAAGACCTTGTAAATTGTTTTCCTATGTTGTATAATTATTTGGAATATGCCAAACGGAAGAAAAAAGAGAGGTTACCCCATGATTTCTGAAATGCTGCACCGCCTGACCGAAGCCGATCCCGAGATCGGCGCCGCCATCAAAGCCGAATTCGACCGTCAAAGAAACGGGATCGAGCTGATCGCGTCGGAAAACTTCGTTTCCGAGCCGGTTTTGCTTGCCGCGGGGACCATCCTGACCAACAAGTACGCGGAGGGCTATCCCGCGCACCGGTACTACGGCGGCTGTGAAAAGGTCGACGTCGTGGAGAACCTCGCCATCGAACGGGCAAAACAGCTCTTCGGCTGTCAGTTCGCGAACGTCCAGCCGCACAGCGGGTCGCAGGCGAATACCGCCGTTTACGTCGCCCTGCTCAACACCGGCGACACCGTCCTCGGTATGTCGCTCTCGGACGGCGGACACCTGACGCACGGCAGCCCGGTCAACCTCTCGGGCAAATACTACAACTTCATCCCCTACGGGGTCAGCTCGGAGACCCACCGCATCGACTACGATCACGTCGAGGCGCTGGCGAAAGAGCATCAGCCGAAACTGATCGTGGCGGGCGCCTCGGCGTATCCGCGCGTCATCGACTTCAAGCGGCTTGCCGAGATCGCGCACTCGGTCGGCGCCTACCTGATGGTCGATATGGCGCACATCGCGGGGTTGGTCGCCGCGGGGCTGCATCCCTCTCCCCTGCCCTACGCCGACGTCGTGACCACCACGACGCACAAGACCCTGCGCGGTCCGCGCGGAGGACTGATCCTCACCAACAACGAGGAGATCGCGAAGAAGATCAACAAGGCGATCTTCCCGGGCATCCAGGGCGGTCCGCTGCTCCACATCATCGCGGCGAAAGCCGTCTGCTTCGGCGAGGCGCTGAAGCCCGCTTTCAAAGCTTACCAGAACCAGATCGTCAAAAACGCCGCGACCCTTGCCGACCAGTTCCTCTCCGAGGGCTTCGAGCTGGTGTCGGGCGGCACCGACAACCACCTGATGCTCCTTGACCTCCGTCCTTTCGGGATCACGGGTCGGGAACTCGAGGTCCGGCTGGACGAGGTGCATATCACCGTCAACAAGAACGCCATCCCGAACGACCCCGAGAAACCCACCGTCACCAGCGGGATCCGGGTCGGTACCCCCGCCGTCACCTCGCGCGGGATGGGAGAGGCAGAGATGAAGAAGATCGGGCACCTGATCGCGCTGACCGCCGCGGACTTCGAGAAGAACGCCGAGACCGTCCGTGCGGAGGTCGCCGACCTCTGCCGCCGTTTCCCGCTCTATGCAGAACTATGACGCAGCGGCGCTCGTCGCCCTGCTGAGCAAACAAAACCTGACCGTTTCGACGGCGGAGTCCTGCACCGGGGGGCTGGTCGCCGCGTCGATCGTCGACGTGCCGGGCGCCAGCGCCGTCTTCATCGGCGGTGCGGTCACCTACGCCTCGTCGACCAAGACCGCTCTGCTCGGCGTGCCGGAAGAGCTGATCCGTGAACGCGGGGTCGTGAGCCGCGACGTCGCCGCCGCGATGGCGGAGGGCGCGCGCCGCCGGTTCGGCACCGATCTTGCCGTTTCGGTCACCGGGGTCGCGGGCCCCGACGGCGGAACGCCCGAGGCGCCCGTCGGACGGGTCTACATCGGGGTCGCCATCGACGGAAAGACCGTCGTGTTCCGCGAGGATCTGCCGGGCGACCGCGAAACGGTCCGCCGCGTCGCCGCGGAGAAAGCCATCCGCTATCTCTGCGCCTGCCTGACCGACTTTACCAGCGAATGAAGCACGCTCCCGTCGGGAGCCGGAAGAGAAAGGGTATAGAAGAAATGGAAAAATTCAGAAGGATCGGCGTCCTGACGTCCGGCGGCGACGCCCCCGGTATGAACGCGGCGATCCGCGCCGTCACCCGGACCGCCATCGCGCACGGCGTGGAGGTCATGGGGATCTACCGCGGATACAGCGGACTGATCGACGGGGATATCAAACAGCTTGCCATCCGCGACGTGTCGAACTGCATCAACCACGGCGGCACGATGCTCTATTCGGACCGCTGCCCCGAGTTCAAGACCGAAAAGGGGATGGCGAAAGCCGTCAAGACCTGTCGCGATCTTGAGATCGACGGCATCGTCGCCATCGGCGGCGACGGTACCTTCCGCGGCGCGACGGATCTCACCAACCACGGGATCCCCTGCGTCGGGTTGCCCGGCACCATCGATAACGACATCACCTCGACCGACGTTTCCATCGGGTTCGACACCGCGATGAACACGGTCATCGAGATGGTCGACCGCCTCCGCGACACCTGCGAATCCCACGCGCGCTGCAACGTGGTCGAGGTCATGGGCCGCGACGCGGGCGACATCGCCCTGCGCTCCGGGATCGCCTCGGGCGCGACCGCCGTCGCCATCCCCGAGATCCCGTTCGACGCCGACGGCACCATCAAAAAGATCAAACGCTCGAAGAAACTCGGCAAGCGGAACTTCATCATCATCGTTTCGGAGGGCTGCGGGCACGAGTTCGGTCCGAGTTTCACCGAACGGATCGAAAAAGAGACCGGCGTCGAGTCGCGGTTCGCGCGGCTGGCGCACGTCGTCCGCGGCGGTACCCCGACGCTGGAAGACCGGCTCCTCTCGTCCGAGATGGGCGTCTACGCCGTCGAGCAGCTCTTGAAAGGTCAATCGAACATCGTCATCTGCTCCCGCGCCGGGAAGATCGTGTCCACCGACATCCGCTACGCGCTGGTGCTCGACCGGATGTACAAGGACAAACTTCAGCCGGGCGATCTCGATCCTTTCACCGAAGAGCAGGTCGCCGAAATGCGGCGCTTCTGCGAGAAAAAGCGGGCGGATCTTCTCGCCCTGTACGAGAAGGTCGACCTCCTCGGTCTGTAATGAAGAACCGAGCGGAGAACGGGAAACTCCCGGACGAGCCGACCGTCGTCCCGGAGGATACGACCGCGCCGGACGTGATCGTCCGGACGGGGCGTGAAAAGACGTTCACTTTCCTATACGCTCTCTTCTTTTCGCTCGCCGTCGCCGTCTTTCTCGTGATGATCTACGTCAACTCGGCGAAGAATATGACCGTTTCCCCCTATCTCGCGCCCTGTCTGTTCCTTACTTTCGGGGGCGGGATCGGTCTCGGGATGCTGTTCAAAAGCATCCGGAACAAGGACGAGAACGTCAGCTTGATCAACTACTTCTTCAAGATCGCCGCGTCGGTCCTGGTCCTCTTGACCACGCTGCTCAGTTTCCTGCTCGCCATTCTGAAAATATTAAGATAACGCAATGACCGCCGCCCGGTTTCGGGCGGCGGTCATATAATAAACGCGGCGTCCCGGGTCAGACCGGGACGCCGTTTTCTTACGGATCGGAGATAAGGGAATATTTATCCCGGGACGGGCATAGGTTGTACCGTCCGGGATCAATCCTTTTTCTCGCCGAGTTCGGCAAGGCAGGACGCGCAGACCGAACGGCCGCGGAACACGGTCAGATCGGCGGTATTCTTGCCGCAGAACACGCAGACCGAGCCCGATTTCCGAATGACGATCGCGTCGTTCTCCGCCGAAATGTCAACGGGGTCTCCCTCTGCAAGATAAAGCATCTTCCGCATCTCTTTCGGAATAACGATCCGTCCGAGCGCGTCGATCTTTCTCACGATACCGATGGATTTCATTGTCAAATCCTCCCTGTCCAGTTGTTGGTGATCCCGGTCAGACCGGGGGAAAAACCCACCTTGTCTATGGTATCACATTTTGTCGAAAAAGTCAAGAAAAATGCGAATAAAGTCGAAAATATCCGGGGGCGGCGGGCGGCCGCGGACGCCGGGGAACGGAGGGGTGAAAAATGAGTGAAAAAACGCCCGTCGGGCTCTCGGTTTTCCCCCTGCTCCCCGCGCGACTGCGCCGGGAGATCGACGCGGTCAGGCGGTCTTCCGACGGCTTTGACGGCGCGCTCCGCGAGATCCGGATGCACGCCGGGCGGCTCTCTCACCTGGTTCTCGGGGAGAGGACGACGCCGCTCCCGGTCCTGCTCTCGGAAGACGAGCTGACGGCTTTCGTCCGCACGCTCTCGGGCGGCTCGCTCTACGCCTACGCCGACTGCCTGTGCGAGGGGTATCTGCCCCTCCCCGACGGATCACGGGCGGGCGTCGCCGGCGATTTCGTTCGCGAGGGCGGCAGGATCGTCGGGGTCCGCGCGATCGCGTCGGTCGTGATCCGGGTCGCTCGCGCCGTCCCCGGCGCGGGGGAACTCGCCGAGCGGGTCTTCCGCCGGGCGGGATGCCGTCACGGGCTTCTGATCTTCTCGCCGCCCGGCGGCGGCAAGACCACCGTCCTGCGCGATCTCGGCGTCCGGCTCTCGACCGGGTCCCGCCCGCTCAAAACGGCGATCGTCGACTGCCGGGGCGAGTTGTCCGGCGATTGGTACGGGCGGGGCGCGTGCGTCGACCTGCTCACGGGATGCGGCAAGGGCGAGGGGATCTCGATCGCGACCCGCACCCTCTCCCCTGACGTGATCCTGGTGGACGAGATCGGCGGACGAGAGGAGGTCGACGCCATCCTCTCGGTCCAGTCGGGCGGCGTTCCGATCGTCGCCACCGTCCACGGGAACTCGCTCGCTCATCTCTTTTCGGCGTCCCCCGTCGCCCCGCTGATCCGGGCGGGGATCTTCGGCGGGTTCGTCGGCATCGGGCGGGACGAACGCGGGGACTTTTGCCCCTACGAAGCGACCCCCTCCGACCCCGCCGACGCCCTTTTCACCGTCGAGGTCGGCTGAATGCGGGCGGCGCTCCTGTTCCTCTACCTCGGTTGCCTGTTCCTGCTCCCGCTCCGCGTCAGGCGGCGTGAAGCGCTCCGGATCGGGCAGATGGAGGAGTTTCTCTCGCTGCTCACCCGCATCCGGCGGGAGGTCGCGTGCTTCTCGCGCCCCCTGCCCGAGATCTGCCGCGCCGCCGACCTGCCCGCGCTGGAGAAAGCCGGGTTCTTCGACGGGGAGACCGGCGCCGACCTTGCCGCCGCGTTCCGACGCGCCTCCCCCGCCCTGTCGCTCCCGCCCGACGCTGTCGAGTTGCTCGGCGACTTCTTTTCCCGCGTCGGCTCGTTTCTGAAAGCGGAGGAGATCGGGGCGTGCGACCACGCGATCGGACGGATGAGCGAACTGCTCGAACGCGAGAAAAAAGACGGCGCAACGCGCGTTAAACTCCGTTCCACCCTGATCACGACCGGCGGGCTGCTGTTTCTTCTGCTGGTCGTCTGACCCGAAAAGGAGGCAAAAAAGATGGACGTTTCCCTGATCCTCAAGATCGCGGGCGTCGGGATCCTGGTCTCGGTCGCCTGCCAGATCCTCGGCAAAGCGGGGCGGGAAGAGCAGTCGACCCTGCTCTCCATCGCCGGGATCGTGATCGTCTGCCTGCTCCTGATCCGCGAGATCGGGGAGCTGTTTTCGACCGTGCGGGAGGTGTTCGGCATTTGATGCTGAAACTGGTCGGGATCGCGACCCTCTCCGCCCTCTCCGGTTTGATCCTGCGGGGGCAGAACGGAAAGATCGCGCCGCTCCTGTCGCTCTCGGGCGCTCTTCTTTTGCTTCTGCTCTTCTTTCGCCGGATCGGGGGGGCGGTTGCCGTTTTTTGCGATCTGGCGGAGCGTTCCGCCCTCTCGCCGTACCTCGAAACGCTGCTCAAGGTGCTCTCATGCGGGTACCTTGCCGAGATCGGGTCGGGCGTCTGCCGGGAACTCGGGGAGAATAGCGCGGCGAGCGCACTCGAGTGTGCCGGGCGGGCGGAGATCCTGCTTCTCTGCCTGCCCGATTTCCTTACGCTGACCGACCTTGCCCTCTCGCTTGCCGGGGGCTGAACCGAACGAAAGGAGGCGCGCCGTGAAACGGTTTTTGCCTTTTCTTTTCGCGCTCCTCCTCGTCGCTCTGCTCACCCTGCCCGCGTCCGCCGCGGGCGCGACCGACCCGGCAGAGAACGAGACCGCCGGTTGGGACGATCTTCTTGCCGGGCTTCCCGACGGCGTGCGGGAAAAGATGCCCGAGAACGGCGACGTCAAAACGCTCTCGGAGCTGGTCGGGGTCAAGTCGTTCTTCTCGCTTCTGTCCGCGGGTCTTTCCGACGGGTGGCAGGTCGTTTTGCCGGGGTTTCTTTCCCTGCTTGCTCTCGTTCTTCTTTCGGCTTGCTACGAACTCTTCGCCCGGGGCGGGACCGGCGAACGCACGCTCGTTTCGGCTGTGCTCTCGGTCGTGGTCTCGCTCGCGGTCTGGCGGGTCGCGGAGGGGACCGTCGCGTCTGTCGTCGATTGCCTGTCCTCGCTCTCGGAGGTCCTCTCCGCCTTTCTTCCCGTGATGACCGCGCTCTCGCTCTCGGGCGGCGGGGTCGCCACCGCCGCCGCGGCGGGGACCGGGATCTCGGCGATCCTGTCGCTCGTCGGTCTCTTCTTCTGCCGCGTTCTGCCCGCCGTCGCGGGCTGCTGTTTCGGGCTCTCGCTCGTCGGGACGTTCGGTGAAAACGGCCTGAAACTCGACGGGATCTCGTCCAACCTGCGCGGCTTCTTTCTCTTTGCGGCGGGGATCCTCTCGACGCTCCTGACCGCTTCCCTCGCCCTGCAGACCGGGCTGTCGGCGGCAAGCGACGGCGTGGCGCTGAAAACCGCGAAGACCGCCCTCTCCGGGATGATCCCGGTGGTCGGCGGCACGGTCTCGGGCACCCTCTCGACGGTATCCGGCTCGCTTCTGCTCCTGCGCCGCTCGGTCGGGGTCGGGGCGGTCTACGCCCTGCTTCTGCTCGTCCTCCCGACCCTGATCCGCCTGCTTCTCTTCCGCTTTTCCTATTCGCTCTCGGCGGCGGTCGCGCGGGCGTTCTCGCTCTCCTCGACCGAGCGCCTGCTCGGGGAGTTCCGCGCGGTCTCGGATCTTCTGCTCGCCTCTCTTGCGATGGGGGCGGCGGTCTTCTTTATCGCCGTGGGCGTGCTCGTCCGGTGCGCGCCGAGCGTCGGATGAGGATCTTACCGTCCGTTCTGTTGGTCGCGGCGGCGGCAAACGCGGGGGCGGCGCTCGCCCCGCGCGGCAAGACCCGGCGCACCGTCCTGTTCGCCGTATCGCTTGCGACCCTGCTCGCACTCCTGCTCCCCGTTCTCTCGACCGTCGGGGAGGTCCCGACGCTCCCGGACCTTTCGTTTGCAGAATACGGGGAGAATACGGCGGGCGACCCGACCGACCCGGTCGCGCGCGCGGCGGAGAGCGCCCTCTCGGCGGAGATCGTCCGGCGCTTCGGGGTCGCGCCCCGCGCCGTCCGCGTCACGCTGCCCGAGGGGGACCGTCCCGGCGTCGTCCGGATCACGTTGGCGGAACGTGACGCGGGGATGAAAAACAAGATCGCCGCGTGGCTGGCGGGCGAGAGCCCCGCCGCGAAGATCGAGATCGAGGGGGAGCCGACGAAATGAAAGAGAACGACAACGCCCACAGCAAAAAGAAGAAACTCCGGCTCCCCGAAAAACTCGGCGCTCTCCCGGTCCTTTTGCTCTGCGGGGTCGGGATCCTGCTCCTGCTCACGGGCGGCGGGCTGTTCGGTTCGGGCGGCAAAACGAGCGAAGCGGCCGACCCCGCCGCCTATCGGGTCGCCTTGGAACGCGAACTCTCGACCCTCTGCGCCGAGGTCAAGGGGGTCGGGCGGGTGACGGTGATGGTCACGCTGGCGGAGGGGGAACGCACCGCCTACAGCGGGTCGAAGATCGCGTCGGTCACGCCGCCCGCCGTACTCGGCGCTGCGGTGGTCTGCGACGGCGGGGGCGATCCCGCGGTCAAAGCCGACCTGACCCGACTGCTCTCCTCCCTGCTCGGGATCGGGACCAACCGTGTCACGGTGTCCCAGCGCCGTCCGTAGCGCATACGGCACGAAAAGCGCGCATAGAATGGAACAAAAAAGCAACGGGAGGCATACTATGGCAAAACTCAGCGGTATCAAACGGTTTTTCGGAAAGGTCGGGAAACGCAACTGGATCATTCTCTCGGCGGTCCTGCTCATCGGCGCGGCGGTCTACCTGAACTACCTGTGGTTCTACGATCCCGCCGACGCGATCGGCTACGGCGGGAACAATATGGTCGACGCCGGCGCGACGGCAAGCGGCGATGCGGCGGCAAACGCCGGTGACGCCGACTACTTCACGGCGGCGGAACTGGCGCGCAAGCAGACCCGGGACGAGGCGATCGAGGTCCTGCAGACCGTGGTGCGCAACACCGAGGAGGACAGCGAGGAGCACGCCACCGCCCTCTCCGGCATCTCGGTCATCGCGGTCAATATGGAGCGCGAAGCCAACATCGAGAGTTTGATCGAGGCAAAGGGCTTTTCGCCCTGCGTCGCGGTGGTGAACGGCGACAAAGCCAGCATCGTCGTGTCGCACGAAGAGGAACTCTCCAGTGCCGACAACGCCCGGATCTGCACCATCGTCTACGAGCAGACCGGCATCCTGCCCCAAAACGTGACCATCATCCGAAAATAAAGCGAAAATCGCCCGCAAACGATTGACAGACGGCTCTCCTTCTGCTATAATACGATGTAATGTTTTTCTTTGGAGGAGGGTTCGTTTATGCAGAAATTGAAAGTCGGGATCGTCGGCGCGACCGGAATGGTGGGTCAACGGTTCGTGACCCTGCTCCGCGAGCATCCCTATTTTGAACTGACGGCGCTGGTCGCCAGCCCGCGCTCGGCGGGCAAGACCTACCGCGAGGCGGTGGGCGAACGCTGGAAGATGAAGACCCCGATGCCGGATGAGGTCGCCGATATGGTCGTCCTCTCCTCGGAGGATATCGATAAGATCGGCTCGCTCGTCGATTTCGTTTTCTGCGCCGTCGATATGAAGAAAGAGGAGATCCGGGCGCTGGAAGAGCGTTACGCGCGCGCCGAGATCCCCGTGGTGTCGAACAACTCGGCGAACCGCTGGACGCCCGACGTCCCGATGGTGATCCCCGAGATCAACGACGCGCACCTTGCCGTGATCGAAGCGCAGAGAAAGCGCCTCGGCACCAAGCGCGGCTTCATCGCCGTCAAGCCCAACTGCTCGATCCAGAGTTACGTTCCCGCCCTGACGCCGCTTCTTCCCTACGGGATCAAGCGCGTGGTCGCCACGACCTACCAGGCGATCAGCGGCGCGGGCAAGACCTTCCGCGAGTGGCCCGAGATGATCGACAACGTCATCCCCTACATCGGCGGAGAAGAGGAAAAGAGCGAGCAGGAGCCGCTTCGCGTCTGGGGTCGCGTCGAGGACGGCAAGATCGTCAAAGCCGACGCCCCGCTGATCACGACCCAGTGCATCCGCGTCCCGGTCACCGACGGGCACACCGCCGCCGTCTTCGTCGACTTTGAAAAGAAGCCGACCAAGGACGAGATCCTCGCCGCGTGGCGCGATTTCAAGGGCAAACCGCAGACCCTGGGGCTTCCCTCCGCGCCCGCACAGTTCATCACCTACTTTGAGGAGGACAACCGCCCGCAGGCGGCGCTCGACCGCGATCTCTACCGCGGGATGGGCGTTTCGGTCGGACGGCTCCGCGAAGATACGCTCTTCGACTACAAGTTCGTCGGGCTCTCGCACAACACGCTGCGCGGCGCGGCGGGCGGCGCGGTCCTGATCGCCGAACTGCTCTACCGCGAGGGGTATCTCACCGCAAAATAAGAAACCGACCCCGGCAAGACGGAAACCGCTTGCCGGGGTGTTTTTTACCCGTTTTGATCCCGTTTTTGTATATATTCACGCAAATCCGGGCACAATTTAAAAATTCTTTGTACTTTTTTCCGAAATCCTCTTCCCTTTTCCCTCGGAGTATGGTATCATATAAGTGGACCGGGAAACCGGTTGCCCCCTCCCGGTTCAAAAGATCGAAAGGATGGAACATGGGATGAAAATTGTTTGCAGCGGAAGACAGATGAGCGTACGCGACGATCTTCGGGAAATGGTGACGAAAAAACTCTCGGTTTTGAACAAGTACTTTTCCGACGACGTGACGGCGAACGTGACCTTCAAGGTCCGGCGCGACACCGAGATCATCGAGGTCACGATCCAGATGGGGAACACGCTCTTCCGCTCGGAG
>CAMJCC010000046.1 GCA_946404035.1 uncultured Clostridia bacterium | reverse complement strand
GCACGGGGCGTTCCATGAAGCGTTTGAAGCGCGTGAAAAAGTCTGTCTTATCTTTGATCGGCGGAACGACGATGCAGCGGATCTTAACGTTCCTGCCCGCCCAAACGTCGGTAAAGATCTGGTCGCCCATGATCGCCGTTTGCTCGGGCGTGACGCCGAGTTCCTGCATCGCGCGACGCATATACTTTTTTAAAGGTTTCTTCCCTTTCGGATACATCGGGATGCCGATCTCGCGGTTGAAACGGCTGACGCGTTCAAAATCGTTGTTCGATACGAACGCCGCCGTGATCCCCGCCGCTTTGAGAGCGGAAAACCAGGCGAGCACCCGTTCGTTCGGGTCGGGTTCCTCGTAGGGCGCGAGGGTGTTATCGATATCCAGGATCAGGGCGCGGATCCCGTTCTTAAGCAGGAATTCCGGGGTCACGTCGTCAAAGAGTTGAAAGTACCAATCGGGCGCAAAATAGCGTCGGAACAAGATCCGTCACCTCCCATCCAATCATTTCAATCTATTGTATCACACAATCCGGACAATGGCAAGAAAAAAAGCAAATAATTTCAAGGAAATACTGAAAAGGGGGTTGACAATCCGGGGACGATGATATATAATAAGCAAGTGCGAAACGGAGAACATGCGGGTGTAGTTCAATGGTAGAATTCCAGCCTTCCAAGCTGGCCGCGTGGGTTCGATTCCCATCACCCGCTCCACACAAGATATGCGCCCTTAGCTCAGCGGATAGAGTGCCCGGCTACGAACCGGTAGGTCGAAGGTTCGAATCCTTTAGGGCGCGCCAAAAAGAACGGATAGGTCTTGCACCTATCCGTTCTTTTTGACGTTCCTCTCAGTGTGTATTCGAACCTTCGAGTTTTCGCGCCCCTCGGCGCGGAAACTCCAAGTTTCACGCCATCCGATACAGTCCCCGCTTTCTCTTTTTCGGGCGTGAAACAAGGTTAGCGTGCCGCACGGCGCGCGTCGATATCCTTTAGGGCGCGCATCACGCATATCTGCACGAACAAACGAAAAAGGAAGCCCCGCGGGGCTTCCTTTTCTATATTCACGCCGGCTTACTTTCGTATCCGTCGTCCATCAGTCGGAGCATTATGCGGGCAAAATTGGGATCGAACTGCGTTCCTATTCCCTTTTTCAGCTCGTTCCTGACGTCTTGTTTACTCAAGGGAGAACGGTAGCTCCGGTAGGACGTCATGGCGTCGTAGGCGTCAGCCACGGCGATGATGCGTGCGATCTCGGGAATATCCTCCCCGATCAGACCGTCGGGATAGCCCTTGCCGTCGTAGCGTTCGTGATGGTGCCGCGCGCCGATCGAGAGATAGGGCGCCTGGTGGATGCTGGAGAGGATCTGGTCGCCGTAGACCGGATGTTCCTTGATCTGCTCGTATTCCTCGTCGGTCAGTTTCCCGACCTTGTTGATGATCTCGAGCGGAACGCCGATCTTCCCGACGTCGTGGAGCAGAGCGGCGAAGTAAACGCGTTCACAGGTCTTGTCCGATAGCGCCGCCTCTTTTGCGATCAGTCGGGAGTAGTACGCGACGCGGATGGAATGACCGCTTGTGTACTTGTCCTTTGCGTCGATGGCGTTGGCGAGCGCCTCGGTCGTTTCCTCGAACATCTGGGCTTCTTTCTTCTGCTGGGTCTTATAGAACTCGATCTCGCGCTTCTGGGCGCGTTCCGCCGCCTCGCTCAGGTAGTTCAGCGAGAACGTGTAGAAGATGATGACGATCAGCACCATCGTCATATTCGTAAACGAAATACCGTAGACGAAGATCTGTAAGATAGACGCGAACGTCGGCAGGGCGATGCTGATGAAAAGCGAACGGGCGAACCGCTGCGACAGACGTTTGCGGTTCAAAACGATCGAGGTCTCCTGAAGCAGAACGATCAGGAACGGGATCACGTAACAAAGAAAATGAAGAGGCGCTCTTTGATAATGGTTCTCTGCGTCGAACGTGTAGTACAGCTTGGCAAACGGGGCGACGATGAGCAAAACGCTGCCGATAACGAAGAGCAGGTCGCAGACCTGAAGCAGCCGGGGCGGCTTGATCATCTTCCCCTCGTTCATAAACACCTTGACGATATAGCGCGTGAGTAAAAAAGGAAGCAGGATCAAAAGGACGTACTCGACCCCGTTCGAGAGCCGCACCATATAGTAGCCGAACCGCGTCGCGCTTCCGTCGTAAACGTAGGCGTATCGGTCGAAGATCATTAACAGCATCGCTGCGATCTCCATCGAAAGCAGAATGCGTTTCATGGATTTCGGAAGCGATCGCGTAAGAAACGTCATAAGGGCAAGAATGCCGCAAGCGCCGCTCATGAAAACCATAATGTCAAGTTGCAGAGACCTAAGTATGTGCATTATTAAGTCCTTTCTTAGAGAGTTATGGTTAAGCGGCTTTTGAAACAATTATATAACTTTTCGGCTTTTTTTACAAGAGTTCGTCGAGAAATAGTCAAAAAAATATTTTTTACTGCCGAACGACTTGACAGAATAGATAATCCGATATATAATAATTTGCGACGAGGTCGCAAATTGGAGGAGATGAGCGATATGCGTTACACGACAAAGCAGAGAAAACTCCTGCTTGAAACGCTTGAAAACCACGTTGACGAAACGCTCTCGGTAGAACAGATCGCGGCACTGCTTGAGCCCGAAACGGTCAGCCGAAGCGCTATTTATCGCAATATGTCGTCGCTTGAGGGCGACGGTCTTGTCAAATCCGTCAAACTCCCCGGAACGCAAAAGGTCGGCTTTCGCTACGTCGGGTCCAACCGGTGCAAGGAACATCTGCACCTGGAATGCACACGGTGCGGCAGGACCTTTCATCTTCCGACCCCGGCGACCAGTCTTCTGATCGAGAACGTCGAACAAAACTCCGGGTTCCAGGTCGACACCAGCACCGTGCTTACGGGCATTTGCCCGGATTGCAAAGACAGATAAGTCCTTACCAATCACAACGAAAGGAGGCACGCAAAATGAAACAAGGCGGTCGGCTCTTCTCTTGCCTGCTCGTCCTGCTTGTTATCTTCGTTTTGTTCGCGTCCCTCTATTTCGTTTTGCACGAAGCGCATCACGACTGCGAGGGCGAAGACTGCCCGGTCTGCCGCCTGATCGCGATCTGCCGGAACACGCTCCGCACGTTTGCCGTCGCACTCCTGCTCCTGTTCGCGCTCCTCGGCTTCCATCGCATAGCGTCCACTGCCCGATCCGCGCGGGATAACGCAAAGTCCGCGCTCACCCCCGTTTCCTTAAAAGTCCGACTTCTGAATTAAATCTGGTCGCACGGGGTCCGTCCGCACGACGTCGGACGACGGTTTTTTGCCGTGACCCCGCTTTCTCTATGCTTTCAGGAAACGAAAAAAAGAAATCGGGAGATATAATAATGAAGAAAATCATAGCCGTATTGCTTTCCGCACTGTTGCTCGCCGGGATCCTTTCCGGGTGCGACGTTTTTAAGAAAAACAACGATAAGATCGAGATCGTGACCACCATTTTCCCCGAATACGACTGGGTCAGAGAGATCGTCGGGGACAAGACCGACCGCGTGAATATCACGATGTTACTGGACAACGGCGCCGATCTGCACAGCTACCAGCCGACCGCGAGCGATATGGTCAGGATCGCGAACTGCGATATGTTCATTTACGTCGGCGGCGAGTCCGACGAATGGGTCGACGACGTGCTGAAGACAGCGCAGAACAAAGATATGATCATCGTCAACCTGCTTGACGTCCTCGGCGAAAGCGTCAAAGAAGAAGAGGTCAAGGAAGGTATGGAGGGCGAACACGACCACGACCATGACCACGAAGAAGAGGAAGAACACGAGCACGAACATCATCACGACGAGGACGAGCCGGAATACGACGAGCACGTCTGGCTGTCGCTGAAGAACTCGGTCACGCTCGTCAACTACATCTCGGGTAAGATCGCGACGCTGGATCCCGACAACAAGGACGCCTACGCCGCGAATGCCGCCGCGTACGTCGCGAAACTGAACGCGCTGGACGCCCGGTACGCCGCCGCGGTCGAAGCGGCGACGGTCAAAACGCTGGTATTCGGCGACCGCTTCCCGTTCCGGTATCTGGTCGACGACTACGGTCTTGACTACTTTGCTGCGTTCGTCGGCTGCTCTGCCGAGAGCGAAGCAAGTTTCAACACGATCAAGTTCTTGGCAGATAAGGTCAACGAACTCGGGCTGAAGTCGATCATGCAGATCGAAAACTCGAACAATAAGATCGCCGAAACGGTCAAAAACGCGACCAATACCAAGGATCAGACCATCCGTACGCTGAACTCGCTGCAGTCGGTCACATCCCGCGACGTCAAAAACGGAACGACCTATCTCGGCGTGATGGAAGAAAACCTTGCCACGCTGACCGAAGCGTTGAAGTAACCGTCAAACCGCACGATCCCCCCCAATGAATTGGAATAAGGAAGAACAAACGTATGAAAAGATCGGGAACTATCCTTTCAATAATTCTTACGGTATCCATCCTCCTGCTTCTTGTCGGATGCTCCGCTTCATCCGGGGGGGACGTCGAAACGTCAAGTGAACGGCAAGGTCCGGTCAACCAGACCGAGTACGTTCTGTACGAAAACGTTTTTTACAAAGGTTACGCCAAAAACTTCGACGGCAAAAGCGTTAATAAAGTCGGCGTCTTTGCGATCCTGCACGACGCGTACAACGACGTTGACCGCTATTACGTTTGGGGATACAAGGACCAGACGAAATGCTGTGACTGGCAGTGGGAGTTCGTCCCGAAGAAGGGACAAAAACTCCCCGCCGTCGGCTCTCTTGTGACGGTCAAGGGGACATTCGTTTCGGACGATGGGGCGCTTGATAAATACTGGATCAAGGACGCGAAAGTCACGACCAACACGATCTATACAGGTCCGACCTACGACGTGAATATGTTCGTGATGAGCGATACGCTGGAGCGCGTGCAGCTGATCAACATGAACCAGTTTCCCGACTACTTTAAAGATCAGACGTTCAGCGCATACGGTCGGGTCAAAACCATGACCTCGTTCCAGGATCCCTATTACGACGGGTCCTGGTACTACGAATTCATCTACGACGGCTCCGTTCCGGCGATCGGGAAAATGATCCTTTTGACCGGGACCCTGACAGACGGCTCCCTTATTATCAATACCCTGGAACAAATTGATTGATCACCCATCTTTCTGGAGGATTTGCAAATGGCTCTGCTCACTTGTCTTGATCTGACGCTCGGTTATGACGGGCGCGAGGTCGTCCACGGTCTCAATTTTGAGGTCAACGCCGGGGACTATCTTTGCGTCGTCGGCGAAAACGGGTCCGGAAAAAGTACGCTGATGAAGACCCTTTTGGGACTGCTTCCGCCTATCTCGGGCGAGATCAAAACCGGCGACGGGCTTCTTAGGAACGAGATCGGGTATCTTCCGCAGCAGACAGAGGTCCAAAAGGACTTCCCCGCTTCGGTTTGGGAGATCGTTCTCTCCGGATGCGGCAACCGGATGGGCTTTCGTCCGTTTTACAATCAGGAAGATAAAGCGCGCGCACAGAAGAATATTGAACGGATGGGCATCACGCAGTTCGTCAACCGCTGCTACCGCGAACTCTCCGGCGGACAACAGCAGCGCGTTCTGCTTGCGCGCGCGCTCTGCGCGACCTCCAAAATGCTGCTGCTCGACGAGCCGGTCGCGGGTCTTGACCCGGTCGTGACGGCGGAGATGTACGACCTGATCGAGGAACTGAACAAAAAGGACGGGATCACGGTCATTATGATCTCGCACGACATCGCGGCGGCGATCAAGTACGCGGACCACGTCCTGCACGTGGCGGGTCACGTCTTTTTCGGAACGAAAGAGGAATATCTGGCAAGCGACATCGCGACCGGTTTTTTGAAAGGCGGTGAGGAAAAATGGAAGAGATCATCAACAAACTTCTGATCTTACAATACCCGTTCGCCCGGTACGCCCTGATCGTCGGGGTGCTGATCGCGCTTTGTTCCTCGCTGCTCGGCGTGACGCTTGTCTTAAAACGCTTTTCCTTTATCGGCGACGGTCTCTCGCACGTGGCGTTCGGCGCCATGACCGTCGCGATCGTGATGGGGCTGACCAACAATATGCCCTTTATTCTGATCGCCACGACCATCGCCGCTATTCTGATCCTGCGTAAAGGTCAGAACGCCAAGATCAAGGGCGACGCCGCGATCGCGATGATCTCGGTCGGCGCGCTTGCCGTCGGATACCTTTTGATGAACGTCTTTTCCAAATCAAGTAACGTTTCGGGCGACGTCTGCTCGTCCCTGTTCGGTTCGGTCAAGATCTTAACGTTGAGCGAGAGCGAAGTATGGCTCAGCATCGGGTTGTCCGCGCTCGTCCTTATCGTTTTCATCCTTTTCTACAACAAGATCTTTTCGGTCACGTTCGACGAGAACTTTGCAACCGCGACCGGAATGAAGACAGAACTCTACAACCTCCTGATCGCGGTCATCATCGCCGTCATCATCGTTCTGGCAATGAACCTGGTCGGTTCTCTTCTGATCTCCGCGCTGGTCGTCTTCCCCGCCTTGTCGGCGATGCGGGTCTTCAAGAGTTTCCGTTCGGTCACGATCTGCTCCGCGATCTTCTCGGTCACCTGCGCGTTCCTCGGCATCCTGCTCTCCATCGTTCTGGATACCCCGGTCGGATCGACCATCGTCGCGACCGATATCGTCGGGTTCCTGATCTTCCTTGTGATCGGAGCGTTCACAAAGAAAAGGGCCGTTTGATCCAACCGACAAAAACAAAAGCCGTCCGGTTTCTGCCGGACGGCTTTTCTGTTTAGGATTTATCGGACCATTTCGTTTTTTGGTCCCGTCGAGAGATGGGTCGAGATGATGCGCGTGACGTCGTGGATGTCGCAGACCGTCATATCGCCCGGGATGGTGTTCTTGATCGCCGCCATCGCGTCGCCGAACTGCGCGGCGCGTTCGATATCGTGGTATTTGAGAACGCCGTACAGCGCCCCGGCGACGTACGCGTCGCCGCTCCCGAGCCGGTCGACCACTTCGATCTCGCGGTAGGGTTCCTCGGAGTAGTGCCAATCCTCCGCCACGTCGTAGACCAGACTGCCGAAATCGTGCCGGGTCGGCGAGATCACGGTGCGCTGGGTACTGGCGATCAGTTTCAGTTCGGGATAGTCCTTGGCGAGACTACGGTGGATCTCTTTGAGTTCGCCTTTCCGCCCGAGCATGCGGCGCAGGGTCTCCTCGGAGATGAAGAGCAGATTGACGAACGGCAGGATCTCTTCGATGGTCTTTTTCGCCTCTTCCTCGCTCCACAGCGCGGCGCGGTAGTTGACGTCAAAGGAGATCTGCGTTCCGTTTTCGTGGAACCGACGGATCATTTCGATCACCTGGCGGCGGAGGGTCTCGCCGAGCGCCAGCGTGATCCCGCTCAGGTGAAAGATATTACAGGACTGAAAGATCTTCGGATCCAGTTCGTCAAGCGAGAAACGGACGAAAGACGAGAACGAACGGTCGTAGGCGACGACAGACACGCGCGGATAGGCGCCGCGCTCGTAGTAGTAGATACCCAGCCGCTTTTCGGGCGACACGTCGTAGGTCACGAAATCGTCGCTGGTGCCGGTGTAGCGGATCTTGTTCTTGATGAACTTTCCGATCTCGTTGTCGGGCAGGCGCGTGACGATCCCAGTCCGAAGCCCAAGCTGCGAGATGCCCGAAACGACGTTCAGTTCCGAGCCGCCCGCACACTTTTCAAAACTTTCGCTCTGCGAGATACGGTCTTTTCCCTCGGGAGACAGACGGAGCATGACTTCCCCGATCCCGAGCACGTCAAATTCACGCTGCGGCAGGTTTTCGAGCATAGGCGCCTCCTTATCTTATCGGACGACGATATTTACGATCTTTCCGGGAACGACGATCTCCTTGACAACCGTCTTGCCCTCCAGGGCTGCGGCGATCTTCTGGTCGGCTTTTGCTTTGGACAGGATCTCGTCCTTGCCCGCGTTTGCCGGGATGGTGACGACGGCCCTGACTTTACCGTTGATCTGGATCGGGAAATCGACCTCGTCGTCAGAGGTCTTCGCGTCGTCGAACTCCGGCCAAGCGGCGAGAGAGACAAGCCCCTTTCCTCCGCAATACTCCCAGACTTCCTCCGCCAGGTGCGGAGCAAAGGGCGAAAGGATGCGCGAGAAGGTGGCGAGTTCATCGATGGTCATGGTCCCGACCTCCGCGATCTCGTTGATCAGCGACATCATCGCCGCGATGGCGGTATTGAACTTCATCGCTTCGATATCGTCGGAGACCTTTTTGATGGTCTTGTGGAACGACTTTTCAAGCGCCTGTGTGACGCCCTTGCCCTTGGCAAGATCGGTCAGCGCCGCGAACCGCTCGAGGAACCGCTTGCAGCCCTTGATGGACTGCGGGTTCCAGGGAGCCGATTTCTCAAAGTCGCCGATGAACATTTCAAAGAGCCGCATAGTGTCGGCGCCGTACTCCGCGACGATATCGTCGGGGTTGACGACGTTGCCGCGCGATTTGGACATCTTCTCGCCGTTCTCGCCGAGGATCATACCGTGCGAGGTACGCTTGCGGTAGGGTTCCTTTTCTTTCAGAACGTCGATATCAAAGAGGAACTTCGCCCAGAAACGCGAATACAGAAGGTGAAGCGTGGTATGCTCCATCCCGCCGTTGTACCAATCGACGGGCATCCAGTATTCCAGCGCCTCCCTCGACGCGAGCGCCTTGTCGTTGTGCGGATCGCAGTAGCGGAGGAAGTACCAGGAGGAACCCGCCCACTGCGGCATCGTATCGGTCTCGCGGGTCGCGGGACCGCCGCACTTCGGGCACTTGCAGTTGACCCAGTCGGTCATCAGGGCAAGCGGACTTTCCCCTGTCTCGGTCGGCTCGTAGGACTGCACGTCTGGGAGCGTCAGGGGAAGTTCGTTCTCCGGGACGGCGACCCAGCCGCACTTTTCGCAGTTGACGAGCGGGATGGGTTCGCCCCAGTATCTCTGGCGCGAGAAGACCCAGTCGCGCAGTTTGAAGTTGATCTTCTTGACGCCGATCCCCTTTTCGGTCAGGTATTCGATGATCTTCTTTTTCGCTTCGGGAACCTCCAGTCCGTCAAGGAACCCGGAGTTGACCATCTTCCCTGTCTCAACGTCGGTAAACGCTTCTTTCTCGACGTCGCCGCCCGCGACGACCTCGATGATCGGAAGACCGAACTTCTTGGCGAACTCCCAGTCGCGCTCGTCGTGCGCCGGGACCGCCATGATGGCGCCGGTACCGTAGCCGGAGAGGACGTAGTCGGAGATAAAGATCGGGATCTCGCGCCCGTTGACGGGGTTGATCGCAGAAACGCCGTCGAGTTTAACGCCGGTCTTTTCTTTCGCAAGTTCGGTCCGCTCGAAGTCCGACTTGCGACCCGCCGCCTCGCGGTACGCGACGGCTTCGTCGTAGTTTTTCAGTTTGTCTTTCCAAAGGTCGAGATACTCGTGCTCGGGCGCGATGACCATATAGGTCGCGCCGAAAAGCGTATCGGGACGGGTGGTGTAGATCTTTAAGGGATCGCCAGCCGTGGTCCCGAACACGACCTCTGCGCCAGTTGAACGGCCGATCCAGTTGATCTGCTGGGTCTTGACCTTATCGATGAAGTCCAGTCCCTCGAGATCGTCGATCAGGCGGTCGGCGTATGCCGTGATCTTCAGCATCCACTGCTCCTTGACCTTGTGGATGACCGGAGCGCCGCAGCGCTCGCAGACGCCGTTCACGACCTCCTCGTTCGCAAGAACGACCTTGCAGGAGGTGCAGAAGTTGACCGACATCTTCTTTTTGTACGCAAGCCCTTTCTCGAACAGTTTGAGGAAGATCCATTGCGTCCATTTGTAGTAGTCGGGGTCGGTGGTATTGATCTCGCGGCTCCAGTCAAAAGAAAGACCGAGGGACTTCAGCTGCGCCTTGAAACGCGCCACGTTCTTTTCGGTCACGATGCGCGGATGGATGTGGTTCTTGATCGCGAAATTCTCGGTCGGAAGCCCGAAAGCGTCCCACCCCATCGGGAACAGGACGTTGTAGCCCTGCATCCGACGCTTACGCGAAACGATATCCAGAGCGGTGTAAGAGCGCGGATGCCCGACGTGAAGACCGTTGCCCGACGGATACGGGAACTCTACCAGCGTGTAGTATTTCGGCTTGGTAAAGTCGTTCGACGCGGCGAAGGCGTTCTCTTCGTCCCATCTCTTCTGCCATTTTGCTTCGATGGTTTTGAAATCGTGTTTCATATTCATTTCCTCTGTTCGGTTATATTCGTCGTTCAGTTCAGTTCGTCGGGGGTCAATAGATCTGTGCAGTCGACCTCGGCGTCGGGGGACGCCAGACGCTCAAGGTTGTAGTACTCGCGGCTCTCACGGTCAAAGATATGCACGATGACAGAGCCGAAGTCGCAAAGGATCCAGGCGCCTCCGTCCCTGCCCTCCACGTGGGCGCAGCTGATCCCGCGACGTCCCATCTCAAAGACCAGATCGTCGGACAGCGCCTTGATCTGCGTCGAGGAACGTCCGGTCACGATCACGTAGTAGTCCGCGATCACGGTCACGTCCGAAACGGACAAGAGTTTCATGCGGGACGCTTTCTTATTCAGCAGGATCTTCGCCGCCTCGCGGGCGATCAAAAGCGGCTCTGCCGCGGTCAGATCGGGTACTTGGGCGTTTTCGAGAGTATCGGGTCTGTCAGTCATTCGGTTTCTCCTTTAAACGGTAACGTATTTCGTATTCACGCCGCAGAGCAGCGGCGGCTTTTTCGGTCGTGGGATCGGGGATCGTTCCCTTGTCGCGTAAATACTGCACGGTGAATTCCAGGATATACAGCACGGTCTCGTCTAGTCGGCGAATGCGTTCCGGCTCGGTGTCGGGCATCGCGTCCCAGAACGAGCGGCGCACGTCCTGACAAACCTGCCACGGGCGTTCCGGCTCTATGAAATCGGCTAAGAACAGCAGCTTGTCAAAGACGGACATCTCCTCCGCACCGGTCGTATGTTTATAAACTGCGGAGATAATTTCAGGCAGAGCGTATTTCGGATAGATTATCGGTATCAGGTAGGACGCGGTGTGTCCGTGCATGATCGCGGGCGATCTGATCGCGTGAGCCAGGTCGGGATCGTCGTTCGTCCGGCAGATCTCTTGCTGCTCTTCGGTCGGCAATTCCTTTGCGATGTCGTGGAGCAACGCCGCCGCGCGGAGTTCCGGGATCTTTTCCGGCAAGTAGAGCGCGCCCATCCGGGCGATCTCTTCCTCCACGCTCTTCGTGTGCCGAAAACGCTTTTCGGACATGGTCGCACGAACGGCGTCGGACAGTTCCGTGAGTTCTTTATCGTTGAACGTCATACAGCTTCTCTTTCTCGATATAGCGGCGGACGGGTTCGGTCAGCCACTCCGACGTATCCTCGCCAGATGCGATCTTGTCCCGAAGGAAAGTCGAGGAGACCTCGGTCACCGGCTTGTCGAGGAACAGGATCTTTCCGCCGTAGGCGGCAAGCAGGCGCTCTCTTTCCCGTTTCATCGCTTCCCCGTCTTTTGGGTCGTTCAGTCGCCCCGCCGCGACGACGGTCGCCAGGCGCAGGATCTTTTCGGGTTTCCGCCACGTGCCGAGCGTCAAGAACATATCGGACCCCATCAGAAGAAAGAGCTCAACGTCCTCGCCCGAAAGCTCGGACAGCGTCAGATAGGTGTAACTGGTCCCGCCGCGCTCCAGTTCGATCGTGGAAACCTCACAGCCCGGGATACCGGCAAACGCCAGTTTGCACATCTCGGTGCGGTGACGGGACGACAGGATATCGACCCCCGCCTTGTTCGGCGGGATCGCCGCCGGAACGATCAGCAGTTTATCGAGGGCAAACGCTTTTTGAAAACAGGCGGCGGCGTTGATATGCCCTTTATGCGGCGGAGAAAAGGTCCCGCCGAAGACGCCGAGTTTCATAACGGCAGAATGATGCGGTCGGGCGCCTGGTCGCGCTTTTTGCTCATCGACGGACGGTACAGCACAAACTTTCCGCCGATGACCGAGACCACGTCCGCTTTGCATCCCTCTGCGACGATGACCGCCGCTTCCCGGGTCGATTGCGGGCAGCTCTCCAGAACGTGCAGTTTGATCAACTCCCGCGCCTCCAGGGCATTGCCGATCTGTTTGATCTGTTCTTGGTCTCCCGCGCCGAGTTTCCCGATCTGAAAAATGGGTTCCAGCGGATTGGCAAGACCCCTGAGATACGCTCTCTGTTTGCTTGTGATCATGTTTCTTTCCTTCCGTGTTTCAATGGAGGCGGCGGATGAGTTCCTCAGCCGCCAGCCGCACGGCGCGCCCCCTGTGGCTGACGCCGTTCTTTTCGTCGGGGGTGGCGCGCCCGAACGATTTTTCAAGGTCGAGCGACCAGAAGAGAGGATCGTAGCCGAAGCCGCCCTCCCCGTCGTAGGCGTTCAGGATCAATCCCTCGGTCGTTCCTCTGACGGTGAAACTCTCCCCGTTCGGGAGAACGCAGGCGATGGCGACGGCGTAGCGCGCGGTGCGCTTCTCCCTCGGCACCCCCTCGAGTTTCTTGAGCAGCAAGGCGTTGTTCGCCTCGTCGTCTCCGTGACCTCCGGCAAAACGAGCCGAAAAGATACCCGGCGCGCCGCCGAGTGCGTCGACCTCGATCCCCGAGTCGTCGGCAAGTGTGATCAGCCCAGTCGCGGCGCCCGCCTTTGCCTTGATCATCGCGTTCTCTTCAAAGGTCGTGCCGTTCTCCTCGACGTCGTCCGTGATCCCGACGTCGTCGAGTGTGACCAGTTCGATCTCTCCCAAATTGCCCTTATACTCGGAGAGGATGCGGGCGACCTCGCGCGCCTTGTTCTTGTTGCGCGTGGCAAGCAGGATCTTCATTCGTCGATCCCTCCGCCAAAGAGCGCCTCGGCAAATTCGTCCGCGTTAAAGGGCTTCATATCGTCGATGCCCTCGCCGACCCCGACGAACTTGACCGGGATGTCGAGTTCGCGTCGGATCGAAAGGATGATACCGCCCTTTGCGGTCCCGTCGAGTTTGGTCAGGATCAGCCCTGTGATCTTGGCGGCTTCCTTGAACTCGCGTGCCTGGATGACCGCGTTCTGCCCCGTCGTCGCGTCGAGGACCAGCAGGTTCTCGCGGTCCGCGTCAGGCAGTTCCCGCGCGATCA
>CAMJCC010000045.1 GCA_946404035.1 uncultured Clostridia bacterium | reverse complement strand
CGGTCATCGTCAACCGGCAGTATTCCTATATTAAAAACAAAGACGCCCCGCCTTTGGAAAAGACCGAGAAAAAGCAAATTTACCGGGATATCAAGGCGCTTTCCATCTCTAAGATCGCCGGGGTTGCCTGCAACGGGACCGACAACATCATTATCACCCGAATGCTCGGGATCATCTGGGTGGGACTGGTCTCCAACTACACCCTGATCATCAACACTATGTCGGGGTTGCTCTATTCGATCCTCTCAGGGCTGACCGGAAGCCTCGGTAATCTGAACGTCGATAAGGATTATCAAAAAAATCGACGCGTTTTCAATGAGATCTTTCTGCTGGGGTTCTTTCTCTATTCGGTCGTCGGCATCTGTACTATCGTTTTGGTCAACGATTTTATTGGAGAGGTCTGGCTGCGGGACGAGCAATATCTCCTGTCGCTTGTCGTCGTGATTTCACTTGTTCTGATTGGCTATCAGAGCGGCATGAACTACGCGGCATATTCCTTCCGGACGACGCTCGGCTATTTCGATCAAGTGAAGTACGTTTACGTTCTGACGGCGGTTCTGAACATCGGGCTTTCGATCCTGCTTTGCTATTGGATCGGATTGCCGGGGATTTTCTTCGCCACTACGATCTCGAAACTGCTCACCTCCGAAATAGCCGACGGCTACTATGCCTACAAATACGGCCTGGGGTTGTCCCCGATCCGGTATTATCTGAAATGGTTGCTTCATTTTGCACTCTACGCGGGAAATCTCGCTGCCTGCTGGTTCACCATCCGGCTGATTCCTTTGCACGGATTATCCGGATTTCTGGTCAAGGGCGTTGCGTGTTTTGCCATGAGTTTTGCGATCAACTGCATCGTTTTCTGCAGGACCGAAGCTTTCCGCGGGATCTTATTTCGGATGCGGCAACTGCTTACCAATCTGCGCCGTCGGCGCAAAAAACATCTTCCCGAGAATTAATTAATCAAGATTTTTGAGGTAGTAAACAATGGGTGTATTCACAGGCAAAATACTTCTGATCACCGGCGGGACCGGTTCTTTCGGCAACGCGGTTTTGAACCGCTTCATCGAAACCGACGTCGGCGAGATCCGCATCTTCTCGCGCGACGAGAAGAAGCAGGACGATATGCGCCACGAGTACCAGGCGAATTATCCCGACGTAGCAAACAAGATCAAGTTTTACATCGGTGACGTCCGTTCCCTGGAGTCGTGCCGCGGCGTTATGCGTGGGGTCGACTATATCTTCCACGCGGCGGCGCTGAAGCAGGTGCCGTCCTGCGAATTCTTCCCGATGGAGGCGGTGCAGACCAACGTCATCGGCACCGACAACGTCCTGACTGCCGCAATCGAGGCGGGCGTCAAGTGCGTGATCTGCCTGTCCACGGACAAGGCGGCGTACCCCATCAACGCGATGGGCATCACCAAAGCCATCGAGGAAAAGGTCGCCGTCGCAAAATCCCGGCACAGCGGCGACACCCGCATCTGCTGCACCCGCTACGGCAACGTCATGTGCAGCCGCGGATCGGTCATCCCGCTCTGGATCGACCAGATCCGCGCGGGCAACCCGATCACGGTCACCGAACCGTCGATGACCCGTTTCATCATGTCGCTTGAGGAGGCGGTCGATCTCGTCCTCTTCGCGTTCGAGCACGGCGAGAACGGCGACCTGCTCATCCAGAAAGCGCCCGCCTGCTCGATCCAGACGCAGGCAGAGGCGGTCTGCGAGCTCTTCGGGGGCGACAAATCGCAGATCAAGGTTATCGGCATCCGCCACGGCGAAAAGATGTACGAAACGCTCCTGACCAACGAAGAGTGCGCGAAAGCCATCGACATGGGGAACTTCTACCGCGTCCCCGCCGACAACCGCGACCTGAACTACGACAAGTACTTCAAGACCGGCGACGAAAAGAGAAGCCGGCTCTCTGAGTTCAACAGCAGCAACACGAAGCAGCTCACACTGGAGGAGACCAAGGCGAAGATCGCCTCGCTGTCCTACATCCGCGAGCGCCTGAAGGAGGGGAACTGATGTTCGAGAACGTAAAGTGGAAAGATGACGGGCGCATCCGTCTGCTGATCATCGTCGGCACGCGGCCCGAGATCATCCGGCTCTCTGCCGTGATCGGAAAATGCCGCATGTATTTCGACACCCTGCTCGCCCACACCGGGCAGAACTACGACTATAACCTGAACGGCGTGTTCTTCCGCGACCTCGGACTTGCCGACCCCGACGTCTACCTTGACGCCGTCGGCGCCGACCTCGGCGAAACGATGGGGAACATTATCGCCAAGAGTTACCGGCTGATGGAGGAGATCAAGCCCGATGCCGTCCTGGTGCTCGGCGACACCAACTCCTGCCTGTCGGTCATCGGCGCCAAGCGCCTGCATATCCCGATCTTCCACATGGAGGCGGGCAACCGCTGCAAGGACGAGTGCCTCCCCGAGGAAACCAACCGTCGGATCGTGGACATCATCTCCGACGTCAACCTCGCCTACTCCGAGCACGCCCGCCGCTACCTTGCGGACACGGGGCTGCCGAAAGAGCGCACCTACGTCACCGGCTCCCCGATGGCGGAGGTCCTGCGCGCCAATCTCGCCGCGATCGAAAAGTCCGATATCCACAAGAAACTCGGACTGGAAAAAGGGAAGTATATCCTCCTTTCCGCGCACCGGGAAGAGAACATCGACACCGACAAGAACTTTACGTCGCTCTTCTCCGCGATCAACAAAATGGCGGAGAAGTACGATCTCCCCATCCTCTATTCCTGCCATCCGCGCAGCCGCAAAAAACTCGAGGCGTCGGGCTTCAAACTCGATCCCCGCGTCATCCGGCACGAGCCGCTCGGTTTCCACGACTACAACTGCCTGCAAATGAACGCGTTCTGCGTCGTGTCGGACAGCGGCACGCTGCCCGAGGAGAGTTCGTTCTTCACCTCGATCGGCAAACCGTTCCCCGCGGTCTGCATCCGCACGTCGACCGAGCGCCCCGAGGCGCTGGACAAGGGGTGCTTCGTCCTCTCCGGCATTGACGAAAAGGGTCTGCTCGGCGCGGTCGATCTCGCCGTTTCGATGGTAGAGAACGGCGACAACGGGATCCCCGTGCCCGACTACGTCGACGAGAACGTGTCGGATAAGGTCGTCAAGATCATCCAGTCCTACGTCGGGATCGTCAACCGGATGGTTTGGAGGAAAGATCTGTGAATATACTGGTGACCGGCG
Organism: uncultured Clostridia bacterium; assembly: GCA_946404035.1. GTDB lineage: Bacteria > Bacillota > Clostridia > Oscillospirales > CAG-272 > UBA1740. The sequence continues at coordinate 9,987 of CAMJCC010000045.1, read as the reverse complement.
CGAAGGGAATGGTCGGCACGGCGCTCGTCAACAACCTGAAGACGATCCGCGACGGCAAAAACCGGACCAGACCGGGTCTTGCGATCGAAGAGATCTACGAATACGATCTCGGCAACACCAAAGAGGATCTTGACCTGTTCACCTCCGACTGCGACTTCGTGTTCCACCTCGCGGGGGTCAACCGCCCCGAAGATCCCGCCGACTTTATGCGGGGCAATTTCGGCTTCACGTCCGAACTTCTCGACGCGCTCCGCCGCCACGGCAATACCGCCCCCGTCATGCTCTCGTCCTCCGTCCAGGCGACGCTTTCCGGCCGCTTCGGAAACAGCGAGTACGGCAGGAGCAAGCAGGCGGGCGAGGAACTGCTGTTCGACTACGGCAAAGAGACCGGCGCGAAGATCGCCGTCTACCGCTTCCCGAACCTGATGGGGCACAGCCGCCCGAAGTACAACTCCGCCGTCAGCACGTTCTGCTGGGCGATCGCGAACGATCAGCCCTATACCGTCAACGACCGCTCGACCGAGCTCGAACTGCTCTATATCGACGACCTCGTCGAGGGGATGTTCGATCTGCTCGAGGGAAAGGAAACGCGGTGCGAGTTCGACGGGGTCGAAACGGTGATCCGCCCGGACGGCCGCTACTGCTGCGTGCCCGTGACCCACAAGGTCACGCTCGGCGAGATCGTCGACCTTCTGCTCTCGTTTACCGAGCAGCCGAAAACGCTCCTGATGCCGAAGATGCCCGCCGGGTCGTTTGCAAAGAAACTCTATTCGCTCTACCTGACCTACCTCCCGCCCGAAAAGGTAAAATACGCCCTGAAAATGAACGTCGACGACAGGGGCTCGTTCACCGAACTGGTCCACACCGCCGACTGCGGGCAGGTCAGCATCAACGTCAGCCGTCCCGGCATCACGAAAGGGCAGCACTGGCACAACAGCAAGTGGGAGCTCTTCATCGTCGTGCAGGGGCACGGGCTGATCCGGGAGCGTAATATCAACACCGGCGAGACGATCGAGTTCGAGGTCTCGGGAGAGAAGATCGAGGCGGTCCACATGATCCCCGGATGGACGCACAGCATCACCAACCTGAGCGACAAGGAGAACCTCGTGACGGTCATGACCTGCAACGAGATCTTCGATCAGGATCATCCGGACACGTTCTTCGAAAAGGTGTAAGAACGAGAAAAGCCGACGGACCCGGCTCCCGCGGGTATGAACGGGAGGACCGGGGCGGTATCCGGGAAAACGAAAGGAGGGGCGCTTGTACCAATGACAAACGAGCAGGTTTTGTTTCAACTGCTGCGATATGAGATCTGCAATACGCCGTTGCCGGAAGAGCGCCTTGCTTTCGATCCCGTTGCTCTTTATCGCCTTTCCAAGCACCACGATCTCGCGCACCTGGTCGCGGACGCGCTTTCCAAGCATTCTCTTTTACCGGAGGATGAAAAGGTCCGCTCCGCGTTCGAACGCGCTCAGATGACGGCGGTTTATCGGGAGATCCAATTGACCGCAGCCACCCAACGGATCCGGGACGCTTTCCGGGAGGGGCGGATCCCGTTCGTTCCGCTCAAGGGAGCGATCGTTCGTTCGTTTTACCCGGAACCGTGGATGCGGACGAGTTGCGACGTTGACGTTCTGATACGCGAGAACGACCTTGAAAAAGCCACGCAGATACTGACCGATATCGGTTTTACGACCGACGGGAAACAGGATTTCCATGACGTTTCGTTTTACGACGGCGACGTTCATCTCGAACTGCACTTCAACATTCGGGAGAATATCGAGCAGATCGACGGCTTGCTCTCCGACGTTTGGGACTATACCGAGTGTTTTCAAGATATGGAATACCGCGAAACTCCGGCGTTCTTTCTGTTCCATCACGTCGCCCACATGAGTTATCATTTCGTGGCGGGCGGATGCGGTATCAAGCCTTTTCTTGATCTTTGGCTGCTGCGCAAGAACGGTTTTTGCGAAGAGGATAAGATCTTTCCGTTGCTGAACGCGTGCGGGTTGATCCCGTTCTATCGCGCGATCGGCGATCTGACCGACGTTTGGCTCGAGGGGAAGGAGCATTCCGACCTGACGAGGCAAATGGAGGCATACGTCCTCTCCGGCGGCGTCTACGGCACCTCCGAAAACGGCAACGCTACCGGCGCGGCGCGAAAAAAAGGCAAGTTCCGTTATCTTTGGAGCCTGGCATTCCCGTCGTACCGATCCATGTGCGTGATCTATCCCTCGTTACGAAAAAAGAAAGTCTTACTTCCTTTTTACTATATCCGGCGGTTCTTTGCGAAACTGTTCGGGCGTGATCGCAAGCGTGTCCGTTCGCGTTGGAAAGCAACGATGGGTCAGGATCCGGGCAGGATCCGATCCGTAGAAGCGTTGCTGCAAGCAGTAGGGCTGAACGAATGACCCGATACTCCAAAAAACCGACACCGAAACCCGTAAAAGATCCCGTCGGTAACCATCCCGGCGGGGAGTAATACAATACATAAGAGGTTATACTATGGTACAATGTTCCGACAGACTTGAGCACGTTCATTCCGACATTCGCGGCCCGCTCTATCAGGAGGCGCTCCGTATGGAAGCCGGCGGGACCAACGTCCTGAAACTGAATACCGGTAACCCGGGTCGCTTCGGCTTCGAACTCCCGAACTCGGTGCGGCAGGCGCTCGCCCTCCACATCGACGAGGCGGTCCCGTACTGCGACGTGCGCGGTATGGCGACGGCGAGAAGCGTCATCTGCACCTACCACATCGGGCGCGGCTTGCAGGGGATCATGCCCAACGACGTCTTTATCTGCAACGGCGTCAGCGAGGCGGCGTCGATGCTGATGAACTCGCTCATCGGCACCAACGACGAACTGCTCCTGCCCACCCCGTGCTATTCGCTTTGGAGCAACAACGCCTATCTTTGCGGCGGCAAACCCGTGTTCTACCGCTGCGACCCGAACAATCACTGGAACCCCGATATCGACGATATCAAGTCGAAGATCACCCCGCATACCAAGGCGATCCTGATCATCAACCCGAACAACCCGACCGGCGCCGTGTACTCGCACGACACCCTGGTCGCTATTGCCGATATCGCGCGTGAGAACCACCTGGTCCTGCTCTCCGACGAGATCTACGACCGGCTCGTGATGGATGGTCTGCGCCACGAATCCATCGGCGCGATCGCCCCCGACGTCCCCTGCGTCACGTTCAACGGGCTGTCCAAGAGCCACATCATCTGCGGCTTCCGCTGCGGCTGGATGGTCTTTTCTGGCCCGAAAGGCGAACTCGATCAGATCAAGGACGGCGTGATGAAACTGGCGTCGATGCGTCTGTGCGGCAACGCCCTGACGCAGCTTGTCATCCCGGCGGCTCTGGTCGACAGCGAGAGCACCCGCGAGATGCTGGTCCCGGGCGGTCGGCTCTACGAACAAAGACGCGCGACCACCGAGGGGCTGGATAAGATCGACGGCGTTTACTACGAGAAGAACCGCGCCGCGTTCTACCTCTTCCCGGGGCTCGAAAAGGAGAAGTTCACGTTCAAGGACGGGCAGGATTTCGCGATGAAGTTCCTGCACGAGGCAAACATCCTGGTCATCCCCGGAAACGGCTTCGACTGGACCGAGGACATGCGCTTCCGCATCGTGATGCTCCCCGATCCCGACGTCCTGACCAAGGCGATGAAGGATCTGAAGCATTTCTTAAACCACCACAGAAGATAAGTCCGCGTTCCGCGTTTTTTACGCGAAGCGCGCAAAACCCCCTCGCCGTTTTCGCGTCGGGGCGGGGGACCGGGTCAGACCGACGCGATACATCAACTTGAAGTGAGGTCAGTCAAATGGATCGGAACGGCTATCTTGCCAAATACGAGGAGTGGAAGAAGAACGCCGCCGAACTCTCGGCGGAACTGTCCGCGATGACCGATGCCGAGATCGAGGACGCGTTCTACCGCGACCTGGAATTCGGGACCGGCGGTCTTCGCGGCGTGATCGGCGCCGGCACCAACCGGATGAACGTCTATACGGTCGCCAAGGCGTCGCAGGGGCTTGCGAACTACGTCAACAAGACTTTCCCCGAGGGGAAGAAGATCGCCGTCGCCTACGACAGCCGGATCAAATCGGATCTCTTCAGCCGGGTCGCGTCGGGCGTGTTCGCCGCCAACGGGCTGGAGGTCTTCCTCTACCCCGAACTGATGCCGACGCCCGCCCTGTCTTTCGCCGTCCGCTACTACGGCTGCTCCGCCGGCGTCGTCGTCACGGCGTCGCACAACCCGTCCAAGTACAACGGCTACAAGGTCTACGGCCCCGACGGCTGCCAGATCACGACCGAGGCGGCGGAGACCATCCTCTCCGAGATCGAGCGCCTCGACGTCTTTTCCGACGTTTCGCGCGGCGACTTCGACGCGTTCGTCAAGGCGGGCAGGATCAAGTATATCGGCGAGGATTGCGTCAACGCGTTCCTTGACGCCGTGAAAGGGCAGAGCGTCCTCTTCGGCGACGAGATCGACCGCGACGTCGCGATCGTCTACTCTCCCCTGAACGGCACCGGTCTCAAGCCCGTCACCCGGGTGCTCCGCGAGACCGGGTTCACCAATATCACCGTCGTTAAAGAGCAGGCGGAGCCCGACGGCAACTTCCCGACCTGCCCCTACCCGAACCCCGAGATCCGCGAGGCGCTGAAACTCGGGCTCGAGTACGCCGACCGCCTGCACGCCGACCTTCTGCTCGCGACCGACCCCGACGCCGACCGTGTGGGGATCGCCGTCCGCGACGGAGAGGGAATGAAGCTCCTGACCGGCAACGAGGTCGGGATGCTCCTGCTCGACTATATCGCGAGCCAGCGGCAGAAACACGGCAAGATGCCCGAAGATCCCATGATGGTCAAGACCATCGTCACGATCGATATGGCGGAGCGCATCGCCGCGCACTACGGCATCCGCACCGTCAACGTCCTGACCGGGTTCAAGTATATCGGCGAGCAGATCGGATTGCTTGAAAAGGCGGGGCACGCCGACAGCTATCTCTTCGGGTTCGAGGAGAGCTACGGCTATCTGTCCGGCTCTTACGTCCGCGACAAGGACGCCGTCGACGGCGCGTTTTTGATCTGCGAGATGTTCGCTTACTACCGCACCCGCGGGATCAGTCTGCTTGAAAAACTGAACCGGCTGTACGCCGAGTACGGCACCTGCCTGAACACCCTGTACTCCTACGAGTTCGCCGGGGTCGCGGGATTTTCCCGGATGCAGGACATTATGGCGACCCTGCGCGCGGGGCTTCCCGACGTCGCGGGACGCCGTGTCGAGCGCGCGCTCGACTACGGCAAGGGGATCGACGGTCTGCCGAAGTCCGACGTCCTGAAATACTACCTCGCGGGCAACTGCTCGGTGGTCGTCCGTCCGTCGGGCACCGAACCCAAGATCAAGATCTATCTGTCGGTGTCGGCAAAGGACCGCGCCGCGGCGGAACAGACGTCAAAGGAACTGATTTCCGATATCGAGAAACGGCTTTCGCTGAAATAAAGAGCAAAAAAAGAGGGGGGCGCGCCCCCTCTTTTTTTGTTTATCCGACGCCGTAACCCCCCGTCACGGGGTCCCGAAACAGGGGGATCCGCGGCGGGAAGAACGTGAAGACCCAGAACGTAACGGCAAACAGACACAGCACAAGGAACGCCCCGCCGTCGGATTGACAGCGCGCGTCACCCTGCCGAAAAAGCCGCGTTTCCAAAAGGAACGCCCCCGCCGCCGCGATGAAAAAGATCGCGATATTCACAAGGTCGGGCGTTTTGCCGAAACCGCCGTTCAGGGTGTAGAACAGCGCCGGGATCAGTAAAAGCCCCAGCGCGATCCCGCGCAGCTTCACGCACCAGTACGCCCCGTCCTCCCGGAAATACCGCCGCTCGAAGAGCGCGTACAGGAAAGCGGGGAAGAAAAACAACTTCATGTGCTCGAACGTCGCCTCGTTCACGCTGCCGAACAGCGCCGCGATCCTGCTCCCGCCCGTCCACCCGTACAGAAAATGGAGCAGGGAACCGGCAACAACCGTGAAAGCGTAACCGACAAGTTGCAACAGCGCGACCGACCGTTTCATAGGATCCTCCCGGGAATGAGGTGGTAGATCCTATGACGCGGGAGAGGGGGATATGTTCGACCGAAAAACCAAACTATTGACAAGGATTGCCTTTTTCTGTATAATGAAATTGCAATCAATATTTTACGGGAGGGACAAAACCATGAAAAAACGGCTGACTTTTCTTTGCGCTGTGATCCTCGTTCTCGCATTCGTATTGAGCAGTTGCGGCGGCGATAACGCCTACAAGGGCAACTACGAAGAGATCACGGAGGAACAGGCGAAAGAGTACCTTGCCAGCATCACGGAACTGGAAGAGGTCCTCGCCGGCAAGAGCACCAAGAGCACCTTTACCATCACGACCAAAGACGACGACACGAACGACGAAACCAAGATGACCGGGACTTCGGTCGTTGATTTCTCGGATCCCAAAAACATGAAGATGTCCGAAGACCTGACCGTGAAACGGACGACCAAGGACGGCACCTACGCCATGTCGATCAAGGCGTTTACCGATACCAAAACCGGCAAAATGCTGATCGATATCAGCGCGACCGCCCCCGGCAAGGACAAGTACACGTTCAAGGGACAGATCCAGAGCGAGGCGCTCTCCACCGTCCAGAACCTCACCGGCTCGACCAGCGCGGAAGACCTGCTTTACGAACTGGGTCAGGCGCTGGAGGATTTCGGCGAGGAGAACGACGCCAAGATCTACGTAGACGGAAACAAGATGAAGATGGTCTACGACGTCACCGAAGAGTGGGGGACCGAGCAGGGCGAGATGTACGTCGTGATCGAGAAAAACGATTTCCGGTGCAAATCGACCTCCAACACCCACATGAACTACGGCGAGACCGACACCGCGGAAGTGGAGATCGTCCTCGTAAACGAAACGGTCACGATCCCCTCCTCCGGCTACGACAAGGAAATGACCCTGACCGAATTCGCCTCGACTTTGAGGACCTATTTGGGGTATTGATGAGATTTACCCCGGACCCGCCCGGCAGGCAACCGCCGGGCGGGTTTTTGATGGGGAAGAGGCGCGGCGGCAAGGGATTGCAAAAAATGTCAGCGTATGTTATAATGAAAAAGTCAGTACCTCCAATATCTCATCGGGAGGATGAAAAACGGGTATGACCGAAAACGAAAAGATCGCCTATGCGAAAACCTTTATCGACAAAATGGCGGACGGGATCAACCCTTTGGACGATACTCCCGTCCCTGATGAGGGACTTCTCAACAACATCCGGATCAACCGTTGCCTGCATTTCGTGTCCGACGTGTTGCGCAGACACTTGGAGGTGGAACGGAGCAAAGTGCCGGCGCCTCCGACAAAGACGAAAAAACTACCTCTCCGTTTGACGCGCGAGATCATGGAGAATGAGATCATTTCGGAAATGCCGATCCCGATCAGCGAGATCACCCGGAGGATCAATTGCGCCGCGTCGCCGAGAAATATGAGGGGGCTCCGCTCATTGGATCTTTCAAGGTGGCTACGGTCGATCGGCGCCATCGCCTATCAAAAAGGAAGACACAAAAAACGCAAGAAAGAACCGACTGAAAAAGGTGTAGAGCTCGGGATCAAGTTTGAAAAAATGATCTGCGACTCCGGCGTGGCAAACGATCTGATCGTCTATTCCGCTGACGCGCAACGGATGATCGTGGAGCATTTTGCCGCCATTCCTCCTTTGGGAGAGAACGATACAGGTATCAATTGAAAAACCGAAACGAGAGAGGAAACGATCATGACTGAAACCGAAAAAATCGCCTATGCGAAATCCTTTATCGACAAACTGGCGGAGGGGATCAATCCGCTGGACGGGACCCCCGTTCCGGAGGGGGATCTTGTCAACAACGTCCGGATCTCCCGTTGTTTCTATTACGTTTCGGATATTTTGCGTCGGATTTGCGAAAAAGGAGGGGTGGATATGGCGCGGCGTCCGACCGCGAGAACGCCGTTCACTCTGACCGAAGAGATCGCGGAAAACGAAGTCTTATCCGAAAACCCCGTAACGATCAGCGTTTTTGCGCGCCGTATGAGATACGTCGCAGACGAATACAATATGCGTCGCATTCCCATAAACGCGATCGTGAACTGGTTGCTCACGATCGAGGCGCTGACTTTCGTTACTCATGAGGACGGCAAGCGCGCGAAAGTCCCGACCGAAAAAGGAATGGAACTCGGCATCATCCTCAAACGCAGAATGTCGAGTTTCGGGGAATACGATCAAGTGCAGTATACGATCGAGGCACAGCGGTTTATCATCGACAATCTCAGTGCGTTCGCAACGTATTGAGCGAGAGGAACGACCGACGAAGCAACGACTGAAACGATATGCCCGGAACGTGCTTCTCCCCCGTCGCATAGTCGTCCGTAGAGCGCGGCGTGCCGCGCGCTCCGGACTTCTTGCTTTGGGGGGTATCGCTTCGTGAAAACAGTCCACCGGACTGTTTTCACTCGCTCACTCTACCACCCTGCGCCGTCCGGCGCGGGGCGGTAGTCGGACGCACGTTCAGGGCATATCAAGCAAAAAAGTGGCGGTCGCAGGACGAAAGTCCTACGACCGCCACTGGTCTGAGTGACACGACTTGAACGTGCGGCCTCTACCACCCCAAGGTAGCGCGCTACCAACTGCGCCACACCCAGATTTGCTCTCTTTCAAGCACCCGCTATTATAGCATAGGGCGGGCGCTTTGTCAAGAGCATTTTGCGAAAAAAGGCAGGAGGAAAAACCTTTTTTCAGGGGTTCTCGGTGCGCTGCTTCTTCTTGCGGAGGACCAGCAGGACGACCGCCGCGGCGGTCAGCGCCGGGACCGAGATATACAGGATCAAAAAGGGGAAGTGCGCGCCGCTGTCGATCGGGACGAACGAGCCGGGATCGACGTCGGGGAGATAGACCGAGGTCTTCCCGTCCTCGTGGGCAAGATACGCCGACAGGGCAAAAAACGCCTCCGCCGTCGCCAGCGCGTTGACGTCGTCGCCTGCTTTGTGGCAAAAACCCCCGGACGGGGCGGCGAATTGCGCGAGCCCCTCCAACAGCCGCGGCGTCCCTCCGGCAAACCCGGCGGTCTCCGCGTCCCGGTCAAGACACGCGAGCGCGATCAGCACCATCGCGGAGCTCTCGGCGTTCTCGACGCCGTAACTTTCAAAGCCGCCGTCAGGCAGTTGCCGCGACGAGAGCAGTGCGAGCGCCCCGTCGATCGCCTCGGCGACCCCGGTCGTCCCGCTTTGCGGCGCCAGCGCCTGCAAGGTCATCGCCGTCACGTCGACGTCCGTGACCGTTCCGGTCACCGACCAGCCGCCGTCCGCGTTCCGCTTTCCGAGAATGATCCCGGCGACGTCCTGCGCCGTGTAGTTTTCGGCTTCGTATCCCGCATTCAGAAGATGGAGCCCGAACACCCAGCACATCAGCTGGTCGCGGTCCCCGATCGCCCGGTCCAGCGTTTCCCGGATCAGGTCCGGGCTGCTCCCGAGGCACGCGAGCACCAGCGCGCATTTCAGTTTGGTGGCGGACGACGGGATCGACCCCGCCGAGAGCGCCTTGCGCAGCGCGGCTTCGTACTTCGTATAGTTCAGCGTCGGGTAGCACTTGATCAGCGCGAGCGCGTACCATTCGGCGCCTTTTCCCGCAGCGTCGGTCAACTCACCGTCGAGCCACGCCTGCCGATCGTTTGCGCCCTTGTACCGTTCGATCCCCGCGACCAGGTCCCGCGCCGTCTCCCCGCCGTCTGCCGAGATCGGCAGACAGACGAGGAGAAGCAGGAGCGCGAGCAGGGAAGCGACTATCCGCTTCGCCATTTTTTATTTGACGGTGATCTTCGCGATCGGGGGCACCAGGGTCATCACGTCGCTCGACGCCGAGATGACGTTCACGCCCTTTTCCAGGGTCAGCGTGATCTTGCCGTCCGCGTCGGTCTTGGTCTCGATCG
>CAMJCC010000044.1 GCA_946404035.1 uncultured Clostridia bacterium | reverse complement strand
GTTTGTCGATTTTAGCGCATTTATCCGATAGAAGAAAAACCGATGCCTCAAAAAAACAGGCACGGCAGGAAAGAAATGGTCCGACAAAAAAAGCGCCCGACAGTTGCCTGTCGGGCGTGTGGTTAAATCGGTTACCGTTCCTCTCGGAAATACGAAAGACCGAGACTTGCCGGGGGTTGGTTCTCACGTTTCTTGCGGACGCTCGTGATGATCAGCGCAAGGATGGTCACGACGTACGGAAGCATTTGCAGGATGGGGATCATCTGCATCGGCAGCGAGAGATAGTGGAAGAGGATATACAGGGCGCCGAACAGGTACGACGCGGGTATCGCCAGACTGGGGCGCCAGATCGCAAAGATAACGATCGCGATCGCGAGCCATCCTCTGTCGCCGAAGCCGTTGTTCGACCAGATACCGCCCGAGTAGTCCATGATGAAGAACAATCCGCCAAGCCCGGCGATCATACCGCCGGCGCAGGTCGCAAAGTACTTATAGCGGGGCACGTCGATCCCGGCGGCGTCTGCGGTCGCGGGGTTCTCTCCGATGGCGCGGAGGTAAAGCCCCTTTCTCGTGCGGTTCAAGAACCATGACGCCAGAACGGCGAGCGCGATGGCAAGATAGACCATAAAGCCGTACTTGAGGAAGAGGGTCCCGAACCACCCCATATCGTCGGCGATCGGAAGATGCCAGGAGAACGCCTCCCCGGTCTCGGTAAGCGAGATGTAGGGAACTGAGCTCTTCGTGATCTTAATGAGCGATCCGCCGAAGAAGTTACCGAACCCGACGCCGAACGTCGTCAGCGCAAGACCGGTCACGTTCTGATTGGCGCGGAGCGTGATGGTAAGGAAGCAGTAGATCAGCGAAGCGATCAGCGATCCGATCAGGCAGGAGATCAGAGCGATCACGACGCCGAGGGCGGGAACGAAGATCGGGGAGTTTTCATAGAAGAAAGTCCCGATAACGCCCGAAATGGCGCCCATATACATGATCCCGGGGATACCGAGGTTCAGGTTACCGGATTTTTCGGTCACGATCTCGCCGGTCGCACCGAAAAGAAGCGGAGTTCCCTGCATGACGGCACGGTTGATAAAGAATGCGATCAGATCCATTGTCAGTTCTCCTCCTTCCCTTGGGCGCTCGGACGGTCAAAATGAACGCGATAACGGATAAAGAACTCGCATCCGATGATGAAGAACAGGATGATGCCGGTGATGATATCCGAGAATGACTTGTTCAGACCGAACATCGTCGATACTTCGTCGGCGCCGCGCGCCATAAACACAAGCAGAAGCGTCGTCAGGACCATCATCAGGGGGTTGAACTTGGCAAGCCAGGAGACCATGATCGCGGTGAACCCGCGCCCGCCGACGATATCCTTGTTGATCGAGTGAGACGCGCCGCCGACGATCAAAAACCCGGCAAGCCCGCAAAGCGCGCCCGAGAGGATCATCGTGCGGATCACGACCTTTTTCACGTTGATCCCGATATAGCGGGCGGTGTTTTCACTCTCGCCGACGACCGAGATCTCGTAACCGTGTTTGCTGTACCGCAGGTATATATACAGGAGTACAGTCAAAAACGCGATCACGACGATATTGAACAGGTACTGCACGCCAAACAGGTTGGGCAGACCGTCGCCGAGAAGACGGGGACCGACCACGTTGGATCCGCTCTTATCCGCTATTTTAAGGAAGTATTCGACAAGCTGGATCGCGACGTAGTTCATCATCAGGGTAAAGAGCGTTTCGTTGGTGTTCCACTGCGCCTTGAAAACGGCGGGGATAACGCCCCAGACGGCGCCGGCGAACAGACCGGCGACCAGCATCATCACGGCGAGCGCGTAGACGTTTACCTTATCGTGGAACTGAAGCATCACAAGTGCGGTCGCAAGACCGCCGATCAGGGTCTGCCCCTCGGCGCCGATGTTCCAGAAGCGCATCCGGAACGCCGGGGTCACGGCAAGAGAAACGCCGAGCAGGATCGCGATCTCGTGAAGCGTTACGAAACCTCTTCCCTTGCCAAACGCGCCCTTGAAGATGGTCGCGTAGATCGAAAGCGGATTATCGTGCGTGACGAGGACCGTCATGATCGCGCAAACGATCAGAGCGGCAAGGATCGCAAGAGCGCGGACCAAAATCGCTTCAAAGTAGGAAACGCCGTCCCGCTTGGTCAGGTGGATCCGGGGGAGAAAGCCGACCTTTTCTTTCTTTGCGACGACGGGTTCGGAAGACGGGGTTTCGGAGATCGCGGTCTCTTCCTCTGTCAAACGCTCGTTGTTATCGTTCTTCATGCTTCCGTCGTCACCTCCTTTTCGGTATCTGCCTCCGCACCTCTGACTTTCGTCATCAGAAGACCGAGTTGCTCCTTGGTCGCCTTTCTTCCGTCCACGATGTCGGAGATCTTTCCTCCGCAGAGGACAAGGATCCGGTCGCAGAGTTCGAGTAAGACGTCGAGGTCCTCTCCGACGAAAACGACGGCGACGCCGTTCCGTTTCTGGTCGTTCAGAAGACGGTAGATCGTGAACGAGGAGTTGATGTCCAGACCCCGGACGGGGTACGCCGCCATCAGAACGGTCGGCGACGACGCGATCTCGCGCCCGACCAGGACCTTCTGCACGTTACCGCCGGACAAACGGCGGACGGGCGTGGACGCCGAGGGGGTCGAGACCTGCAGATCGTTGATGATGGTCTCGGCAAGGTCCCTCGGTTTTTTCCGGTCAACGAACACACCGGCTCCGCGGCGGTAGGAACGGAGCATCATATTGTCAATGATGTCCATATTCCCGACCAGCCCCATCCCGAGACGGTCCTCGGGAACGAAAGACAATCTGACGCCGAGATCGCGGATCTGCTGCGGGGTCTTGTTGCGGAGATCTTCGATCTGTTCGTTTTGCGGGTTGTGATACAGGATCTCACCGCTCTCAAGCGGTTGCAGCCCCGCGATCGCCTCGAGCAGTTCTCGCTGCCCGCTTCCGGCGATGCCGGCGATGCCGAGGATCTCCCCGCCTCTCGCGGTGAAACTGATATCGTCCAGGAGTTTGACGCCGTCGGCGCTGACACAGTTCACGCCGCGGACCTCCAGACGCTCTTCAGAGCCGAACGGCTCGCTTCTGTCGATATTAAGCGAAACTTTTTTCCCGACCATCATCTCGGTCAAAGCCGCCTCGGTCGTACTTGCCGTTTCGACCGTGGCGATGTGCTCGCCGCGACGCAAAACCGCCACGCGGTCCGAAATACTCATGACCTCGTGGAGTTTATGGGTGATGATGATGATCGATTTTCCGTCCTCGCGCATCCGGCGAAGAACGGCGAAGAGCTTATCGGTCTCCTGAGGCGTAAGCACGGCGGTCGGCTCGTCCAGGATCAGGATGTCCGCCCCGCGGTACAGCACTTTCAGGATCTCGACGGTCTGCTTTTCGGAGACCGCCATATTGTAGATCTTCTTTTTCGGATCGATCTCAAATCCGTAACGCTCGGTAATGTCCCGGACGTTCTTTTCGGCGTCTGCAAGACTGTATTTCTTGCCGTCGTCGATGCCGAGAATGATATTTTCGGTCGCAGTGAAAAGGTCCACCAGTTTGAAGTGCTGATGGATCATCCCGATCTTATGATCAAAGGCGTCCTTCGGAGATCGGATCTCGACCTCTTCCCCGTTGACGAAGATCTGCCCCTCGTCGGGGTAGTAGATCCCTGAGATCATATTCATCAGGGTGGTTTTTCCGCTTCCGTTCTCACCGAGAACGGCAAGGATCTCACCGTAACGGAGTTCCATGTCCACGTTGTTGTTCGCAACGACCGGACCGAACCGTTTGGTGATCCCTTTCAGCTGTAATGCAAGGCCGTCTTTCATAGCGTCTCCTGCCAAGAAAAAGAGGTACCACGGGGCAAAGAAACTTTGCCCCGTGGGGTCACGGCGTCAGCCGCAAAACGATTTGTTCGGATTAGTCGCCGTAGTTTCTGTCAAGGAAGGTGATGCCGTCGATCTCGATATCGAAGTAAGGAGCCGAACGGAAAGTGGCGGCGTTGGACTCGTCGAAGTAGCCGTTCACGATCACGTTGACGCCATCATCCGGAGCGTAGTCGCCGTCGATGTCGGCAGCATAGGAGGTGAGTTTCTCACCTTTGACGGTGAAAGTGTTGGTATCGAAGACGTGGAGCGTGCCCGCCTTGAAGCCGTCGAGAGCTTCCTGGACTTTCGCTTCGGTCCCCTCGGCGATGACGTCAAGGTTCAGACCGGAGAGAACGACCGAGTTGGTAGCGATGGTACCGGTCCAGTCGGTGTCGAAAGCCTCACCTTTCGCGGTCTTCTCGATGATGTACTGGAAGTAAGGAGCCCAGTTGATCGCGGAGGAAACGAGCCAGGTGTCTTTGCCGGCGCTGTAGGTCGAACCGTTGTAGGAAACGTTCGGGACCTTCGCCTGCTGGCAAGCGGTGGGAGCGCCGAGGGAGTCGGCGTGCTGGGAGATCAGGACGCACTTATCGGTGTTGATCAGGGAGTTCGCAGCCTCCTGCTCAAGCGCCTGATCGTACCAGGAACCGGTGAACCGGACCTTCATCGTGACGGAGGGGCAAACCGATTTCGCTCCGAGGTAGAAAGAGGTCAGACCGGAAACCACTTCGGCGTAGGTGAACGCGCCGACGTAACCCATGACAGCCTTATCCTCGGTGATCTTGCCCTCAGCGATCATCTCGTTGAGTTTCATACCGGCGACGATACCGGCAATGTATCTGCCCTCATAGATAGCGGCAAACGCGTTATGGAAGTTCGCAAGGTTCTCCTTCTTGGAGGAAGTACCGGTCGCATGGCAGAACTGAACGTTGGGGAATTCTTTTGCGGCACGGATCATGTGTTCTTCGTGACCGAAGGAGTCGGCAAAGACGACTTTGCAGCCTCTCTGGGCAAGGTCTTTGGCGGTGTTGTAGCACGCCTCGTTCTCACCGATATTGGAAACGATGAAATAAGAGGTGTTGGCAACGAGACCCATCGCTTCGCAGACCTGTTTGAACGCGTCGATGAAGTTCTTGTCGTAGGTGGAGTTCTCATCGTGCAGGGTGATCAGACCGATCTTGAAATCTTCGGGAAGGGTCACTTCACTGGTGATGGCCTTGCGGGGAAGGATCTCTTCGCCTTCGCCCAGTCTCTTTTTGCCGCACGAAGCAAACGAGACACAAAGGGTTGCCAGCATAAGGACCGACAGGGTAAGCGCGAGAATTTTCTTGAACATTTGTTTTTCCTCCATATTTTTTATTACAGAAGCACCGCTTCAAGTAACCGTATTCGGGAAAACCGCTTCAAAAAACGAAAAACCGTCGGATCAAGACCCAAGGTCAACTGTTCGACTGGTTTGTTTCGCTTGCTTTTTATTACGATTTAATTATACATTTTCCGCGCGCGAAAAGCAATCCGCATTTTGCACAAAGAGAAAAATTTTTTGTAAAGAAATCCGTCAATGCGTACAAGCCGCGGAAAAAGAGAGTATGGCTTTTTTGTATAGAATAGTTCAAATTTGCCACGTTTTCCCGCCTGATGGGCAATAATTGCAATCTTTTTTTCAAAAAACGCAAAACGCGCAATTGCAATTTGAAACGCACCGTGTTATAATCTTTCTGTAAACTTTTCCAATAATCCAACCGAAAGGGGTATTTCCGAAGATGGAAAAAACCAAGATCGGCGTTCTCGGTATCGGAAACATGGGCCGCACGCACGCGGACCACATTTTCAAGGGGAACGTCCCGCACATGGAACTCGCCGCGGTCTGCGATATCGATCCCGCCCGCCTTGCCTGGTGCGACGAACGCCTGCCCGGCGTGCCGCAGTTCAAGTCGGCGGAGGAGATGATCGCCAGCGGTCTTTGCGACTCGATCCTCATCGCCGTCCCCCACTACGATCACGAGAAATACACGATCATGGCGTTTGAAGCGGGGCTGAACGTCTACTGCGAGAAGCCCGGCGCCGTCTACACCCTGCAGGGACTTCGGATGATCGAAGCCGCGAAAAAGAGCGGCAAGGTCTTCTCCGTCGGTTTCCAGCAGAGGACAAACCCCACCTTCCGCAAGATCCGCGAGATGGTGCAGTCCGGCGAACTCGGACACATCAAAAAGGTCATCTGGATCGTCACCAACTGGTACCGTCCCCAGGCGTACCACGACAGCAGTTCGTGGCGCTCGACCTGGAAACTCGAGGGCGGCGGGACCATCGTCAACCAGAACCCGCACAACATCGACCTGTTCCAATGGATGTTCGGGATGCCCGACGAGGTGCTCTCGACCATTGATTACGGCAAATACTACGATATCGAGGTCGACGACGACGTCAACGTGCTGATGCGTTACAAGAGCGGCACGGTCGCGATCTACACCACCTCGACCGGAGAGATGCCCGGGACCAACCGGCTGGAGATCTCCTGCGATATGGGCAAACTCGTTCTGGAACACGACGAGCTGACTTTCTGGCGCAACGAGGTCTCGGAGCGTGAGTTCAACCGCACCAATACGGCGAGCTTCCCGTCGATCAAAAACGAGAAGATCAGGATCGAGACCCCGAAGCTCGAGATGAGCCAGCACGACGCGCTGCTCGAGGATTTTGCCTCCGCCGTCTGCTGCGGAACTCCCCTGCTCTCCCCCGGCGTCGAGTGCATCAACGAACTGACGCTTGCCGACGCGTTCTACTACTCCGACTGGCAGGGTCAAAAGTGGATCGATACCAACAATTTCGACCACGAGGGCTACTATCGGGCGCTGACCGACAAGATCAACAAGTCGACCTACGTCAAGAAAACGACCGCTCCCGCCGCTCCGGTGGATATGAACGCGTCGTTCCAGAAATAAAAACACGTAAAAAGACCCCGGACGCTTGTCCGGGGTCTTTTTTTCGTTTCGGTTCAAAGCAGTTGATACAGGAGAACGGTCGCAAGCCCGGCGACCATCAGAACGGCGAGGATGATCGCGCCGATCCGGATAAAGAGTTGATTTCTGTCTTTTTTCGCCATTTTGCATTCCTTTCCCGGTCAGGGCGCAAGCCGTGAACCCGAAATCGTATTTTGTCCGCGTCAGTCAGCGGAGCGGCATTTGGTGAGGTAAAGCGCGGAAAGATTGCGGACCGAGGCGATCCCCCGGGTCCCGATATAGTTCAGGATGGTTTCGGTGCCGGTGGCGACGGCGGTCACGGGATTTGACACCCGGACCGTGCGGACGCCGGTCACGCCCGAGATCATCCGGTCCAGTCCCTCGAGCTGCGCGGTCCCGCCGGAGAGCAGGATACCGTTCTCGAAGACGCGCGGAACGTACTTGGTCGGAACGTGCGAGATCGCGACGCAGACGGCTTCCAGAATACCGGCGGTCGGTTCCTCCAGCGCGCGGAACATCTCCTCGCTCCGGACGGTGAACGGCACTGGTCTCTCGTCGCCGTCGCGATATCCCTGCACCTGCATTTCGCGGTGCATCCCCTCGTTCCAGACGGTACCCACGGTCATTTTGATATTCTCCGCCGTGCGGAGCGTGATCTTCAAGCCGCGTTCACCCTCTATGTAGCCGACGATCGCGCGGTCGAACGCCTCGCCGGCGGTGGAGACCGACTTCATATAGATGATCTCGCCGTCGCAGATCAGGGCGATATCGGTCAGGGTCGCGCCCGACACGACCGAGAGCACCATGTCGCCGATCCCGACGCCGGACCCCGCAAGCGCGGCGACCGGAGCGTACACGGTGTGCGGATAGCGGATCCCGCTCTGCCCCATCACCTCCGCGAGCGCGCCCTCCTCGATCTCGGAGATCGAGCAAGGAACGGTCAGGGCGACGTGTTGGATGCCGGAGAGCTTGTCGCCGACGATCCCGGCGATGATCTTTTGCGTCAGGTCGAGTTCCGACACCATCCCGGAACGGAACGGACGGAATACCGACACGTTCGCGGGAAGAGCGCCGAGAATGTTCTCCGCCTTCTCACCGAAATAAAGGACCTGCCCCGTCGTACGGTCGATCGCAACGGCTGCCGGTTCGTTCATCACGATCCCGTCGCCCGTCACCGTCGCCAACAGGTTGGCGGCGCCGAGGTCTATCCCTGCTCTCTTCTGTAACACGGTGCGGTTTCCTTTCTTCCGAGCCAAATATTCCCGGATATTTTTCGAATAAGTAAAGATATTATACAACAAACGCTTTGGTTTTGCAATACGCAAAACCGACATTCTTCGGTTTTTTTCATCGGATCGGTCACCTCGGGAAGACCCGCGCGCGACGGAGCCGGTCGGACAGACAGGTGTAGCGCACCTCTTGTCGGTTATTCTTCACCATATACTCGAGGATATCCGCCCGTCCGACCAGGATCGCCATCTTTTTGGCGCGAGTCACGGCGGTATAGAGCAGATTGCGCGACTGGAGCATCGTGCCGCAGTAGTAGACGGGCATGAGGACCACGGGATACTCGCTCCCCTGGCTCTTGTGGACCGTGATCGCGTAGGCGTGCTCGAGTTCCTCGAACTGTTCGCGATGGTAGACCGAGATCCGCCCGTCGAAATCCAGCGTCATTTCCTCGTTTGCGGGATCGATCGAACGGATCACGCCGATATCGCCGTTGAAGACGCCGACCCCGTCGCACCCGTCCTTTTTCCACTCGGTCTCGTAGTTGTTCTTGATCTGCATGATCTTGTCGCCCTCGCGGAACAGAAAATCGCGGAAGCGGAACTCTTTTTTCTTCCTGTCGGGCGGGTTAAGACAATTCTGCAAAAGCGCGTTCAGTTGGATAGTCCCGGCTTTCCCGCGTCTGGACGGGGTGATGACCTGGATCTGCTCTCGGATCGCGTCGGTGTAGGTTCGCGGAAGTCGGTCGTTGATGAGGTCGACCACCGTCCCCGGGATATCCTCCTCGTCGGGACGGTGCAAAAAGAAGAAATCGCTTGCGTCCCGCGCCAGTTTGGGCAACTCGCCCGCGTGTATGCGGTGCGCGTTTTCGATGATCAGACTTCCCTCTTCCTGCCGGAAGATCCGGTTCAGGCAGACGGTCGAAAACGCCCCGGAGGAGATCAGGTCAGCCAAAACGTTGCCGCACCCGACCGAGGGCAACTGCCCGGCGTCCCCGATCAGGATCAGCCGCGATCCGATGCGGATCGCGCGGAGCAGCGCAGCCATCAAAGGCAGATCGATCATCGACGCCTCGTCGATCACGATCACGTTCTCGTCCAGCGGGTTGGCTTCGGTGCGGTTGAAACGGGGGCGCAGGTCGCTGACCTTTTCCATTTCGAGCATCCGGTGGATGGTCTTCGCCTCTTCCTGCGTCGCTTCTGACATTTTCTTCGCTGCGCGCCCGGTCGGCGCCGCGAGCGCGCACTTGTGCCCGAGCATCCCGAAGATACGGAGCAGCGCGCGGATCAGGGTGGTTTTCCCGGTGCCGGGTCCGCCCGTTACGATCAGGACCCCGCGGCAGAACGCCTCGAAGATGGCCTGGCGCTGATCTTTGCTGTACCGGATAGCAAACTCGTTCTCCGCCCGGTCGATCAGGCGGTCGATATTGTCAGCCGAGACCTCGGGCGCCGATGCGTCGAGCGCGATCATCCGGCGGGCGACGGCGTCCTCGTCTTCGCCGTATTCGCGGGCGAAAACGTACTCCGTACCGTCGACCGTATAGGAGCCGAGGCGTCCCGCCGCGGTTTGCTCGACCACGGTTTTGCGTACGGTCTCCCCGTCCGTGCCTAGTTCCTCCGACGCCGCCTCGACAAGCCGGTCGATCGGCAGACAAACGTGACCGTTGACCGACGCGTTATAGCGCAGGATATAGTTGATCCCCGCCGCCAGCCGCTCGGGCGCGTCGGCGGGAAAGCCGAGATTGCGCGCGATGGCGTCGGCGCGGTCAAACCCGATCGTGTCGGTCTCTTCGCAGAGGATATAGGGGTTTTCGCGGATCACGCCGACCGCGCGGCTCCCCCATTTTTCGTAGATGTGCGAGATCGAGGTCGAGCCGATGTAGTTCTGGCAAAAGACCATCAGTTCGCGGATCCCCGCCTGTTCGCGGAACGCCTCGCTGATCTCCGCCGCCTTTTTGCGGGAGATGCCCGGGATATCCGAGAGCCATTCGGGATGCTGTTCGATCACGTCGAAGGTATCATCCCCGAAACGGTTGACGATCTTTAAGGCGGTCACGGGTCCGATGCCCCGCACGTTTCTGCCGGACAGGTATTTTAAGATCTCCGCCGCCCCGGTCGGCAGGAGTTTTTCCACGACCGAGACCGAGAACTGCTCGCCGTATTCGCTGTGCCGCGTCCACTCGCCGAACAGCCGGACGCGCTCCCCCTCCCCGACGTAGGGCATCTGCCCGACCGCGGTGACCAGTTCCCCCTCGTCGGTCCCGAGTTCGAGCACGGTATAGTCGTTCAGTTTGTTCTGATAGACGATCTCCTCGACGGTCCCGGTCAGTTCACCGGCGTTCCGGTCGACACGAGGGGCGGACGCGCTTTTCTTTTTCACCGTGACCATCCATCCTTTCGTCTTGTTTTTTCGGGAAAAGCGAGGAGGCGGGATCACTCCCCCTCCCCGTCGATTGGCGGGCGCGCCCCGAAAGAGCGCCGCCGCGCACCGTTCTCTTAAAGTGAAAACAAAGGAATAGAAACCGTATACGATCAGTTGCGAAAGTATGATCCAAACGAAAACCGTAGCCGTCACCCCCGACGGCAGTATATGCGCCTTACTTTGACAGCGCCGCGCAGAGTTTCGGCGCCAGGTCGCACGCCTCCCACGGGGCGGACAGGTCCTCGCGCCCCATGTGACCGTACGCCGCAAACGGGCTGTAGATCGGGCGGCAAAGATCGAACTTGCGGATGATGGCGGCGGGACGGAGATCGACCAAAGCCGACACCGCGGCGGCTATCTCATCGTCCGGAGCCGTTCCCGTTCCGAACGTGTCGACCATCACCGACACCGGTCTTGCCACGCCGATGGCGTAGGCGATCTGGACCTCGCACTGTGAAGCGAGCCCCGCTTTCACGACGTTTTTGGCAACGTAGCGCGCGGCGTAGGAGGCGGAACGGTCGACCTTGGTCGGATCCTTGCCCGAGAAAGCGCCGCCGCCGTGGCGGGAGTACCCGCCGTAAGTATCGACGATGATCTTCCGCCCGGTCAGCCCGGTGTCCCCCGCGGGACCGCCGAGAACGAACCGTCCGGTCGGGTTGATGAAGAACTTGGTCTTGTCGTCCAGCAGTTGTGCCGGGATCACGGCGGCGATCACCTCGCCCAGGATATCGGCGCGCAGTTTTTCCATATCGACGTCGGGATCGTGCTGCGACGAAACGACGACGGTATCGACGCGGACGGGACGGCCGTTCTCGTATTCCACCGTGACCTGCGTTTTCCCGTCGGGGCGAAGATACGGGAGCGTCCCGTTTTTCCGCACTTCGGTCAGGCGCTTGGCGAGTTTGTGCGAAAGCGAGATGGGAAGCGGCATCAGTTCGGGCGTTTCGTCGCACGCGAAACCGAACATCAGCCCCTGATCCCCCGCCCCGGTATCCAGTCCGTCGGTCATCTCGCCGGATTTCGCTTCCAGACCCTTATCCACGCCGAGCGCGATGTCGGGCGACTGCTCGTGGATATTCGAAACGACCCGGCAGGTCTTGTAGTCAAAGCCGTAGTCCGCCCGGTCGTAGCCGATCCCCTTGACGGTATCGCGCACGATCGCCTCGTAATCGACCTTTGCCGTCGTCGTGATCTCGCCCATCACGTTGATGAGATCGGTGGTCGCAAATGTCTCGCAGGCGACGCGCGCCGCGGGGTCCTCGGTCAGGATCGCGTCCAGGATCGCGTCGGACACCTTGTCGCAGACCTTGTCGGGGTGTCCCTCGGTCACCGACTCGGATGTAAACAGTCTTTTTCCAGTCATGGTCTCTCCCACAAAAAAAGTTCCGGGAACACAGGCATCCCGAAACGCGTAAAACGTATTTGCTCATCTTCGGGAATTGGCACCTTGCATACGCCGGTTGCCGGGCTTCACAGGGCCTGTCCCTCCGCCACTCTTGATAAGCGTAGATATTATAGCATACCTTTTTCGACTTTGCAAGGGGTACGGGACAAGAACCCGAAAAAAATCCGCCCCAAAAGGGGCGGATGGTCAAACGACGAAGAAACGGACGATATGGTTCAAGAAATCGTACAACCCGTGACCGAATGAAACGCCGAGATATTTGCAATTCTTGATCTTATACTTGCAGAGCCCGAAAACAAGCCCGATCCCGAACGTGAACAGCACCTGGATCAGCGACCCGTTGATCAGGTGGAACAAGCCGAAGAGGAGCGCCGAAAGGACGACGCCGACGACCGGGCTTTTCTTGAAAAACGAGATCATCGTTTCCTGCACGTACACGCGGAAGATCAACTCCTCCACGGGACCAATCATCAGGAAGCAGTACAAGAAGTTGTAGATCAGACTGAACCAGGTGAACGGTTTATGCACCCCGACAAGCGAATAGCCGCAAAGAGCGGGCAAAAACGCGAGGACAAGCGAAAGAGAAAGCGCGATGAGCGCCCCGATCCCAAACTGTTTCAGGTTCCTTCGGTCAACGTCCGCCCTGATCCCCGTGATCTTCATCGCGACGAGCGCAACGGCGGCGTTGCAGAGGTTGGTCAGAACGAGCAGAAGGATCAGCAGCCAACGGGCGCCGACCCGCATCGAGAGCCCACCGAGGAACGTGAACCCCGCGATCAAAAGGCAAGAGATCGTCAGAACGATCGCTCTTTTTTTCAAGGCGTTACCTCCGCTTTACGCTTGCGGTCCGGAGCTCTCCTCGCGCGCCTCTTCAGGTTTCAAACGAAGATTGAGCAGGGGGATCACGGCGGACAGCACCAACTCGGCGCAGAGCAGATACGAATGGATCATTGCGTGATGCTCGCCCGGCTCGATCATCAGCATGACCGAAAGCACGATCACGGCGACAGACTCCAGTCCGCTCACGACGGCAAGAGCGGGATGCAGTTCCCCCTCGACGATCTCCTGCAATTCGACCGACTCGCGGAGAACCGACCAGACCGCCCAGATCACGCAGACGGTCGCGTACTCCTCGATAAAGAAGAGCGTCGTCAACCCGAGCAGGATCTCAACGGCGTAGAACAGAAAGCCGTGTCCCTCAAAGATCGGCTTGACCTTTTCCAACGCGAGCGCAAGGATGCCGAGCGTCCCGTACAGAACGATCAGCCCGCCGATGAACCAGCGTAGATTGTGAAGAAAGAGCTCGTTGAAGACGAGCAGCAGGATCGCGCAGATAACGAAGCAGATCAGGCGGGAAAGGCGAAAGGTTTTCATAAGGGGCTCCTTATGTAGAAGATGTGACTATTATAGCACAAAGAGGAGAAAAATGCAAAAGGAATGAGAAAAAATGAAAAAAGGCGCGCCGTAAGCGGCGCAAGAATGATGGGACTTGACGCGCCGAGGACCAAATCCGACAGGGAGAATGATGGGACTTGACGCGCCGCAAGCGGCGCTACCCACCGTCTTGCGGGTTACTATGATAAAAGGGCGGCTTTTGTCGTGCCGCAAGACTTAGTATTTTTGCGCCTCTGGCGCAAAAATACGGTGGGTTCGAGGACCGCATTCGACGCAGAAAGAAATACCGGCACCACTGCGGGTGCCGGTATTTCTTTCTGGGGAGAATG
>CAMJCC010000043.1 GCA_946404035.1 uncultured Clostridia bacterium | reverse complement strand
CCGGGAGTATACCGTCGACAAAACGATCAACCCAAGACAGGGCGCGGAGAGCAAAAATGCTCTTCGCGCTCTTCGCTTTTGCGTCGGATAACGCATAACCCGCGCTTTTTCTTATATATAATAAAAAACTCTTGACAAATCCTTTCGCAGCGTGGTAAAATAGTAAACGCACGAATAGGGCGTACTATGCCCATATCGTCCTTTTACCCGTTATATCGCGGCGAATGGTGACCGCTGTGACTATAAACAATATTTTTCGAAGAAGGAGGAAAACAATGCCGACTTTTAACCAACTCGTCAAGAACGGACGCGAGAAACCGGTCTACAAATCGAAAGCCCCCGTTCTGCAGAAGGGCGTCAACACGCTGAAAAATCAGCCGATCGACCTGTCCGCTCCGCAGAAAAGAGGCGTCTGCACCAAGGTAACCACCGTTTCTCCGAAAAAGCCGAACTCCGCTCTGCGTAAGATCGCAAGAGTTCGTCTGACCAACGGGATGGAAGCGACGACCTATATCCCCGGTATCGGTCACAACCTGCAGGAACACTCGGTTGTCCTGATCCGCGGCGGCCGTGTCCGCGATCTCCCCGGCGTACGGTATCACATCATCCGCGGCACCCTGGACGCACAGGGCGTTGCCAACCGGATGCAGGGCCGCTCCAAGTACGGAGCCAAGCGCCCGAAGAAAAAGTAATCCCCTGTCCCATGGTGGGACCCGTGCCGTCCTCGCGCAGTTGTAAATAGTAGAAAAATATTGTTTATAGATTACCGAGTTGATGAGCACTTGCGGAAATTGATTTTTTCGAGTACCTGTGAGAACACAGAATAATTGTGAAGGAGGGAAGTACAGTGCCGAGAAGAGGTCAAATTTCAAAAAGAGAAGTTTTGCCGGATCCGATGTACCATTCTGAGTTGGTCACCAAACTCATCAATAACATCATGCTTGACGGCAAAAAGGGCGTAGCGCAGAAGATCGTTTACAGCGCGTTTGCCCAGATCGAAGCGAAACAGGGCGTCAACGCGCTGGAGGTATTCACCGCCGCGCTTGAAAACGTGATGCCCGTGCTTGAGGTCAAGGCGCGCCGCGTCGGCGGTTCCAACTATCAGGTTCCGATGGAGGTCCGTCCCGAAAGACGGCAGACCCTCGGACTTCGCTGGATCGTCGCATATGCGCGTTCCCGTTCCGAGAAGACCATGGCTGAGCGTCTCGCCAACGAGATCATGGAAGCCAAGGCAGGAATGGGCGGCGCCTTCAAGAAGAAGGAAGACACCCACCGTATGGCGGAAGCGAACAAGGCGTTCGCGCATTACCGGTTCTGATACGCATCGCGTAAGAGGAGTTCAGAATGCCGAGAGAATATTCGCTTGCCCATACCCGTAATATCGGTATCATGGCGCACATCGACGCCGGAAAAACGACCACCACCGAGCGTATCCTGTTCTACACCGGACGGATCCACCGGATCGGTGAAACGCACGACGGCGGCGCGACTATGGACTGGATGGTCCAGGAGCAGGAGCGTGGTATTACCATCACCTCCGCGGCGACCACCTGTTACTGGGCGCCCACGCGCTACCACAACGATCCCGTTGCCACCAAGGAAAACACCCACCGCATCAACATCATCGACACCCCGGGCCACGTCGACTTCACCGTTGAGGTCGAGCGCTCGCTGCGCGTGCTGGACGGTTCCGTTACCGTCTTCTGCGCCAAGGGGGGCGTCGAACCCCAGTCCGAGACCGTCTGGCGTCAGGCGGACGAGTACAAGGTCCCCCGGATGGCGTACGTCAACAAGATGGACATCACCGGCGCCGACTTTTTCCGCGTCGTCCGTATGATGGTCGAGCGTCTGCACGCCAACCCCGTGCCGATCATGCTCCCGATCGGGAAGGAAGGGACCTTCCGCGGGATCATCGACCTGATGACGATGGAAGCCGACGTGTACTACGACGACCTCGGAAAGGATATGCGCGTCGAACCCATCCCCGCCGATATGGCGGACCTCGCGCAGGAGTACCACGACAAGATGGTCGAGAGCATCGCGGAAACCGATGAGGAACTTTTCGAGAAGTACTGCAACGGCGATGAGATCTCGATCGACGAGCTGAAAGCGGCGCTTCGCAAAGCGACCATCGCCAACCAGATCGTTCCGGTCTGCTGCGGTACTTCCTACAAGAACAAGGGCGTGCAGAAACTGCTCGACGCCGTCGTCGACTATCTCCCCTCGCCGCTCGACATCCCCGCGATCAAGGGCGTCAACCCCAAGACCGAGGAGGAGGACGAGCGTCATCCCGGGGACGACGAACCGTTCTCGGCGCTCGCGTTCAAGATCATGACCGACCCCTACGTCGGAAAACTCTGCTTCTTCCGGGTGTACTCCGGCACCTTGACCAAGGGCTGTGAGATCTACAACTCGACCAAGAACAAGTACGAGCGTTTCGGCCGGATCCTGATGATGCACGCGAACGACCGGACCGATATCGACACCGTTTACACGGGCGACATCGCGGCGGTGGTCGGCGTGAAATCCACCACCACGGGCGACACGCTCTGCGACGAGCGTCACCCGATCATTCTGGAAAGCATGGTCTTCCCGGAACCGGTCATTCGCGTTGCGATCGAGCCCAAGACCAAAGCGGGTCAGGAGAAGATGGGCATCGCCCTCGCCAAACTCGCAGAGGAAGACCCGACTTTCCGCACCTACACCGACGAGGAGACCGGTCAGACCATCATCGCCGGGATGGGCGAACTCCATCTCGAGATCATCGTCGACCGTCTGCTCCGCGAGTTCAAGGTCGAAGCCAACGTCGGCAACCCGCAGGTCGCCTACAAGGAGACCATCCGGAAAGCCGTCGACCAGGAGACCAAGTACGCGCGTCAGTCGGGCGGTAAAGGTCAGTACGGTCACGTCAAGATCAAGCTCGAGCCGAACGAGCCCGGCAAGGGTTACGAGTTCATCAACGCCGTCACGGGCGGCGTCATCCCCAAGGAGTTCATCCCTGCGGTCGACGCCGGTATCCAGGGCGCTATGCAGGCGGGCGTGCTCGCCGGCTACAACGTCGTGGACGTGAAAGTGACGCTGTACGACGGTTCGTATCACGAGGTCGACTCCTCCGAAATGGCGTTCAAGATCGCCGGTTCGATGGCGTTCAAGGACGCGATGAGGAAAGCCGATCCGGTGCTTACCGAGCCGATCATGAAGGTCTCGGTCACCACCCCGGACGATTATCTCGGCGACGTGATCGGCGACCTGAACTCCCGCCGCGGGCAGATCGAATCCATGGAACCGGTCGCCGGCGGACAGCAGGTCAAGGCAAACGTTCCTCTTTCGGAGATGTTCGGTTACGCGACCGCGCTCCGTTCGAGAACGCAGGGCCGCGGCGTCTACTCGATGGAACCCGGTCACTTTGCCGAAGTGCCGAAGTCGCTCCAGGAAGAGATCGTCAAACTCCGCGCGAAAGCGTAAACCCGATTTAACAACACGGTTTCCGTGCGTTAAATAACCAGAACCAAAACAATATTAAATGGAGGAAAACCAAAATGGCAAAGCAGAAGTTTGAAAGAACCAAACCCCATGTGAACATTGGTACCATCGGTCACGTTGACCACGGTAAGACCACCCTGACCGCCGCGATCACGAAGTACCTTTCCCTGACGGACAGCACCATCGACTTCATGGCGTACGATCAGATCGACAACGCCCCCGAAGAGAAGGCGAGAGGTATCACGATCAACACCCGTCACGTTGAGTACCAGACCGCGTCGCGCCACTATGCGCACGTCGACTGCCCGGGCCACGCCGACTACGTGAAGAACATGATCACCGGTGCGGCTCAGATGGACGGCGCGATCCTCGTCGTTGCCGGTACCGACGGCCCTCTGCAGCAGACCCGCGAGCACGTTCTGCTCGCCCGTCAGGTCGGCGTTCCCGCGATCGTCGTCTTCATGAACAAGACCGATATCGTTGACGACCCCGAGCTTCTCGACCTCGTTGAGATGGAGATCCGCGATCTTCTGAACGAGTACGACTTCCCGGGCGACGATATTCCGATCATCCGCGGCTCCGCCCGTGAGGCGCTCGAGTCCACGTCGAAGGATCCGAACGCTCCCGAGTATGCTTGCATCAAGGAGCTGATGGACGCCGTCGACAACTATATCCCGACCCCTGACCGTAAATCCGATCTGCCGTTCCTGATGCCCGTTGAGGACGTCTTCTCGATCTCCGGCCGCGGCACCGTTGCCACCGGTCGTGTCGAGCGCGGCACGCTGAAGATGAACGACACCGTCGAGATCGTCGGTCTCTCCGATGAGAAGAAGAGCACCGTCGTCACCGGTATCGAAATGTTCCACAAGCTCATGGACGCCGCCGAGGCGGGCGACAACATCGGCGCTCTGCTCCGCGGTATCCAGAAGAACGAGATCGAGCGCGGACAGGTCCTCTGCAAACCCGGCACGATCCATCCGCACACCATCTTCGTCGGCCAGGTGTACGTCCTGACCGAGAAAGAGGGCGGCCGTCAGAAACCGTTCTTCTCCGGCTACAGACCTCAGTTCTATTTCCGGACCACCGACGTTACCGGCTCGATCAAGCTCCCCGAGGGCGTCGATATGTGCCGTCCCGGCGATAACGTCGATATGACCGTCGAACTGATCACCCCGATCGCTATCGAAAAGGGTCTGCGTTTCGCTATCCGCGAGGGTGGCAGAACCGTCGGTTCGGGCGTCGTTGCCGACATCAAGGAGTAATCTCCGCTCGGCAAAAGCCAAAAGTTAATACGGGCGACCGTCAATATGACGGCGCCCGTCAAAAACGAGGAAGGCATTTTTGATGCCGGATCTTCGTTCTCGACCCGAAGGTGTATTTCCATACACCGAGAGGGAGAGAACGGGGATAGAAAAAGCACCTAAATGAAATGAAGAAAACCGAAGGTTTTCAACCTCTTTTCTTCCTGTAAGAAAAGACTGAAACGATCTGCTTTTCATCATCTATCCGTGCTTTTTCGTCCGGCGCGAAAAGGACGACTCGTAAAAAGGATCTTTGGGGTTTGGTGTAATTCCATACCGGCAGTATAGTCTGCTAACGGGGAACTCTCCCCGCCGAGCCAGGTGAAATTCCTGCACCGACGGTTATAGTCCGGATGATAAAAGATTCGGCAAGAGTTACCCCCGAAGTATGTTTATTTCGGGGGTTTTCTTTATTTTCAGGGCAAAATCATCACTTCGCCTTTGGAATATCCTGCCGAACCGTACGACCTGCACAGCAGGAGAAAGGCGAACCTTAAAATGAATAAGAACCAAAATGAGACCGACGTTTGGGAGGTCTCCGAAACCATCGACAACGCTCCACTCGAACCCATCCCCGACGCCCCTGCCGGGCTCGGAGAGGTCCCCCCGAAAAAGCACGCGCCGCTGCAGTCGGATATCCGGCTGCGCCGGATGATCGCCGCGGCGCTCTTCGCCGCGCTCGCCTACCTTTGCGTATTCGTGTTCCGCATCCGGATCGGCTTTCTGACCTTTGATTTCAAGGACGCCGTGATGACGGTCGGCGCTTTCTGGCTCGGTCCCGTCGCCGGGGTCGTGACCGCCGCGATCGTATCGCTCTTCGAGATGATCTCGGTCAGTTCGACCGGCCCCTACGGTCTCTTGATGAACTTCGCGTCCAGCGCCGCTTTCATTCTCCCCGCGTCGATCCTGTTCCGGGCGTTCCGCACCCGCCGCAGCGCGGTGTTCGGACTGTTTGCCTCGGTCTTCACGATGGTCGCGGTGATGCTCCCGCTCAATCTGCTTATCACCCCGCTGTACCAGCACGTGGAGCGTTCGGTGGTCGCCGATATGATCCCCGGGACGCTGCTCCCGTTCAACCTTGTGAAAGGGACGATGAACGCCGCTCTGACCGCCCTGCTGTTCCAGCCGGTGCGTCAGGCGCTCCACCGCGTGAAGATCCTGCCCCCCGACGAGGAGCCCCGCCGGCTTCCCGCCTGGGTGATCCCCGCCGTCGCCGGCGTCGTCGCCGTCGCGTCGTGCCTCGTTTGTTTCCTCGTTCTCGGCGGCAAGTTCTCTCTCCACCGCTGAGTTTTGTCCCGTCCGGTCTTCCGGGCGGGGTCCTTTTTTTCGTTCCGGCAAATCCCGCCCCATCGCTTTACAAATCGTTTCAACTATGATATAATCAATTTGATATGGGTCACGCACCCGCGTGGGCGCGACCCCGCCCGAAACGAAAGGGGAAACGAACGTCTGATGAAAACGGCACGACTGAAAAGAAGCGCGCTTTGCTTTCTTTTGATCCTTTCCATGACCTTTTTCGCGTCGTGTTCACTGTTTTCGGTGGAGCCCGACGCTACCACCGCTCCGCCCGCCGGGACGACCTCGGCGACGACCGGCGCCGCCTCCGGCGAAAAGTGCTACTTTGAAGTGATCGAGACCGGCGTTTCGGCCCTCCCCGGGGCCACGCGGGTCTACCGTGACGGCGCCGTGGCGGCAAACGGAACGCGCTATCCCGAGGGCACCGTCCTTGACGTTTCAACCTCCGCTTCTTCCGACCTGACGTTCGTCGGCTGGTCGCTCGACAAGTCGGTCGACGCGGGCGGGGAAGTCGTCTCGACCGAACTCACCTACCGGGTCCGGCTCTCCGGCAAGCAGGTCCGTCTCTACGCCAACTTCGTCAGTCCGTATCCCGCCGTGACCGCTCTGACCTACCATCTGAACGGCGGCACGGCGGGCGGGAAAGAGACGGTCGTCGATACCGTCGACACCGCCTATTACACCTCCCCGAACACCCGTTACGACGACGGGAGTTTTACCCGCGACGGCTACGTCCTGCTCGAATACAATACGAAAGCCGACGGAACGGGCGACGCCTTTTCTCCCGGAAGCAAGGCAAACCCCGTCGACGGCAAACTCGATTTGTACTGTATCTGGGCTCCGGTCTCTTCCGGCTTTGAAACGGAGAACGTAACGGTCAACTACGGGAAAAAGAACGTATGGGGGGTATATCCCTATTCCTATCCCGGCGTGGCGATCACCGGCTATACGGGTGACGACGAGACGCTCGTCATCCCCGAGAAGATCGGGGGAAAGGACGTCGTTTCGATCAAGGCGGGCGCCATATCGAACAAGAACTTCACCACCCTCGTTCTCCCACGCACTCTCCGCAAGATCGAGGACGGCGCCTTTACCGGCTGCTCCTCGCTCCGCACGGTCTATATGGGCGATGGGATCCTCTCGATTACAAACGCCGCTTTCGACGCGGCGACCTATACGAACTGGACCGAATTCCGGCTTTCCGCCACGACCGGCCCGCGCTACGCGTCGGACTACAACGGCGGCTACCGGATCAAGTGGGACCGTCTGATGCGCGGCGCCGCGTCGGGGAAGAAGATGATCGTCTTTGTCTCGGGCTCCTCTTCGTTCCACGGGATCGGGACCGGGTATCTGGAAACGCTGCTCGGGGGCGAGTATTTCGTCGTCGAGTACGGCACCATCCGCACGACCAACAACATGGTCTATATGGAGGCGGTCGCCAATTTCGTCGGCGAGGGCGATATCGTCGTCTATGCCCCCGAGAACTCGATCTATCAGTTCGGGGCTCCCGAACTGAGCTGGAAACTCTTCCGTGACCTCGAGGGAAGCCAGAACGTCTGGCGCTATATCGACGTGAAGAACTATACCAACCTCTTCGGCGCGTTTGCGGAGTACCAGGGCAAGCGTTGGTCAAATGGAGAGCAAACCTATTCCCAGCACACGGAAAACGTCGACGTTTACGGCGATTATCAGAGCGCGAAGCACGCCGATTACTGCGAAAATTACGCGCCGGATTTCCTGAACAACCACGGCTATTTCACCGTCACGCTGAACGAGATGGTCAACACGATCGCGACGAATACCGAACAGATCTCGCTGTCCAACCCCGACCAGTGGATCAGTATCACGACCTACGCCGCCGACGTCCGCCGCATCCTCGGCAAAGTGACGGCGACCGGGGCGACGGTCTACTTCGGCTTCTGCCCGGTCAACGAAAACGCCCTGACCGAAACGGCGAAGACCGCGGAACAGCAGGCGGCGTACGACCGCCTTATCCGGGACACCTACGGGATCGAGGTGCTCGGCTCCTGCTCCGATCACCTTTATCGCTGGGTGTATATGTACAAGGGTTCCGACGGCTCCGATTTTCATCTGAACGACTACGGCCGGGCGATCAATACCTATAAAATATATACTCACCTTTGCGAAAAACTCGGTCTGACCCCCGTCGGGATGAAAGCATACGGGGAAGCGTTCCCCGGCTGTCTCTTCGAGCATTGAATTTTCCCCAAACGAAAATAAAAGCAAGGAAAGGAGGCGAGCGCCCGTGTCGTTTGTGAAATGGTTTGCGGGATCTCCGTTTGCGACCCCGTGGTTCGACGCGCTTCTCGCCGGGATACTGCTGTTTGAGATCCTCCCGTTCTTTTTTCGCGTCCGTTTGGCACGTCTCGGCTTTACCGCCGCGTCGCTTCTCTGTCAGGTCGGACTGCTGATCTCCTGCCTCGTTCTCAGGGCGACCCTTACCGAGACGCTGCTCGTCTTTGCCGTCGCCGTCCTGATCTCGGCGGTCTCGTCCTACGTCGAATACCGCCGTTTCGACCGGACCGCGGTCGAGGAGGAGTGCCGTGCCAAGGCGGAGGAAGCCGAGCGGATCGCGCGCGAGCGCGCCGCGTTGTTCGTTTTGCCGCGCCCGACGGAGACGACCGCCGCGCCCGGCGGGGAAATGGGGGGTGACGAAAAGTGACGTTCAACTCCATCCCCTTTTTGATCTTCTATCCCTGCGTCCTGCTCGGATATTTCGGAAGCCGCCGGCTCCCCGAGAAGATCGGTGCCGAGGTGCGCTGGATCTTCCTGCTCCTCGCCAGTTACTTCTTCTATATGTATACCCAGCCGGCGCTGATCGTCCTGATCCTCTTCACGACGGTCGTCTCCTGGGTCTCCTCGCTCCTGATCGAGCGGCTGAACGCCCGGCTCTCCGCGGGCGACCTCTCCGACGGGGAAGCCAGGCGCGCAAGACGGCGCAAAAAACTCTACCTGACCCTGACCCTCGTCACCTCGCTCGGCGTGCTGTTCTTCTTCAAATATTTCATCTTTATCTGCGAGAGCGTGTTCGGGATCGTCGGGCATTTCACCGGGCAGGCGTACAAGATCAACCTGCACCTGATCCTCCCGGTCGGGATCTCCTTTTACACGTTCCAGACGCTCTCCTACGCGATCGACGTCTACCGCGGCAGCATCCGCGCAGAGCGCCATTTCGGTTACTACGCGCTGTTCGTCTCGTTCTTCCCGCAGCTGGTCGCCGGGCCGATCGAGCGCCCCGCCAACCTGCTCCCGCAGCTGCGCACCCGTCTGCCCGTTTCGCGTGAGGACGTCGGATACGGGCTCCGGAAGATGATGCTCGGCTTCTTCAAGAAGATCGTGGTCGCCGACCTGCTCTCGGTCTACGTCAACTCGATCTACAACGGGCTTGACGGGATGACGACCGTCCCCGCCCTCGGCGTGATCCTCTCGACCCTGCTCTTCGCCGTGCAGATCTACTGCGACTTCTCGGGCTATACCGACATTGCCATCGGCTGCGCGCGGATTATGGGCATCCGGTTGATGAAGAACTTCGATCATCCCTACACCGCGAAGACCATCCGCGAGTTCTGGGGTCGCTGGCATATCTCGCTGTCCAGTTGGTTTCGCGACTACCTCTACATCCCCCTCGGCGGAAGCCGGTGCGCCAAATGGCGGCACCTGCTCAATATCACGATCGTCTTCCTGGTCTCCGGGCTCTGGCACGGGGCGGCGTGGACCTTCGTCATCTGGGGCGCGCTCCATGCGCTCTATCAGGTGGTCGGGATCCTGACCCTCGGACCGAGAAACCGTCTGCTTGAAAAAATCGGTCTTTCCCCCGACGGCAAACTCGTCGGCGCGCTTCGTACGTTCAACACGTTCCTGCTCGTCGATTTCGCGTGGCTCTTCTTCCGCGCCAACACGACCTCCGACCTCCGGACGCTCCTCGTTTCGCTCGTTACCCCCGCCTCCTGGAGGGTCCCGTTCCGGGACGTCTTCTCTCTCATGCAGCTGACGGCGCCGGGCGTTCTTCTGACCGTCCTTTCGCTCGTCCTCCTCGTTTTCCTCGACCGGCTGATCCGCCATCACGACGAACCCTCCGGCAACCGGGCGTTCGTTCTGCGCGGCGCGTTCGTCGCCGTGACCTGGATGATCGTTTTCGCGTGGATGTACCTGTCCGCAAACGATATGACCTCCACGTTCATCTACTTCCAGTTCTGACGGGGGGGCGGCTGTGAAAAAACAAACGCGCTCCCGTCTTGCCCGCGCCGTTCTGACCGTCCTCTCCGTCGTCCTTTTGCTCGCGCCCATCGCACTTCCCGTCGGCGCGTACCTCCTTTCGCCTGCGGTCTACACCCACACCTTTTACGGCGAACTGGACGACAAATACGACGCGCTCTACGCGGCGGAGGGCAGGAAGATCGTGATCGTGGGCGGCTCCTCGGTCGCCTTCGGCTACGACAGCCAAACGCTCTCGGATCTGTTCGGTCGCCCGGTGATCAACTTCGGGCTCTACGCCGCCCTCGGCACCAAACTGATGCTCGATCTCTCCGAGGACGCGATCCGAGAGGGCGATATCGTCCTGCTCGCGCCCGAACTCGACCCCGAGACGCTCTCGCTTTACTTCAACGGCGGCGCGGCTCTCCGCGCCCTTGACGAGAAGCCCGCGATGCTCGCCGGGATCAAGCGGGAGAACTATCCCGCGCTCCTCGGCGCGCTCTGGTCGGTCGCGGGAGAAAAACTCCGCTACCGAAA
The DNA here is from genome assembly GCA_946404035.1 of uncultured Clostridia bacterium. Classification (GTDB taxonomy): domain Bacteria; phylum Bacillota; class Clostridia; order Oscillospirales; family CAG-272; genus UBA1740. The sequence goes on along the minus strand of CAMJCC010000043.1, from coordinate 3,471 downwards.
GGACGGCGTGCCCGACCCCACCGGCGTTTACAACAGCCGGAATTTCAACGCCGCGGGCGACCTCGTATATCGGCGCGACGCCAACGTGATGGACGGGTATTACGACCCCACGACCCCGATCATCCCCGACGGGACCGTCGTTTCGCCCGATTTCCTCGACTACTTGAACGCGTATATCGACAGAGTACAGAAGAAAGGCGCGACGGTCTACTTCGCGTTCTGCCCGATGAACGCTATGGCATTGACCGAGAACCGGAACGGGGAAGAGAGCCCGCTCGCCCTCGACGCGCTGGAAACCGAGATCGGGGAAACCAAAATTAAGATCACCGGCGTTTCGCTCGACGAGGGGGCGCTCGCCCGCTGCGACCGCTTCCAGGCGTACCTGACGCGGAACCTGCATTGTCCCATCCTCGGACAAATGACCGATTTCGTCTATCCCCCGAACTACTTTTTCGACACCAACTTCCACTTGAACGATACCGGCGTCGATTGGCACACCCGCGGGATCGGCAACCTCCTATACCGCTCCGAGACCGGGACCGACGAAACGCCGCTTCCCCGGATGGGGCGTCTCCCCGACCTGGCGATCCCCCTCGGGGATATGGAGACGGTCTACGAGGTGGGCGACCTGCGCTATCGCCTGACGCTCTCCGAGACCTTTTCCGTCGTCGGATTGAGCGACGCGGGGGAGGAGAAAGAGACGGTCGTCCTCCCACCCTCGATCACCGTCTACGACGCGAACCTCGAATGCGAGATTACCTGTCCCGTCGCCTCGATCTCGTCGGAGGCATTCGCCTCCGCGACCCGTTTGCACACCGTCGTGATCGGCGACACTTCGCGTATGCGTCTGATCGGCACGCGCGCCTTTGCCGGCTCGTCCGTCGTTGATCTCTACCTGTTCTGTCCCGTCGATGGTTTCATCGCCGGGCAGGATATGCTCGGCGGCGCCCGAGCCGATTTCAAGATCCGGGTCGGCAGCGACGTCTACTCCGATTACGACGGCCACTACAGCTGGGGGGAGATCTCCTCCGACGTCCTCGTCAAAACCGACGAAACCTTGTCGGATCTGGTCGATTGACCGAATATACCGGCGCCGTTTGCGCCCCCTTTGGGGCGCAAACGGCGCCTCTTTTCTTTTTGCTCGCAAAAAAGGCAAACCCCGTTCCCAAAACAGCACCAAAACGAAAATATTTTTCAAAAATATATTTTTTTTTGCAATTTTTTTATAAACAACTGAAAATTCTTTTCAAAGTATGCTATAATGGAACACGAATAGTTCTCAAAAGAGAAAACAATTCAAAACGAAAAGGAGAAAACCAATGAAAAACCGTCCCCTTGCAAGGAGAGTTGCCTCCCTTCTCGTCCTGATTGCGATGCTGACCGTCAGCGTCGTGTCGCTCGTCCCGGCAGCAGTTTCGGCGGATCCCGTCGGTGACTACGCGGGCGACATTCAGGACTTCGGTTGGCAGACGCTCTCGAACGCCAACCAGACCGACGAGACGACAGACCTCCGGTTTCTCTTCACGATCGGCTCGCTTGACTACGACGCGGTCGGCTTCGTCTTCTCGACGAGCAATTCCGCTCCGACGGCGGGCGGCAGCGGTACCTACTCGACCGAGGTCGTGCACAGTTCGGTCACGGCGAACGGCAAAACGCTTTCCGCCGGTACGGGTCGCTTCTGGGTCGCGGTCAAACTGTCGACCATCCCGCTCGCGAACTTTGAGGATACGATCTACGTCCGCCCGTTTGTCAAGGTGGGGGAGAATTACTCCTACGTCGACGCGGCGGCGATCACCGTCTGCGAGGCGCTGACTATCGATAAGACCGTAGCGGGCGAGAGCCAACTCTGGAATTCCAAGGCGCCGACCGAAGGACCGGTCAATTATCGGTACAGCGCGGGCACCGACACCTACTCGATCTCGAAGACGATCGGCAGCATCCGCGGAACCAAGCACTTCTTCCCGACCGAGGAAGACCCGACCTACAAACAGCTGTATTTCGAGTATTCGTTCCTTTGGAACGAGACGCTTGCCAACGCGGCTAATCCGAGGATTTCTTTGGGGTTGCTCAAAACCTGTGAAATGTTCGGGCTCTATATTGCCGACGACGCCGAAGCCGGCAGATCCGCCGGCAGTTTCGATCTGTGTTCCGATCTGACGGACTTGTGGGGACACAGCACAAGCGCCGTTTATACCGGACCGAAAGACGTGGCCTCTTTCCCGACGCTCGGCGACCGGTACGGCTGGCACCGGATCGGGATGGTTCTTGATAACGAAGTGTTGCACGTGGGCAACGATCGGGCAAACAAAGATGGGCACAAAGTCGAGTACTACGGTATGCTTTACCTCTATATCGATGGCGAGCTGGTTTGGGAATGTCGGGCAAACATCCAGGGCGACTGGGCAAACAGCAAGTGGAACCGCAACGACGGCTTCCGAGCAAACCGCGCTTTGCCGTTTATGGCACACGGTACGGGGTCGACCTCTGGAGAGTTTTCCGGTGCGATCGAGTACAACGGGGTGACTTTCGTCGATCTTGACACGGTACCGGTCAAGATGACGATCACCAATATCGCCGCGTCCGAAAACCCCGTCTATATCGCGCTTTCCGACGTCCATTGGGTTTGCGGAAACGGCTTCCGCCGGAACGTCAGTCCGGTCGCCGATCCCGTCGATCGCACGATCGTCCTGGACGACAAGGGCACGGCGGATCCCGCCGACGACGTCACCTGCTCCGGCAAGATCTGGTACGTTTTCGACAACTGACCGAACGACTGATCAAAAGGAGAAAATGCAATGAACGAAAAGAGAGTTTATGAAACTGCCGAGATCAAGATCGTACTTCTTGGCACGGATATGCTGATTACCTCGGGCGGCACGCTACAGGAGGACGGCTGGGACGAGTTCAGCTTCGGAAGTCTGTAAGCCAAACGGAAGTTCCGCAAACGGAAGAGCGCCGGAAAACCGGCGCTCTTCTTTTCGTCAATTCACGCGTCTTCTCCCATGCCTCCCCCATCGGAGCGGCTCTGCCGTCCATTCACGCGTCCCCCGTTCCCGGTCCCTCGTCGCAACACATTTTTCAGTTTTTTTCCCGTTTTCTATGGACAAACGCGGAACAATTTGCTATAATATTTTGTCAGAATGCGTACTTTGCCCGCGGGCGGCAAAAGGAGAGGGAATATGAAGAAAAACGTGGTCGTGATCGGATACGGAGGTCAGGGCGGCTGGCACGCCGATCACGCGATCAAGAGCGACGTTGTCACGCTTCGCGGCGTGTACGATATCAAGGAGGAGCGGAACGCTCTCGCGCGGTCGCGCGGGATCAAGGTTTATTCCTCCCTGGACGAGATCTGCGCCGATCCGGGCGCCGAGATCTGCGTCGTTGCGACCCCGAATGACGTGCACGAGGATATCGTTGTGCGCCTGCTGCAGTCGGGGCATAACGTCGTTTGCGAAAAGCCGGTGGCGCTTT
>CAMJCC010000042.1 GCA_946404035.1 uncultured Clostridia bacterium | reverse complement strand
CCGACGTGACCGAGTTCGCCCTCGACCTGCACGTCGAGATACGAACAGGTCTCGACCACCCGGCGCGTGATCGCGATATTCTCTTCAAAGGGCAGGGTCGAGCCGTCGAGCATGATCCCCGTCGCGCCGTAGCGGAGCGAGCGGGTGGTTTCCAGTTCCGAGGGGCCGTGGTCGAGATGGAAGCAGACCGGAACGGTCGCGCGGCGTGCCGCCGCGAGAATAACGGGGGAAAGATAGTAGCCGGTCTCCTCCTTCATCAGCCGCGGATAGACCTGCAGGATGACGGGGGCGCGCAACTCCTCCGCCGCTTTCACGGCGCCCATCACGGTCTCCATATTGTAGACGTTGAACGCCGGGATCGCGAACCCGCCCGCCTCGGCGAGCGACAGCACGGTTTTCAGGTTTACAAGCATTTTGCGATTGCCTCCTCGATCGTGAGAACGTCCAGATCGGCGGGCTTGGTCTTTTTGAGCAGGGCGTACTCGGCGGGGCTCTCGGTCACGAGGATCTTGGCGCCGACGTTTTTCGCGTTGATCCAACGGTCGGCGGCGACCCGCTCCATCACGGCGGGCATATACTCGTTCATCACGAGGTTGCCGGCGAGCATGGTGTCGCGACGGTTGAGCAGCATCTCCGACACGCTCCCGATCTTCGAGAGGATCCGGCGTACCGGTTCGGTCTCTTCAAGATCGCGGGCAAGGATCGGGCTGTCCTGCGGGGTGAATACCAAGTCGCTTTTCTTGATTTTCTTATCACTTAAGATTATATCAAGATATTCGGTAAAGGTCAAGACGCTGTATTTGACGTCGACGCCCCACTCCTTATATTCCCGCTTGAACGTCTTGGCGTCCGCGGGGTCGTAGCAGACCACCCGCTTGTATCCGTTCAGCGTCGCGGCGCACGTCTCCGCCGCCGCCTTGGTTTCGGACGTCGCGCCGACGAGGAAGTCGAGACCGTACGCGCTGTCGGGCTCGTTTTCAAGCGCGGTGAAGTCGGCGCCGAGTTTTTGCAAGAGGTCGATCGCCTCTCCGGCGTTGTCCGGCGTCTTGTACCGCGCGTCGGCGCCGAGGAAAAGGAGCGTTTTGCTCTTTCCAAGTCCCCGGATCTTCCCGGCAAGTTTTTCATCCAACTTCGCGCCGTAGATATTCCCGCTCTCGAGCGCCGCCTGCACCATTTTCAGCACGTAGGGCGGCAGTTTGCCGTCCAGCGCCGCGCCGAGCCGCGCCTCCTTGGTGAACATGACGGGATCCCACCCGGTCACGCACTCCTTGACGCACGCGCCGCAGAGCGCGCACTCGTAGACGTTGTTGATGATATCTTCGGAATACTCGACGGCGCCGCGCGAAACCAAAGAGAGACCGAGGGCACGCGCCCGCGAGGTGTTCCTCTCCTGCCCCGTCGCGTTCCCGATCGGGCAGATGTGCCTGCACATCCAGCAGAAGCGGCAGGCGTCCAGATGTTCCTGACTTTTCTTTGAGAAATTCATTGTCACGCCTCCCTTACAGCCCCAGTTTGTACGGGTTCATGATCCCGTTCGGGTCCAGGGTCTTCTTGATGCCCTCGAAGACCTGCATCGCGGGACCGTACTGCTCTTTCATCAGCCGACCGAGTTTGATGCCGACGCCGTGGTGATCGTTCACGACCCCGCCGTTGGCAAGCGCCGTCCGCACGCCGCAGTTCCAGATCGCCTGGTGGAGCCGGAACGCCTCGTGGGGATCCTTCGGCACGTCCTTGCCGTCCACGATGAAGCGGTCGTAGATCATACAGCCCCATTCGTACCAGTGCGAGAAGTGCGCGATGAACTTTGCCTGCGGGAAGTTGGTCTCGACGGCTTTTTTCATCTCCCAATAGATCTTCTCGATCTTGTCGTAGGGGGCGATGGTGTCCATCGTGCCGAAGCACTGCGGGATGTCCATCATGTGTCCGGGGTAGAAGAAGGTGATCTTCTCTTTCCACCACTTTTCGCCGTACTCCGAACCGAGGTCCTCGGCGCCGTATTTGCCGAACGTAGAAAGCAGGATCTTCTCCTCGAGGTCGACCATCTCGGAAACGCCCTCGATGGCGACGTTCATAAACGCGCCCTTTCTTTCAACGCCGACGATCTTCTTGATGAGCGAGGCGGTCTCGGCTTCGTCGTAGAGCCGCATGACCGAGGGTTTGAACTTCTGGAGCAGTTCGCGCCCCGCGTTGAACGCATCGGTCATATTGTGAAACAGGAAGCCGCGGAAGCGCCGCGCCTCGGGCTGTTCGTAAATGCGCATCTGCGCCTTCGTGATGACGCCGAGCGTCCCCTCGGACCCGATGAAGATCTGGTTCAGGTCGGGACCCGCCGCGTGCTTGGGCGCGGGCGAAGTTTCAATGATGGTGCCGTTCGGGAGAACGACCTCCATCTGCAGCACCATATCGTCGATCTTGCCGTACTTGGTCGACGAAACGCCGATCCCGCGGTGCGCGAGAAACCCGCCGACCGTCGAACAGGTCAAGGACGACGGATAGTGCATCGTCGCGTATCCCCGCTCGTTTGCCGCCCATTCGAGATGTTTATAGATGGTGCCGGTGCCGCACTCGATATACATGCCCCGCTCGTTGAAGTCGTAGATGGCGTTCATCCGCTTGGTGTCCAGCACGATGCCGCCGCAGACCGGGATCGCCCCGCCCTGCGTACCGCCGCCGCCGCCCCAGGTCGTCACGGGCAGTTTATAGTAGTTGGCGATCTTCAGTACCGCCGCCGTCTCCTTCGCGTCCTTCGGCGCGACGATGAAGTCGCCCTCCGGCATCCGAAGACCCCGATCGGCCCACATCCGCGACAGCCAGAAATAATCCACGCTGTGCGTGATCTTGTCGATGGTACGGGTAGAGCAGTTCTCCCGTCCGACCGCGTCCTCGAGTTCGGTCGCGATCACGTCAAACAAAAAGTCGTTCATTTTTCCTCCCTGCCGTTTGCCGGCACGCTGAAATGCGAAAATAATTTTCATATCCGCTTTTGATTATATCACTTTGCGGGCGTCATGTCAACATAATAGTGAAAAACTTTTTCATTTGACAAAATCTTTTTTTTGGTTTATAATGGGGGTAGAACGAAAACGAAGCGAGGACGGTTATGGACAAGGTATCGCTGAAAATCAGAATGCTCTACAACGCTTTCGGCGCGGCGGAAAGGAAAATTGCCGACTGGATCGCCGAAAACCCGGGCAAAATCATCTCGCTATCGATCGTGGAACTTGCCGAACAATGCAAATGCAGTGAGGCGACGATCGTTCGTTTTTCAAAGAAACTCGGGCTCGACGGCTATCAGGATCTGAAGATCTCGCTCGCCTCGGAGAGCAAGCCGGTCGTCAGCACGACGATCTCGGCAAACGACTCCGCCGACGAAATGTTCGACAAGGTCTGCAACGAGATCTACTGCTCGCTCGAACTGACCAAAAAGGCGCTCGATCCCGCCGCCCTCTCCGCGGCGGCGAACGCGATCTGCTCCGCCGGCAAGATCGCCGCTTTCGGGCTCGGGAACTCGGCGTCGGTCGCCCAGGATGCGAGCCACAAGTTCATCCGCGCGGGGCTGGACGCGACGGCGTATTCGGACAACCACATGCAGATGATCGCGGCGTCCCACCTCTCGGAGGGGGACGTGGCGCTCGGCGTGTCGCACTCGGGTTCGTCGAAGGATATCGTCGACGCGCTGAGGGTCGCAAGAGAACACGGCGCGAAAACGGTCGCGATCACCAACGTCGGGCGGTCCCCTATCGACAAGGTCTCGGATATCCTCCTGCACACCTCGTCGACCGAGACCGACTACACCATCCTCGCGCTGAACTCCCGTATCGCGCAGCTCGCGATCATCGACACGCTTTACTACTACGTCGTCTACAACCTCTCCAACAAAGCCATCGAGGCGATCAAAGAGACCGAGCGGTCCCTGCAATCCAAAAAATACTGACCGCGTAAAACAGCCCCGGCGGGCAGCCCTCCGTTTCCGGAGAACTGCCCGCCGGGTTTTTTCTTTCGTCACTCCGCGTCGACGGTCGAGACGCCGAGCGTGACCTCCTCGAGCACGTCGAGGAGCATACGGACGGTATCGAGCGACGTCAGCATCGTGATGTTGTTCTGCGCCGCGCAGCGGCGGATGGCGACCCCGTCGCCGTAGTGGATGCCGGATTTGACGGCGCGGGTGTTGATGACGTAACTGACGTAGCCCGCGCGGATCGAGTCGAGCACCTCCTCGCTTCCCTCGCTCGGCTTGTGCCGGATGCGGGTGCGGATGCCGTTCTCCCGCAGCACCTCTCCCGTCAGGGTGGTCGCCTCGATGTTGAAGCCCATCCGGTAGAAGCGGCGGATCAGCGGGACGGTCTCGTCCTTATCCTCGTCGGCGACGCTGACAAGGACTGTGCCGTAGTTTTTCAGGGTCAGCCCCGCGGCGATCATCGCCTTGTAGGCGGCGCGGTGGAGCTTCTTATCGTAGCCGATCGCCTCGCCTGTCGATTTCATCTCGGGGGAGAGGTACGCGTCCATCCCGCGCAGTTTGGTAAACGAGAACGCCGGGACCTTGACGTAGTATCTTCCCTTTTCTTTGGGATAGCGTTCGGTCAGCCCCTGCTGTTCCAGCGACACGCCGAGGGTGACCAGCGTCCCGATATCGGCAAGCGAATAGCCCGTCGCTTTCGAGAGGAACGGCACCGTCCGCGACGAACGCGGGTTGACCTCGATGATGTAGACCTTTTCCGTCGGGTCAACGATGAACTGGATATTGTAGAGCCCCACGATCCCGATGCCGAGCCCGAGTTTCTCGGTGTAGTCGAGGATCGTGTCTTTTACCTTTTGCGAAAGACTGTACGTGGGGTAGACGCTGATCGAGTCGCCCGAGTGGACCCCGGTCCGCTCGACCAGTTCCATGATGCCGGGGACGAACACGCGTTTGCCGTCGCAGACCGCGTCGACCTCGACCTCCTTGCCCCGGACGTAGTGATCGACCAGGACCGGTTTGTCCTTGTCGACCTCGACCGCCGTCTTCAGGTACTCCCACATGGATTCTTCCTTGGCGACGATCTGCATGGCGCGGCCGCCGAGCACGAAGCTCGGACGGACGAGCACGGGGTATCCGATCTCGCGCGCCGCCCGGACGCCGTCCTCGATGTTGGTGACCGCCCTGCCCTCGGGCTGCGGGATGCCGAGCGAGAGCAGCAGTTTCTCGAACAGGTCGCGGTCCTCGGCGCGGTCGATCGCGTCGCAGTCGGTGCCGATGATCTTTACCCCGCGTTCTTTTAAGGGGTCGGCAAGGTTGATCGCGGTCTGCCCCCCGAGCGTGACGATCACGCCCTCGGGACGCTCCAGCGTCAGCACGTTCATCACGTCCTCGACGGTCAGGGGCTCGAAATACAGTTTGTCGGAGCAGGTGTAGTCGGTCGAGACCGTCTCGGGGTTGTTGTTGATGATGATCGCCTCGTAGCCCGCGCCGCGGATGGTCTTGACCGCGTGGACGGTCGAATAGTCGAACTCGACCCCCTGCCCGATCCGGATGGGTCCCGAACCCAGAACTACGATCTTCTTGTGATCCGACACGACGCTCTCGTTCTCCTCCTCGTAGGTCGAGTAGAAGTACGGAACGTAACTCGCGAACTCCGAGGCGCAGGTGTCGATCATCTTGTAGACCGGGACGATCCCTTTTTCGGTCCGGAAATCGAAGACCTCGCGCTCGGTCATCCCCCAGAGCAACGCGATCTCGCGGTCGGAGAAGCCCATCCGTTTGGCGTCGTACAGCGCCTCGGCGTCGCCCTTCCGTTCGCGCAAAAGCGTTTCGGTCCCGACGATATTGTTCAGTTTGCGGAGGAAGAAGCGGTCGATCCCGGTGTTTTCAGCGATCGGGTCGATCGGAGTACCGCGGCGGAGCAGCTCGGCGATCGCAAAAACGCGGTCGTCGGTGCCGGTCCTGATATAGCGGAGCAGGTCGCTCGTCGCGGTTTGGTCGAACTTTTTGATATGCAGATGGAACGCCCCGATCTCGAGCGAACGGATGCCTTTCAAAAGACTTTCCTCAAAGGTGCGCCCGACGCTCATCACTTCCCCGGTCGCTTTCATCTGGGTCGAGAGCGTGTTGTTGGCGTCGGCGAACTTATCGAACGGGAAACGCGGCAGTTTGGAAACGACGTAGTCGAGCGCCGGCTCGAACGACGCCGGGGTGTTGGCGAGCTTGATCTCGTCCAGGGTCATCCCGACGCCGATCTTCGCCGAGACGCGGGCGATGGGGTACCCGCTCGCTTTCGACGCGAGCGCCGAAGACCGCGACACGCGGGGGTTGACCTCGATCAGATAGTAGCGGAAAGAGTTCGGGTCCAGGGCGAACTGGACGTTGCACCCGCCCTCGATCTTCAGCGCCCGAATGATCTTCAGGGCGCTGTCGCGGAGCATCTGGTAATCCTTGTTGGAGAGGGTCTGCGACGGGCAGACCACGATGCTGTCCCCGGTGTGGATCCCGACGGGGTCGAGGTTCTCCATATTGCAGACCGTGATCGCGGTGTCGTTTTTGTCCCGGATCACCTCGTATTCGATCTCCTTGTACCCCTTGACGCTCTTCTCGATCAGCACCTCGTGGACCGGGGAGAGGGCAAAGGCGTTCGGAGCAAGGTCGAGCAGTTCCTCTTCGGTATCGGCAAAGCCGCCGCCCGTGCCGCCGAGGGTGAACGCGGGGCGCAATACGACCGGATAACCGATGCGCTTCGCCGCCGCCTGCGCCTCGTCGACCGAATAGGTGATCTCGGAGGGGATGACGGGTTCCCCGATGCTCTCGCAGAGTTCCTTGAACAGTTCGCGATCCTCGGCTTTTTCGATCGCCTCGCTCTTGGTGCCGAGCAGTTCCACGCGGCACTCGGCGAGGATGCCCTTTTTCTCGAGTTGCATCGCGAGGTTGAGCCCCGTCTGCCCCCCGATGCCGGGGAGGATCGCGTCGGGACGCTCGTAGCGGATGATCTTCGCCACGTATTCCAGCGTCAAGGGCTCCATATAGACCTTGTCGGCGATCGAGGTATCGGTCATGATGGTCGCGGGGTTGGAGTTGGCGAGGACGACCTCGTAGCCCTCCTCTTTTAACGCCAGGCACGCCTGCGTTCCCGCGTAGTCGAACTCGGCGGCTTGCCCGATCACGATGGGTCCCGAGCCGATCACGAGTATTTTCTTGATATCGCTTCTTTTAGGCATGAGTTTTCTCCATCAACTGAATAAAACGGTCGAACAGATGGGCGCTGTCCCGGGGTCCCGGGGCGCTCTCGGGGTGGTACTGCACGCTGAACGCACGATCGTTTTCACACGCGACCCCCTCGACCGTCCCGTCGAGCAGGTTGCGGTGGGTCACGCGAAGCGGCGTGCCGGACAGACTGTTTTCGTCGACGGCGTAGGAATGGTTCTGCGAGGAGATCTCGATCTTCCCGGTGTCAAGGTCGAGGACCGGATGGTTCCCGCCGCGGTGCCCGAACTTCAGTTTGTAGGTCTTCGCCCCATAGGCGAGCGAAAGGATCTGATGCCCGAGGCAGACGCCGAAGATCGGATAGCGCCCGAGCAGTTGTTTTACCGTCGAGATGGTCTCGGGCACGTCGGTCGGGTCGCCCGGACCGTTGGATAGGAAAACGCCGTCGGGGGACGTCGCCGCGATCTTCTCCGCCGCGGTATCCCACGGCACGACGGTCACGCGGCAGCCCCTTCCGACGAGCGAGCGCACGATATTCAGTTTCATCCCGCAGTCGATCGCGACCACGTGGAAACGGGGGTCGTCCCCCGACGCCTCCCACGGCGTTTTGCAGCTGACGCGCTTCACCGCGTCGTGCGGGAGTTCGGTCCGTTTTAAGATCGCGAGCCCCTCTTCAAGCGGGACGTCGATATCGCACAGGTACGCTTTCCGGCTGCCGAAATCGCGGATCGAACGGTTCAGTTTCCGGGTATCCACGCCCGCGATCCCGGGGATGCCGTATTCCCTCATCACCTCGGCAAGCGTCTTTTCGGCGCGGAAGTTGGAGGGTTCGTCGTTGTATTCGCGAACGACGAGCGCCCCGATGGTCGGGACCCGGGTCTCGTAATCGTCCGCCGCCGTTCCGTAGTTGCCGATCAGGGGGTAGGTCATGACCACCGCCTGGTCGGTGTAGGACGGGTCGGACAAAATCTCCTGGTAGCCGACCATCGAGGTGTTGAACACGATCTCAAGGACGCGGGAAGCGTCGGCTCCGAAACCGAAGCCGCGGTACTCCTGTCCGTCCTCGAGAATGATCTTTTTGTCGGGTCTCTTCATCGGGTCTTATTCCTCTTTTCGCTCGGATAAAGCGGTTTCAAAACGGTTCTTTTTCGTATTCCGGGGCACCTTCGTCGGGTAGCGCCCGTCGAAGCACGCGCTGCAGTAGTGTTTGTCGCCCGCAAGCTCCTCCAGCCGGTCGAGCGGGAAGAAGCCGAGGCTGTCCGCGCCGATCATCTTTGCGATCTCATCGACCGTATGCCGGCAGGCGATCAGGTTTTCCGAACTGTCGACGTCGGTCCCGTAGAAGCAGGGATAAAGGAACGGCGGAGCGGAGACCCGCATGTGGATCTCCTTTGCCCCCGCGCGGCGGAGAAGCGACACGATCCGTCCCGAAGTGGTCCCCCGGACGATGCTGTCGTCGATCAGGACGATCCGCTTGCCGCGCACGACGTCCTCGACCGCCGAGAGCTTGATGTTCACCTGATCGGCTCTTCCGGTCGGGGCGATGAAGGTCCGTCCGATATACTTGTTCTTGATCAGCCCGATGTCGTAGGGGATCCCCGCCTCCCGGCTGTAACCGAGGGCGGCGTCAAGCCCCGAGTCCGGCACCCCGATCACCAGATCCGCGTCGACGGGATGGGTTTTCGCGAGCACACGCCCGGCGTTGATCCGCGCCGTATGTACCGACTGCCCGTCGAGGACCGTATCGGGACGCGAGAAGTAGATGTACTCGAAAATGCAGATCTTTTTCGGCTTGGTCTTGCAGTGCTCGCGGCGGGAAACGATCCCGTCGCGGGAAAAGATCAGGACCTCGCCCGGCATCACGTCGCGGATGAACTCGGCGCCGACCGCCCCGAGGGCGCAGCTCTCCGACGCGACGATATAGACGCCGTCGGGGGTCTTTCCGTAGCAGAGCGGGCGGAAGCCGTAGGGATCGCGGGCACAGATCAGTTTCGAGGGGGACATCAGGACCAGCGAATACGCCCCGTCGAGCGTTTTCATCGCGCGGATCAGCGCCTCCTCGATCGAGGGGGCGGTCAGCCGCTCGCGGGTAACGATGTAGGCGATGGTCTCGGTGTCGCTCGAGGTGTGGAAGATCGCGCCGGACATCTCGAGTTCCGAGCGAAGTTCCTCGGCGTTCGAGAGGTTGCCGTTGTGGGCGATCGCCATCCTGCCCTTGCGGTGATTGACCTCGATGGGCTGGCAGTTTTTGCGGTTGGTGCCGCCGGTCGTCCCGTAGCGGGTATGCCCGACCGCCATCGACCCTCTCGGCAGCGAAGCGAGCACGTCGCCCGAAAAGACCTCGGCGACCGTCCCGAGATCCTTATGAGACGCGAACAGACCGTCGTCGTTCACGACGATCCCGCAGCTCTCCTGTCCCCTGTGCTGCAGGGCGTAAAGACCGTAGTAGCAAAGGTGGGCGACGTCGGTCGGATGATCGGCGAAGACGCCGAACACGCCGCATTCTTCGTGCAAACTCATTTGTTCTGATCCCGGTACTTTTCAAACGCGGCGCCGACAAAGCCGAGGAAAAGCGGATGCGGCTTGTTCGGGCGGGACTTGAATTCGGGATGGTACTGCACGCCGACGTGGAACGGACGGTCGGAGATCTCCACCGTTTCGACCAGCGTCCCGTCGGGCGAGATGCCCGAGAGGGTCAATCCGGCGTCCTTCATTTGCTGCCGGTAGTCGTTGTTGAACTCGTAGCGGTGGCGGTGCCGCTCGCTGATCTCGGGTCTGCCGTAGCAGCGCGCCATCGTGGTCCCGGCGCAGACGACGCAGGGATACGCGCCGAGGCGGAGCGTGCCGCCCTTGTTGATCTCGTCGCTCTGACCCGGCATAAAGTCGATGACCTTGTGTTTGCTGTCGGGGTCGAACTCGCCCGAGTTGGCGTCGGCAAATCCCAGGACGTTGCGCGCGTACTCGATCACCGCGATCTGCATGCCGAGGCAGATGCCGAAATACGGTACTTTATGCTCGCGCGCGTACTTCGCCGCGGCGATCATCCCCTCGATCCCGCGCCCGCCGAAGCCGCCCGGGACGATGATGCCGTCGAGGTCGCCGAGCAGTTCGCCCGCGTTCTCGTCGGTCAGTTCCTCGGAGTTGATCCAATGGATCTTGACGTGCGTGTTGTAGAAGTAGCCCGCGTGGCGGAGCGCCTCGGCGACCGACAGATACGCGTCGTGGAGCGCGACGTACTTGCCGACGAGCCCGACGTGCACGGTGTAGGGACGCGATCTGATGCGGTCGACCAGCGCCGTCCAGTCGGCAAGGTCGGGTTTCCTCTCTTCCAGACCCAACTCGCGGCAGACCACCGAGGAGAAGTTGGATCTTTCGAGCATCAGGGGCGCTTCGTAGAGGTTCGGGAGCGTGATGTTCTCGATCACGCAGTCGCGCTTGACGTTGCAGAACAGCGCGATCTTATCGAAGATCGAGGGCTCGAGCGACTCGTCGCAGCGCAGAACGATGATGTTGGGGTTGACGCCCATCCCCTGCAGCTCTTTCACCGAGTGCTGGGTGGGCTTGGTCTTGTGTTCCTCCGAGCCGTGCAGGTACGGGACGAGGGTGACGTGGATGAACAGACTGTTCTCCCGCCCGACCTCGAGCGAGACCTGCCGCGCCGCCTCGATGAAGGGCTGGCTCTCGATGTCGCCGATGGTGCCGCCGATCTCGGTGATGACGACGTCCGCGTCGGAGTGCTTACCGACGTTGTAGACGAACTCCTTGATCTCGTTGGTGATATGCGGGATGACCTGCACCGTCGAGCCGAGGTATTCGCCGCGGCGTTCCTTGTTCAGTACGTTCCAGTAGACCTTACCGGTCGTGAGGTTGGAGTACTTGTTCAGATCCTCGTCGATGAACCGCTCGTAATGGCCGAGGTCGAGGTCGGTCTCGGCGCCGTCCTCGGTGACGTAGACCTCGCCGTGCTGATACGGGCTCATCGTGCCGGGGTCGACGTTGATATACGGATCCAGTTTCTGCGCGGCGACTTTCCATCCGCGGGCTTTCAGCAGCCGTCCGAGCGAGGCGGCGGTGATCCCCTTGCCCAGTCCCGAGACCACGCCTCCGGTCACGAAAATATACTTTGTCATATCGCTTCTCCTTATCTATCTTCTTTCTCTTGCTTCCAACGTGCCGTCAGGCACTCACGACTGCGCGGAGCGCCATAACTCGCCGCAGGCGATCATAACTGCGAAACGCGCTGCGTTTTGCGTCATTCCCATTCAACCGTTGCCGGCGGTTTAGAGGTTATATCGTAAACCACGCGATTGACCCCCCGGACCTCGTTCGTGATCCGGCGGGACGCGACCTCCAGGACGTCGTAGGGGATGCGCGTCCAATCGGCGGTCATGAAGTCGTCGGTCGTGACGGCGCGGAGCGCGACCACGTGTCCGTAGGTCCTGGCGTCCCCCATCACCCCGACGCTCGCGGTGTCGGTCAGGACGGCGAAATACTGGCTGGGTCGTACCCCCGCGCGCTCGAGTTCCTCCCGGAAGATCGCGTCGGCGTCGCGGAGCACGTCCGCCCTCTCCTTGGTGATCTCCCCGATGATCCGCACGGCGAGCCCGGGGCCCGGGAAGGGCTGGCGCCGGACCAGCGCTTCGGGCAGACCGAGTTTCATGCCGACCTCGCGGACCTCGTCCTTGAACAGGTCGCGGAGCGGTTCGACGATGCCCTTGAACTTCATCACCGAGGGCAGCCCCCCGACGTTGTGATGGCTCTTGATGGTGGCGGCGTCGCCCTTTCCGCTCTCGACGACGTCGGGATAGATGGTCCCCTGCACCAGGACGTCGGGGTCGCCGATCTCGTCGCGCACGTCTTCAAAGACCCGGATGAACTCCTCGCCGATGATCTTGCGCTTCTTTTCGGGCTCTTTGACCCCCGCGAGTTTCGTAAGGAACCGGTCCTCGGCGTTCACACGGAGGAAGCGCATCCCGAAGCCCCGGCGGAAAACGTTTTCGACCCCGTCGCCCTCGTTCTTGCGGAGCAGACCGTGGTCGACGAACACGCAGGTCAGCCGATCTCCGACCGCGCGGTGGATCAACGCCGCCGCGACCGAACTGTCCACCCCGCCCGAAAGGGCGCAGAGAACGGTTTTGCCGTCGAGTTCCCGCCGGTAGGTCTCGACCGCCCGCTCGATGAAGTCGTCCATCACCCACTCGCCCCGGCACCCGCAGACCCCGAACAGGAAGTTCCGGAGCATTTTTGTCCCGTACTCGGTGTGGGTCACCTCGGGGTGGAACTGCACGCCGTAGATCTTCCGTCCCTCGTCCGCCATCGCGGCGCAGGGGCAGTTGTCGGTGCGGGCAAGCACGCGGAACCCGGCGGGAAGACCCGCAACGTAGTCGGTGTGGCTCATCCACGAAACGCTGGTTCCGGGGATCCCGTCGAAGATCGCACAGGGCTCGACCGTGATCCGGGTCTTGCCGTACTCGCTGCCCCCCGCGGCGGGCTTGATCGTGCCGCCCGCGAGGTACGCGATCAGCTGATGCCCGTAGCAGATCCCGAGGATCGGGATGCCGAGCGAGAGGACCCTCGGGTCGTAGTGGGGCGACTTCGGGTCGTAGACGCTGTTCGGTCCGCCGGTGAAGATGATGCCCCGGTAGCCCTCTTTTTCGATCTCGTCCGGCGTGATCCTGTCATACGCCCGGATCTCGGCGTAGACCTTCTGCTCCCGCACGCGGCGGGCGATCAGTTGGTCGTACTGTCCTCCGAAATCAAGCACCAGGATCTTTTCGGTCTGTTGCA
The DNA here is from genome assembly GCA_946404035.1 of uncultured Clostridia bacterium. Classification (GTDB taxonomy): domain Bacteria; phylum Bacillota; class Clostridia; order Oscillospirales; family CAG-272; genus UBA1740. The sequence goes on along the minus strand of CAMJCC010000042.1, from coordinate 1,385 downwards.
TTTCACGTTCCCCTTTCGATGTCTTGCGGCTTTGCCGTCAAAGTTCCGGCTGAAACGCCGGCATCGGTAGCAGTTTGAAGAGATTGGCGGCGTGGAGGCGGTCGATCTTCTCTTTGGTCGCCCCGTCCCCGATCTTCCCCGTCCGGATATACCGGTCGAGTTCCGCGTAGGTAAAGCCGAGGTTCTCCTCGTCGGTCTTGCCGGAGAGCCCGTCGATCGGCACTTTCTCGACCAGATCCTTTGGCAGACCGAGCGTGTGCCCGATCGCCTTGACCTCCGTGACGGTCAGGCGGGACAGCGGGCTGAAATCCCCCGCGCCGTCGCCGTACCGCGTCGCGTAGCCGACCCAATCCTCCGAGAGGTTGCAGGTGTTCGCCACCCGCCCGTTATGGCTCTGCGCCACCGCGTAGAGCGTCGCCATCCGCACCCGGGCGGGCAGGTTGATCGCGCTCTGCCGCGAAAGCTCGAACGGCAGGTTCTTTTTTAAACCCTCCACGGCGTCCTTGATATTGACGACGTAGTTTTTGATCCCGAGGTGCGCGACCAGTTTCTTTGAGGCGTCGATGTCGCTCTGAACGCCGCAGGGCATCAGCACCCCGATCACCCGCCCGACCCCGAGCGCCTCGACGCACAGGGCGGCGACCGTCGAACTGTCTTTCCCCCCGGAGATCCCGACCACCGCGTTGCAGTCGGGTCCGTTCTCGGAAAAGAACTGACGGATCCAGGCGACGCACGCGTCCTTGACTTTGTCCGCGTCGAACATTTCGTCTGCCTCTTACTTGCCGAGCCGTTTTTCAAGGCGCCCCATAATTTCCCTGTAGGCGTCCTCGACCCCGCCGAGATCGCGGCGGAAACGGTCCTTGTCCAGTTTCTCTTTGGTCACGCTGTCCCAGAGACGGCAGGTGTCGGGGCTGATCTCGTCCGCCAGCACGATCGTGCCGTCGGAGAGCCGTCCGAACTCGAGTTTGAAGTCGACCAGCGTCACGCCGCATCCTTTCCAAAAGTCGGAGAGGAACGCGTTGACCTTAAAACTGTACGAGGTGACGGTATCCAGTTCTTTTTCGGTCGCCAGCCCGAGCGCCAGCGCGTGGTAGCGGTTCAGGAGCGGGTCCCCGAGCGCGTCGTTCTTGTAAGAAAACTCGATCGTGGGGGAGGGGAAAACGATCCCCTCCTCCACGCCGTATCTTTTCGCAAAAGAACCCGCCGAGATGTTCCGCACGATCACCTCCAGCGGCACGATGGACACCCGTTTCACCAGGGTGTCGCGCTCCGACAGCTCGGAAACGAAGTGGGTCGGGACCCCCTCCTTTTCCAGCAGCTGCATCAGCCGGTTGCTCATCTGATTGTTGATGACGCCCTTGCCGGCGATCGTCCCCTTCTTCAGG
>CAMJCC010000041.1 GCA_946404035.1 uncultured Clostridia bacterium | reverse complement strand
AGCGCGTCGTCAAGGAGCAATCCCGCCACCGCGGCGGGGATCACGCCGACCAACACCGGGCGCCAGAGCGAAAGGGTACGGCGGACGCCGTTTTCGCGGAAAGCGAACAGGGGCGAACTCCGGGCGTAGACCGCCGGGACGGCGAGGATCGCGCCGAGTTGGATCACGTAGAGAAAAAGAGCGAAAAAAGGCGCAGAGAACGAAGAAATCACAAGCCACCCCCCGCAGAGCAGGAGGTGGCCGGTAGAGCTGACGGGGAGCCACTCCGTGACCCCCTCGACAAGCGAGAAAACGAGTATTTTACACGTCTCGGAAAGCGGGGCGGGGAACCTCAAACGATCTCCCCCGACCGGGCGTGACAGCGGAGCAGATCCCCCGCCGAAACCGGGAACGGGACCGGCAACCGGAACCGCATCCCGGGGTGCGGGGTGCACTCGATCGGCGCGCCGTCCTCGTCCAAAAGCGACGCGACGGAAAACGCCCGCCCGAACTGCCCGGGCGAGAGGATCTCCACTTCGTCCCCGACGGCGCACTTGTTCCGTTGCTCGCAGAGCGCGCGCCCGGTCGCCCCGTCGTAGCCGATCACGGCGGCAAGATACGACTTTTCCCCGAGGTACCCGGGGCGCGAGACCACGTTCGGATCGTCGTGCGGGTTGCCGTAGTAGAACCCGGTCGAGTATTCGCGGTGCGACACGCTCTCGAGCTCCGCGAGCAGACGCGGATCGACCGTTTTCTCGCCGCGCGCGAGCGCGTCGAGCGCCATGCGGTAGGCGTTGGTGACGGCGGCGACGTAGCACGCGCTCTTCATCCGTCCCTCGATTTTGAGTGACGAGATACCCGCCTCCGCGAGGTCGGAGAGATGCTCGATCATCGACAGGTCGCGCGACGCGAGGATGAAGGTCCCCCCCGCGTCCTCTTCCACCGGGATGGGCTCGTCGGGGCGGCTCTCCTCGATCAGCTCGCCCGCCAGACGCCCGACGCGGTACTTCCAGCGGCAGGGCTGGGTGCAGTCACCGCGGTTGGCGTCACGCCCGGTGAAATAGGACGAGAGCAGGCACCGCCCGCTGTAGGAAATACACATCGACCCGTGCACGAACGCTTCCAGCGCGAGGTCGGCGGGGATATTCTTTCGGATCTCCCGGATCTCGGAGAGCGAGAGTTCCCGCGCCAGCACGATCCGCCGAACGCCCAGCCCGTACCACGCGCGGCAGGCGGCGCTCGAAACGGCGTTCGCCTGGGTGGACAGGTGGATCGGCACGCCGGGCAAGCGTTCCCGGCAAAGCAGGATCACGCCGGGGTCGGACACGATCAGCCCGTCGGGCTTCACCCGCGCGAGCAGGTCGAGATACCCCTTGAGCGCCGGGTACTCGTTTTCGTGCGGGGTCGCGTTCACGGTCACGTAGACCTTGACCCCTTTGCCGTGCGCAAAGACGACGGCGGTCGCAAGGTCCGCGGGCGAGAACTCGGTCGACGCCGCCCTCAGTCCGAAACCGGGTCCGGACAGGTACACGGCGTCGGCGCCGAAGTTGATCGCGGCGCGGAGTTTTTCAAGATTGCCGGCAGGGGAGAGCAGTTCCATCACGGGTCTCCTTTCGGGTCAGTTTTCCGGGACGGCGAAAAGATCGACGTCCCACGCCGGAAGCGAACGCCGCCGACGCAAAAAGAAGCGGTAACGCGGACAGAGTTCGGATAGGAGCAGCGGGAGCGAAAACAGGTCATCGCTCCGATGGTACGCCGAGACCAGGAGCGCGGGACGAAACCGCGCAAGCGTCGCCCGCGCCCCGCGGAGCGCGTCTGCCTCCGCCCCCTCGACGTCGAGTTTGATATAGTCGACGGGCGTTCCGCCAAGCAGACCGTCTACCGTCGCGACCGCGACCTCCTCGCGCCTCGCCGTGTGCGACCGACGGAAGAGCGACGAGTTGCGGTTGCCCGACGCAAAGAGCGAAGCCGTCCCGGGTGCGTCCGAGAGGGCGACCGGACAGGGGGTTATCGTCGCGCGGGTCTCGCGATCCCGGTAGACGAGCAGGTGGCGGTAGTTCCGCCCGTCGGGCTCGGCGCAAACGATCTCGCCGATCCCCGGCGCCGCGTCGAGCAGCGCCCGCGCCGTGTCGCCGTCGTAGGCGCCGCCGTCAAACGCCCGCCTGATACGGTCGGTCGGCAACAGCGCGAGGGGGTCGTAGTTCGGCTCACCCGACGCGAGCAGCGGCTCGAGTTCCCCCGACAGTTTATACGCAAGCAGGGAAGAATAGACCTCCCGCGAGCGCTCGTCGGCAAAGAGCCGGTACGCCGCGTCGATCTCGCCCTCGTGCGCCCGGGCAAACGAACGGTCGAAAACCGTTTCCCCCGCGACGGGCAGATCGGGAACAAGCAGTTTCACCCGTTTGGCAAGCGCCCCGATCCCGGCGATCACCGCGGGGTCGCGGGTAGCGAAGCAGAGCAGGATCAGCGGGTCGTTCCATTTGGCGAGCGCCTCGTCGACCGACAGAACGGGGAAGCCGCGGAAAGATTGCCCCCGCGCGTGTTCCGGGCTGACGAACACGCCGGACGGCGCAACGCCGCGTTCGTCAAGGGCGGCGACCGTCTTGTCGGCGCCGTCCCCCGTCCCGTAGAGCAACAGCGGGCGCCCGGCGGCGACGTCGGTCGAGATCCGATCCCACAGATCGGGTCGGTCGAACAGTTCCCCGAAAACCGACAAACGAAATCACCTCCCGCGCTTGCATTCAAGTTAAATTCGTGCTATACTATTCTCGTGGCGGGCGCGTCCCGCGAAAAGCCAACGAAGAGAAAGGAAACCGATATGGACTGCATTTTCTGCGCGATCATCCGGGGCGAGATCCCCTCGAAAAAACTCTACGAGGACGAGGCGGTCTACGCCTTTGCCGACATCAATCCGCAGGCGCCGGTCCACGCGCTCGTGGTCCCGAAAAAGCACATCCCCTCCGCCGACGCGATCGGCGAGGAGAATGCGGACGAGGTCAAAAAGATCTTCTGTGCCATCCCGAAGATCGCCGCGTCGCTGGGGCTGTCTAACGGCTACCGCGTCATCACCAACGTCGGCGAGGACGGGTGCCAGTCGGTCAAGCACCTGCACTTCCACGTGCTCGGCGGCGCGAAGTTGCCCGAGAATATGGGCGTCTGACGCCCAAAATAAACGGAAAATGCCCGCTGTCGAAAGACAGCGGGCATTTGGCTTTCCAAAGGTCAGATATCCTCTTTGACCTTGGCTGCCTTACCCACTCTGTTGCGCAGGTAGGAGAGTTTCGCGCGACGGACTTTACCGTAGCGGATGACTTCCACGCTGACGACGTTCGGGGAATGGATCGGGAAGGTCTTCTCGACGCCGCAGCCGTAGGAGACGCGACGGACGGTGAAGGTCTCGGAGATCCCGCCGTTCCGACGAGCGATGACGACGCCCTCGAACATCTGGATCCGTTCTCTCGAACCTTCCTTGATCTTGTTGGCGATCCGGACGGTATCGCCGATGTTGAAGGACGGCACTTCCGTCTTCAACTGCTCACTCGTAAAAGCCTCGATCTTATTCATTGGCTCCTCCTTCATACGAACATTCGTGCGGAGCATCGCAGAGGACTGTTCTTGATCATTCCGGCAAACGGGCATAGTCCGCCCGCACCGTGAACAGAAGCATTATATCACACCAAAACCGAAAATGCAAGTATTTTTAAAAAATATTTTCCGCCGTTACCGCCCGATTTTCAAAAGGATCGGCATCAGGGGGCGCACCGGCGTTTTCACGGTGCAGACGCCGCCGTCGAACGAGTAGCGGACCGGCCGGAACCTGCCGTCGGGGCGCAGGATCGAGAGCGACGTCGGCTCGGCGTCCAGGCGCAGGACAAGCGCGTCCGAACAGTCGAGCCCCAGGGGATACGCGGCGCAGAAGAGCGACCCGTCGGGCAGGTACCCGGCGCGGAAGCAGATCTCGGCGTCGCCGTCGGCGTAGACCGGAAGCACGCCCGCCTCCGAGAACAGTTCGACCAGTTGTTTTTTGCGCGTTTCGTTCAGAAACGAGAAGCCCTCGGAATAATGGAAATTGGCGTGCGCCGAGCCGCAGAACGTGACCGACAGCCCCTCTTTCCGTTTCAGGACCGTGACGGCGGGGGAAAGGATCTTCACGCGACCGCAGTCGTCCTCGTAGTTGTAGGAGAGGACCCGGACGGCGTCGTTTGATACGGTCAGTTTCTTCGGGTTCTTCTGTGCGGTGCAGCCGGTCACGCCGTCGGGATCGAAACACTCGCCCGCAACGCGCCCGGGATCATCCGAGACGGTCACGCCCAGCAGGTCTCCGTAGCCCCGCCGGACCAGTTCCGCGGCGGCGACCCCGTCGGCAAAGACCGAACCGCAGGCAAACGCCTCCCGGATCTTGTCGTCGGGGAGATCGGCGACGAGCCCGCCCTCGAAATAGGTCGCGCCCGAAAACGTCTCCGAGAAATAGAACGGCAGTCCCATCCGCTCGAGGTTCTCGGTCACGAAATAGTTGTCGTGCCATCTGCTGCCGTAGCGGTCCGCGTGAAAATCGTAGTGCGTCTGTTCAAGGAACGCGCTGTTGATCCCGACCCAGCGGATCTTTTTCGACAGGCGGTGGAGCCGCTCGTAGAGCCCCGCGTTCTCCGCCAAAAGATCGCGGAACGCCTTGCCCGATCCCGGCTCGAAAGCCGCAAAGCGGGTCAGCCAGTGTTTGGCGCCGTCCATCCCCTCGAGCAGCGAAGAGACGTAGTGGGCGTGCAGATACGCCGCGCTCTTGGCGTAGCGGTTGTAGGGGATGGTGTCGGTCTCGGCAAGGACGTATTTGATCCCGTGCTTCCGAAGCCGGTTTCCGCAGATCGCCGCCTGCCGCATCCCGTCGCTGAACCCGCGGTCGGTGATGGGCGCGTAGCAGCCGTTCGGGGCGCGGACGATGGTCGGATGGCTTTTGCCCGCGAAGATCGGGTTGGTGTCGACAACGGCGTCGCAGAGGTGTCCCGACGTGCAGTTGATCCCCTGGATGGTCGGATCGACCTCGTCGATCGCCTCCCGGAACGCCTTTGCCGCCTTGACCAGCGTATCGCGCTGGATCTCTTCAAACAGCAGGGCGGAGGGGTCGAGGAAGGGCGCGTTCAGGATCGCTTCGCGGAGCTCGTCCTTCGTATAGTGCGTCCCAGCGCGGCGGTTGAACTCCGCGACGTGACGGGGACAGACGCACCCGCGTCCGGGGCGGACGATCATCCGGAAATCGTCGTCCAGCATGATCGCGGCGGGGCGTTCCTTTGCCAATCTGCGCAAAACCCCCCGGAAATGGTCGATGAAACGCGGGTCCTCCGGGCAGTAGACCGGCTCGGCTTTCCCGTCGGTCAGGTTTTCGTATTGCGTGAAAGGCGCGAGCGAGAGACCGTATCCGTGCCCGAGCGACGCCTGCACCAGGATCCCCGCGGGGACGCCCTCCTTTTTCAGCGCGTCGCGGTAGTGGGCGAAGAGTTTGGCGTCCTCCTCCGCCTTATCCCGGACCGGGTCGCCCTCCGGGACCAGCACCATCTCGAAGAGGGGCATCAGGATGACGCCTCTCTTGACCATATCGACGATATCCGCGCACCGCTCTGCGAAATGGTCCTCTTTCAGAGGGGTGACGGAATAGGAATACAGCATCTCTTTCTCCTTTAGGTCTTACGGAGCCGCCGGGGAGGCGACGGTCATTTCTTGCGGTAGAGATCGACCTTTTCGGCAAGGAAGCGGGCGCGTTCCGCCATAAAACGCGCGACGTTCGGGTAGAATTCGGGTTCAAAGGGAATAAAGGTGTTATCGGCTTCCAGGGTAAAGTCGCCCTTGTAGTCGATATCGGCAAGCGCGCGGCAGACCTCGTCCCACTTGATCCGCCCAAGTCCCGGCAGAACGTGCAGGTCGTCGACGTAATCCACGTCGTGCACGTGCAGGGCGCCGAGGCGGTCGTGACCCAGCGTCCGGATCGCGTCCCAGGGCTCGCGGTTGCAGAGCGGGACGTGCCCGATATCAAGGCAGACCGTGAAATGCTCGGGATCGTCCAGCGCGTCGAAGAGGTCGCCGAGTTCCTTCGGGTCGGCGCAGATATCGTCGACGATCAGGTGGCTGATCGGGTGGTGCTGCCACATATTTTCGATCGCGACCTTGACGCCGTACTTGTCGGACAGCGGGGTCAGACTGCGGTAGAACTCGACGTTGAGATCAAAGATCTCCTTTTCGTGCCCGTAGTAGCGACCCGGCTGCAGCGGATGGACCACCATCTGCTTCACGCCGAAGTTCTGCACGACCTCGAACACGCGCCAGAACTCGGGTTGGATGGCGCGGATGAACTTCTGGTAACCGAACGGCGCGTGCGCCTGGTTGAAGACTACGCCGAACTGTTTTGCGATCGCTTTCGCCTCTTCCTGCTCCGCTTTTGAGGGCAGTTCGTCGAGTTTATCGACGTTCAGCGAGAGGTCGAGCGCGGGGTACCCCGCCTCGCAGAGCAGTTTGACCCCTTGGGCAAGGCCGAATGCCCTCACGGGCTGTTGCGTTTGCGTTGCGAAAATCATTTATTTTTCTCCTATCTGTCGGCCCGTCCGTCGTCGGTCGGGCGCGTTGTTTAATTTGGTTCAGAGGGTCGGTGCGGGCGCGTTTTTCTTGACGATCGGTTTGGCACTGTCGAGCAGTTCTCTCATCAGCGCGGCGTCGCGGGGGCTGAATACCGGGATGGCGTCGGACAGCCCGATCGCAAAGCAGATGTGCCGCGAGAAACTGATCACCAGGTTGTTGCCGTTGACGTCCCCCTCCTTGACGCCGAGGGAGACCGGGGTGCCGTAGATCGTCGGGGACGAGCCGCTTTGCAGGAAACTGTACGTCCCGTCGTCGGCGCGATAGTACCCGAGCGAACTCTTCGCCGCGTCGAGCATCTCGAGGATATTGTCCCGGATCAGCGCGTCGAAGGCGGCAGAAAGGGCGGGGGTCCCGTGCCCTTTCAGATTGTCGCGGAGGTTGCCGAGGGTCGCCCACGGGTTGAAAATGTAGGTCACGCGGATGCCGGGGTCGCGCGAGTTGATCGCCTTGATCGCGTTTTGTGCCATTTCGGTCGAACAGGGGACCAGCCGCCCTGCGGCGTTGTACATGATCATCAATTTATAGGCGCAGGTGTAGAGCCCGTAGGGGGTCTCTTCCTCGGGGGTCTGCTTCAGGTTATAGTAGCGGTCGGTTTTCTCGTCGTAGCCCGTGACCCAAAGTCCGTAGGCAGGGTTGATCTTCTCGTCCAGAACGTCCAGCACGGCGTCCAGCACCCCCGTCGCCTCAAAGGTCGTTGCCTGGGTCTGGAGCGTGTTCGACCAACTCTCGCAGGATTTCGTGGCGAGCAGGTCGCGGACGTACTTTTGGACCGATGCGACGGTCGGCTCCCATTCCCGCGTCGCGGTCGAAGCCGTCGCCGGCGCTTTCGCGCGGTCGAACGCGGTCGGATAGAGGGGCGCGGCGTGCAGCCAGCGAAGCACCGCGGTCGCCCAGTCGAGGTCGCGGGTGTAGCGCATCACGCGGGCGCGCGACACCTCCCGCGGCCATTGCGGGTGGTAGAAGTAGCCGTCCTCGGGATCCTGCTTCGTCTGGTAGAAGCGGATCATTTTTGCGGTGATCTCGGGACCGAGGTAGGCGGCGAGATCCCCGTTTTGATCAAAGGGGCGGAACCGCTGTACGATCTGCAGCGTGCTTTCCATATCGGGCAAAAACCCCTCGGTATCCCGCGCCGAATTCGCGTAGTAGAAGCCGCCGCGCTCGGGGTCGTACAGCCCGGCCCACCAGCGGATGATCTTTTCGGGGGCGTAGAACGTTTCATAAAAGTCCCTGACCGCCTCCCTTGTCTTCGGGTCCTCGATCACGTCAAAACGCGCCGAAAACTCGCTGTCCGTCTTTTCCGTTCGTTCCTTTTCCGTCACGCGATGCTCCTCCTGTGTCGGATCCGGCGCCCTCTGTCGGGCTGACTTCCGGTCCGTCCACTCTATTATACTACGGAAACGCTCGGTTTTCAATAGGGTCCCGCCGTCGGATCTCGGTCTCTTCCGACCGTCTGCCGGGCCCGGACCGTTCCGCGCGCTTTTTCCCTGTTTCATTGTAGCAAAGAGAGGCGTTTGCGGCTTATCATATCGGACACATTTTTTACAATTTTGGCGCAACCGTTGCGTTTTCGTTCAAAAAATGGTACAATGGGAGAGGGAAGGAGGGGTTCGAATGGAAAACGAGGTCGTTTACGGGATCACGAAACTGAAAAGAGAAATGGAGATCGACGGGATCTATACCGTCCACTATTTCGAATACGCAAAGGACTTTTCTTACGAGGGCGAGACCCACGGTTTCTGGGAACTGATCTACGCCGACAAGCGCAGTCTGATCATCACCGCCGGCGACAAGCAACTGAAACTTGACCGCGGGCAGATGTATCTGCATCGCCCGAACGAGTTCCACAACCTCCGCTGCGACGGCGAGCACGCCGCGAACTCCGCGATCGTTTCGTTCGGGGGAGAACTTCCCGAACTCTACGCCGCGGCGGGAAAAATCATCACCTGCACCCCCGAACAGAAACGGCTGCTCGCGGGGATCATCCGCGAGGCGGGCGCTGCCTTTGCGACCCCGCTCGGACTGCTCGGCGTCCGCCAGATGCAGAAAGCCGAAAACGGCGAGTTCGGGTGCGAGGATCTGGTGAAGAGTTATCTCGAACAGCTCCTGATCCTGCTCGTCCGCGCCACGAAGAAAAAGCCGGCAGGGACCTATGAGAACGGCGGCAGACGGTTTTCCGCCATCCTCCGGTTCCTGGAAGAGAACGTCACCGAAAAACTCTGCTTTTCGGACGTGGCAAAGCATTTCAGTCTTTCGCCGTCCATCCTCAAACGCGATTTCCGGCGTCAGATGGGATGCGGCTTGATGGAGTACTTCACGAAATTGAAGATCGACGCCGCCAAGCAACTGATCCGCGAACGGGACCTGAACTTCACCGAGATCGCGGCGGAACTCTCGTTCGGGAGTTCGCAGTACTTTACCGCCGTTTTTCGCCGCGTGACCGGGATGACCCCGAGCGAGTACCGCGAGTCGGTCTTGTAAAAAAGGAGATCCGAGCGGATCTCCTTTTTTTACGCGGTCAAAGCCCGAGAAAGGACTTGAACGCCGCGATATAGCCGAGGGCGGAGGCGCGGGTGTCGCTCTCCGCGAAGATGCGGAGCAGGGGCTCGGTCCCCGAGAAGCGGCAGATGACCCACCCGCCGTTTTCAAAGTAGACCTTGCACCCGTCGACGTAGTTGACCCGTTCCACCTTCTCGGCAAAGTCGGGAAGCCGTTTTTCGACGGTCAGAACGTTCTCGATCGCGGATTTGCGCTCGGGGGCGAAACGGAGGTTGTCCTCGACCATCACGAACCTCCCGTACTGCTTTTCCATCTCCCGGAGGATCTCGCCCGGCGTCTTGCCGATCACGCTGATCATCTCGGCAAACAGCGACGCGGCGTAGATCGAATCCTTGCCGTGGATGTGTCCCCGCACGGTCAGACCCCCGGAGGACTCCCCGCCCAGCACCGCGTCGACCTCGTCGATCTTGGCGGAGATGTACTTGAACCCGACCGGGACCTCGTAGCACCGCTCGCCAAACGATGCGGCGATCTTATCCAGCAGGTGCGTCGTCGCCAGATTGCGCACGGCGGGACCCCGCCATCCCTTGTACTTGACGAGGTATTGATAGAGCATACAGAGGATCTCGTTCGGGGTGACGTACCGTCCGCTCGGGTCGATGATACCGAGGCGGTCGCCGTCGCCGTCCATCGCGATCCCGAGGTCGTAGCCGCCCTTGATCACCGCGTCGCGGAGAGGGACCAGACTGTTTTCGCTCGGCGCTGGCATCACCCCGCCGAAGTAGGCGTCCTTGTTGACGTGGATGGTATCGATCGTGCAGCGCGCGGTGTGGAAGATCACCATCAGGGGATAGGTCCCCGAGCCGTGCATACTGTCGAACAGGACGCGGAGCCCCCGCTCGCGCAGGGCGTTCATATCGAGCAGGGCGATGATGTCGTCAAGAAACCGGTTGAACGGGTTTTTGATATACGAGATCCGCCCGTCTCTCTCCGCCTCGCCGAAATCGGCGAAAGCGACCTTCCCGAGCGCGTCGGTCTTTTGTTCGATCTCCTCCGTCACCTCGACGGGGGCGTCGCGCCCCTCCTCGACGATCAGTTTGATGCCGTTGTAATTGGACGGGTTGTGCGACGCCGTGATCTCGACCCCGAGATGCAGCCCCTGATCCTTGACCGTGTGCATGATCAGCGGCGTGGGGGCGGAACGCGGCAAGAGCAGGACCTTGACCCCGCCGGCGGCAAAGACCTCGGCGACCCATTTCGCGGCGTCCTCGGAGAGAAAGCGGCGGTCGTAGCCGACGATGACCGGTTTGTCGGTCAGTCCCCGTTCCAAAAGATAGGCAAGCGACGCGGCGGCGACCCGGCGGACGTTCCCGCAGGTAAAGTCCTCGCCGATTACGGCGCGCCAGCCGCCCGTACCGAAGCGGATCGTATCCATCAGACGAGCCCTCCGATCACGTCGTTCACCTCTTTTGCGAACCGCCCGATATACTCCGCGACGTATTCCGCAGGGGTCACGTCGCGATCAAGCAGAGGCAAAAGATCCATTCCGAAATTCATACTGTTTTTCTCGTCGGTCTCGTGCGACGCGAAAAAGGTCGCATTTGCCGCTCGCCGTCCGATCGCCGCCTCGTCGTAGCGTTTGCCGCCCGCGACCTGCGAGCGGTGGACGGTCAGCAGTTTTCTCGCCAACTCCGGGTACGCCCCGGTGTCAAGGCACACCTTGTCCCCGTCGCACAGCCAATCCAGCCCGCGCCAGACCTCCAGCCCGACGAAGACCTCGGGACGGTAGTCCGGCGACAGGCGCCGCGCCGCCTCGATCACCCGGAGCGCCACCGCGACGTGGGTCGGATGTTTGTCCGCGGGATTGTGGGTGCAGAGCCGCTTGGGGCGGATCTCCCGGAGCAGCGTGCAAAGGTCCCCGACCACGGCGTCGCTTTTCGCGTCCTTGACCTTTGAAGACGGGTAGCCGAGTTGGACGACGGCGCGGTAGCCGCCGAGTTTCGCGGCACGCTCCTGTTCTTTGACACGCACCGCCCTCATCTCCTCGTCGGTATAGCCGGCGAACGCGCCCGTCCGGGGACTGCCCGCCCCGTCGGCGACGATCACGGCGCCAAACGACCCCTTGCCGTAGCAGTCGGCGATCGGCGCGTACGCCATGATCTCCACGTCGTCCTGGTGCGCCGCGACGCAGAGGTCGGTGATCCCGGCAAAACTCTCCTCGCCCGGGAAAAAGACGGTCGCGTTCGGATTGTTCAACTTCATCGGATATCCTCCTCTCCCGTGTAGATCACCGTTGCGTTCGGGTGATCCAGCAAGATCGACGCGGGGATCTCCGGCGTGACGCCGCCGGAAAACGCCCGCTTCACGATCGCAAATTTTTCCTCGCCCGCGATCAGTACCACGGACTTTGCCCGCGTGATGGCTTTCATCCCGACCGTGATCGCGTACGCCGGCGGATTGCCGTCCGGGAAGAACCGACCGTTTGCCAAAAGGGTCGAGCGCGTCAACTTCACCCGGTGGGTCTCGTCGATGAAATGCTCGGACGGCTCGTTGAAGCCGATGTGTCCGTTGAACCCGATCCCGAGCAGCTGCAGATCGATCCCGCCAAGCCACCCGATCAGGCGGTCGTAGCGCGCGCATTCGGCGTCGGGGTCGGCGGCGTTGCCGTTGGGGATGAACGTATTTTCGGGCTTTACGTTGATATGATCAAAGAAGTTTTCCCGCATAAACCGCGCGTAACTTTCGGGGTGCGTCGCGGGCAGTCCGCAGTACTCGTCAAGGTTGACGGTGAATGCCTCCGAAAAGTCGATCTCGCCCGCCTTGTATAATTCGATCAGCCGCCGGTAGACCCCGAGCGGGGAAGACCCGGTCGCAAGACCGAGGACCGACTTCGGCTTGCGTTTCAGTTGCGCCGCGATCAGATCCGCCGCGCACCTGCTCATTTCGTCAAACGTGTTTTGCCGGACAAGAACCATCGCGATCCGCCCCCTTATCTTCTTTTCCGGCTTTATGATAGCACAACCGACGCGCCCCGTCTTGCAAAATCAGCCGTACTTTTTACGTTTTCGGATCCACCCGCGCATTCCGAGGCGAAAAACGGTATGAGGGGAAAGGAAACAGCGGGGAACGGAGGATATGACCCCCGGTGGCTTCGGACACGCCGACAAGTCGGCGTTACCACCGGCTCTCGCCCGACAAAGAGAAAAGGAGATCGGTTGAGGATGGCGAGAGCCCTGGACTTTTCGGCGCGCCGCGCTGAAAAGTCGGGTGGTCCGAAGACAACCGAGCCCCCGGTGGATATTCGGGCGATGCCCGAATATCCACACTCCCTCCGCCTGGGATAGGGGTTCCCCGAAACGTGTACCACGTTTTGGGGGTTCCCGGAGAGCAAGTTCCCCGTTCTCCGGTCGGCGAATGCGAACCACGCCGAGGCGGATTCGGACGCGCCGATAATATCGGCGCTACCACCGTCTCTCGCCCGACCAAGAGGTAAGGGGGACTTTTGAGGATGGCGAGAGACTTGGAGTTTCCGCCGCGGCGCGGCGGAAACTCGGGTGGTCCGAAGACAACCGAGCCCACCAACAAGAGAGGCGTCCGTGATGGACGCCTCTCTTGTTGGTGGGGGAAGGTGGATTCGGACCACCGAAGTCAGAGACAACAGATTTACAGTCTGCCCCCTTTGGCCACTCGGGAATTCCCCCGTATTCGGTTGGTTCCTTTCGGAACAATAGGATTATAGCAGACGCGGCGGGAAATGTCAAGACATTTTTCAAAAATGTTTTCCGAATTGTCCCGCGGGTCTATCGCATCGCGCCGCCGCATAGGATGTACCGAACGGGGCGACCCGAAAAAACGAGGAAAGAAAAAGAGGTGCGATATGAACAACCGCTATCTGCCGGAGGGCGAACTGATCCGCGACTACGAAAACCGGGAGTACCTGTCGTCGTTTCACGCGCTGGAACGTGCGTATGAAAAGAGGAAGATCCTCGAGGCGTTTGCCCTCCTCTCCGACGGCGATTTCAACCTGCATTTCGATCTCGGCGGGGTCGCCGGGATCATGCCCCGGGAGGAGGTCGTCTGGTCCCCGACGGGCGAGCCGGTCAAGGATATCGCGATCCTGACCCGGGTGGGGAAGCCGGTGTGCTTTCAGATCGCCGGGTTCCGTCGGGGAGACGACGGGGAACCGGTCGCTGTCCTCTCGCGCCGGTTGGCGCAGGAAGAATGCCATCGCGAGTACGTATCGACCCTGACCCAGGGCGACGTGATCCCCGCCGCCATCACGCACCTCGAGTGCTTCGGGGCGTTCGCCGACGTCGGGTGCGGGATCGTTTCGCTGCTCTCGATCGACGCGATCTCGGTGTCGCGCATCTCGCATCCGCGCGTGCGCTTCTCCCCGGGCGACCGGGTCCCGGTCGTGGTGAAAAACATCGACCGCGAGGGGCGGATCTTCGTTTCCCAACGCGAACTCTACGGCACGTGGGAGGAGAACGCCGCGCTGTTCTCGCCCGGCGAGACCGTGACCGGCGTCGTCCGGAGCATCGAGAGTTACGGCGTGTTCGTCGAACTGACCCCGAACCTCGCGGGGCTCGCCGAGCCGAAAGAGGGGGTCGCCGTCGACCGCACCGTCGCCGTTTTCATCAAGAGCATCATTCCCGAAAAGATGAAAGTGAAGCTCATCATCATCGACGCGGGGCACGAAACGGCGGAGCGGGAACCCGTCTGGCGCCGCCCGCCGCGCTACTTCACCGACCCCAAAAGCGTTTTCCACATCGACCGCTGGCGCTATTCACCCGCCGCCTGTCCGCGCGTGATCGAAACGAGTTTCGCGTGAGCGACAAGACGGTTCAACCTATCCGTTTCTCGAAACGGAACATTCCGTCCGGGAACTGTTCGTCTTCTTCGTTCTGATCCGGGTCGTTGGGGTCGGGATGGTGACTGTTGAAAAACTCCACGATATGAAACCCACAGCGGTTGACGTAAAAATGGATGTTCCGCACCTCGAAGTACGGCGTAACGGTTTCCCAGACCTTTACCTCGGGGTGCAGTTTTTCCACGGCACACCACGCAGCGTACCCGATCCCCTTGCTGTGCGCCCTCGGAGAAACGAAGAGCAGATCCAGGTCGCCTCTGTCGCCGTCCGTTTTGATAACGACGCCGCCGACCTTTTCGTCGTCGCGCATGATGCGGTACGCTTCGCCCTCGTCGATCGACCGCTCGATCGTTTCGCGGGAAATGATCTCCCCGTCCTCTTCAAAATGGTCGTCGCGCCGTCCGAATTCCTCAAGCGCGCCGTAGTTGAACGCCTCCTGATTGTCCCGGATGAAGTGTTCGCGATCGTCCGGGGTTAAGGGGGTAAGGGTAATTTCGTTCACGTCGTTGACCTCCGATGATTGTATATCGCGGTTCTGTATATATTATACCGG
>CAMJCC010000040.1 GCA_946404035.1 uncultured Clostridia bacterium | reverse complement strand
ATATACCGCGGGCAAGCCCGCGGCGTGAACGCGGGGGACGAGAGGAGCATACACTGACAACAGCCGGGTCCCGGAGCGGTATGCGCGGGATCGGGTCACAAACGGATAACCGAAACAGAAAGGAACAGGAATGCCCACTTTTCAGAATAACGCGACGCTGACCTTCAACGGGCGCAGCGTGCAGTCCAACACGGTAACGGGCGAGATCACCGACCTGCTCACGGGGACGAAGACGGCGCCGGTCGACGTCTATCGGCAGGGCGACCGGATCGCCTACGTCATCAGTCTGGTGAACGCCGGGGACGCGGCGCTGACCGGACTGACGGTCACCGACGACCTCGGCGCGTACGCGTTCGGCACCGAAACGCTGACCCCGCTCACCTACCTGGACGGTTCCGCCGCGCTCTTCATCAACGGAACGCCGCAGACGGCGCCGACGGTCGCTATGCAGGACGGCTCGCTCGTCTTTTCGGGGATCTCGGTCCCGTCCGACGGGAACGCGACCCTGGTCTACGTCGTCACGGCAAATCAGTACGCGCCGCTGGGGGAGGGCGAGAGCGTCGTGAACGCCGCGACGGTCACGGGGGACGGCGTGTTCACGCCGCTTACGCTCTCGGCAACGGTCACCCCCGACCAGACGGCGGATCTGTCGATCGTCAAATCTCTCTCCCCCGCTTCCGTCGTCGGAGGCGGTCCCGTCACCTATTCGTTCGAGATCGCGAACAACGGCGTGACCCCGGTCACGGAAAGCGACAGCGTGACGCTGACCGACGTCTTCAACCCCGTGCTGGAAAACCCGACGGTCGCCTACAACGGCGCGACTCTGACCTCCGGCACCGACTACACCTACACGGCGGGCACGCTGACCGTCCTTGCCGGGGTGATCACGCTCCCCGCCGCCACGGTCTCGCAGTCCGCGACGGGAGAATGGATCACCGACCCGGGGACCGGGACGCTGACCGTTACGGGTACTATCTGACGGAGAACGACGCGAGATGCGGAACGCCGCGGCGTTCCGCGCGATGTGGGCGCAGAGCACGGCGTGGAAACGAAGTATTCCTTGCTTTTTGCGGTCGGAAATGATATAATGATACCGAAAAAAGCGAGGAGGAAGAACGGTTATGCGGGTGGAGCACGGGTTCGGTCCGGTCTTTGACGCGTCTTCGCGGGTGCTGATCCTCGGGAGTTTTCCGTCGGTCAGGTCGCGCGAGGTCGGGTTCTATTACGGGCATCCGCAAAACCGGTTCTGGCGCGTACTGGGGCGGGTGCTGAACGATCCGGTCCCCGCCGGGATCGAGGAGAAAAAGGAGTATCTTTCCCGGCATCGCGTCGCGCTGTGGGACGCGGTGGTATCGTGCGACGTCGTCGGATCCGCCGACGCGTCGATCAAGGATCCCGAGCCCGCGGACCTTACCCGGATCCTCTCGGTCGCGCCCATCCGCGCGATCTTCTGCAACGGGGCGCTCTCCTGTTCCCTGCTATTAAAGGTCGGCGCCCCGCCAAACGGACTTCCGGTCTTCCGGCTCCCCTCGACCAGTCCGGCAAACGCCGCGTGGTCGGAGGAGCGGCTGACAAAAGAGTGGGCGGTCGTCGGGGAGTATCTCGCATAACGAAAACGTCGCGCGTGCCGGTGGCACGCGCGACGCGTTTTTTGACAGATCAGGGATAGATGTTCCCGAATTCGAACTCCGGCCATTCACCCTCGCCGAGGTTGCCGCCGAGTTCGGTATTGGGCGCTTCTCCCTGGCGAAGCGTGACCGTCGATCCGGCGGGAGCCGTGAAAGTGATAAATCCACCCGCGGACGTCGCCGTGTCGTAGTTCACGGTCTTGCCGCCGACCTCGACCAGCCAGGTCCCGGCGGCGACGCCGGAAACGTAGTAGTTCAGGTAGCCCTCGCCCGGTGCGGTAAAACTGAATTCGGTCGTGCGTCTGGTCGCCGAGGTGACGAAGATCGCGGCGGTGTTGCCGAGCACGGCGCCCTTGACGACCGAGGTCGAGATCGACTGCGCGGTCAGGTTGGGGTCGTTGTCGGTGTCGCAGACGTACATCGCGTTCAGAAGCTGATCGGTCGCGTTGCCGGTCGCGGGTTTGATCTCGACGCGGCCCCAGAATCCGTCGTTCCGGTCGCCCGCGCTGAGCTGCGAGCCGTTGACGATGTAGTTTTGTCCCGTTCCGCCGCCGACCGGGGAGATGGTGACGTTGTTCCCGATCACGTTCTGCAGGACCAGTTTGCCGCTGCCGTTCGCAACGGAAACTCTGTTGCCGTCGATCGTGGGCTCGGTAGCTACGTGGAACAAAAACGTCTTCTGGAAAGAGGAACTCTTCGCCGTGATGTTGTCGAAGACGAAGAAGTACATCGGCGCGTTGGAAAGCCCCGTATCGTAGACCGCCAGCATCCGGCGCGTGACCTCGCTTGCGACCGAACTGTCGTACGCCGCGGCGATATTGCCGGCAATGTAGGCGTAGGTCGGCCGGGTCTTTGCCTGATCGGCGTAAGCGTACTGAACCCCCGTCACTTCACCCGTCTTATAGGTGCTGGTCTGCCAGTTGCTGTAACTGCCGGGCTCGCTCCGGCGCTTCTGTCCGCCGCTGTAATAGCCGCCGTCGCTATAACGGAGCGAGGAGTTGTAGATCAGAAGACTGTTGTGGGCGACGGTCGCCTGGTGATAGTAGTAGTGGTGATCGTTCCCGTAGTCGTAATAGACGCCCGAGTCGACGGCAAGCCGCGACCGGTAATAGATCTGGAACTGTCCGCTGTCGTAGTGTTCGTGGTTGGCGGTGGTGCGGACGCCGATCTTCATGAGCACCAGCGCCTGATGCGTGCTCCAGTCGTTGCGGGCGATGATCTGCCCGAGCCAGCCGCCGTTGTAGACGATCAGGTCCATATCCTCGTGGCGGTCGTCCGCCGCCTCCAGCCCGGACGAGGAGCAGATCAGGTATTCGGCGACGGTATTGGTAACGGTAAAGTTGGTGTCAAATGACGAATACCCCTTCTTGAAATACTCGAATTGCGCGCGCATGGTCGCGTCGTCGAAGAGATAGGACGAGATCATCGCGACGCGGCTGTAATTGATGAATTCGCCGTAGGTGACCTGGTCGTCGCCGGAAGCAAGTCCGTAGGTTTTGCCGTTTTGGGTCCGCCATTCGTAACTGAAGATGGTGCGGGCGACCTGCTTCATATTCTCGGCGCTCTCGTAGGGGATCGAGCCGGTCATCGCCTTGATCAGCCACGCCGAATACAGGTCGGACGTGTAACGGATGCGGACGTAGAGCGACGTGCCCTGCGGGTACATCCCCGCCTCGTAGAACTCGTTTCTGACGGGAACAAACTCGTTATAGAACCGGTAGCCGATATAGTTCCACCAGCCGGGGTACTCGTCGTAGATCGCGATGGCGAACGACAGGTAGTCGCGCAGGATCTGGAACTCACAGCCGTGCCCCGAGACGGCGTTCTGACCCGAGGGCGGGAAGCCGACCTCCATCTTGCTCCCGTCGCAGCACTTTTTCTGCACGGCGAAAACGATCTGCTGTTTGTCGGACGCGGTCATCAGGTCGTGACACCAGTCGTAGACGCACGCCGCGATATACATGATGTGACCGTAGGTGCGGCACGGGTCGCCCGTGAGTTCCTGGAAATCCATCCGTTTCAGGTATTCTTTCAGCGCGCGGATCGCCATATACCCGTTTATCTTGTTCCCCGTCAACTGGTAGTCGAGGGCGCACATCTGCAGTTTGGAGAGCATACTCGCGCTGAAGTTGTGGAACCCGTTGTCGCGGTCCTCAGCGGGGTCGAGTTCGCCCCAGGTGGGGTCACCATAGACCGCGACGTAGTAGTCCGTTTTCGCGGCGTCGGTCGCGTTTTCAAGCGCGTTTCGGATACCCGGGATATCGTTTTCGTTGAAGAGGACGCGGGGATGCTGACCCACCGTGGGATTGACGTCGAGATAGTTAAAGGACGTTCCTTTCCCGAGGTTCTGCGTGATGCTGCCGCTCTGCGCAAAATCGGAGTTCGAGTATTGTGCCGCCGCGTTCTGCCAGTACGCGACCTCGGTCTCGTAGGCGTCGACGTCGACCGCCACCACGACGTCCCCGCATCGGTCGCAGACCGCCGCCTGCCGTCCGGGATCGACCGCCGTCGGAGCGGCAAAAATCTGTCCGTAATCATGGAGGTTATCGTGTCCGAACCCGGCGCAGGCGCAGATGTCCTCGGCGTCGCCGTAACGGACGCCGGAGCCGTCCTGCACGAACGGCTTGACGTAGATCGCCGTCGAAAAATCGGCGTTCGGGATGCCTGTCACCTTGACCGCCACCCAGTAGCGCCCGTCCGGCGCAACGGTTTTCACGCCGTTTGACCAGATGCTGGAATAAACCGACGTCGTTTCATAGACGTGGCACCCGTCGCCCCCGACGGTCGGGTCGGGATCGGTCTTTGAGAACACGAACCCGACGCGGGTATAGTTGAGTGAACCGACGGTAAAGACGAATCGGATCGAGGTGGTCTCGCTGGCAAGACTGTCGCTCGAGATCATCTGGTACCCGAGCCCCCGGATCTCCCCCTCCGGCTCGTTTGCGGAACCGAAAAACGCGAAGAGCAACCCCGCGGAAAGAACGAGGACCAAAGCGATCGCAAACACGTATGAGAGCGTTTTCTTTTTAGCGGTGCTATCGTGCATAACGTTTCTCCTTTTCAGCAGTTCGCCGGATCAGGGATCGAGATCGTCGAACGTAAAGTACGGCCATTCGTTTTCGGGAAGAATACCGTCGATCAGTATACTCGGCGTTCCGGGGCGAAGCGTGATCTCTGCCCCGGCGGGCGCCGTGAAAGTAACGATCCCGCCCTCGGCGCTTGCCGTCGCAAATCCGACGGTATTGCCCCCGACGACGATCTTCCAGTTCCCCTCGGCAACGCCCGAGACGTAGTAGTTCAGATACCCCTCGCCCGAGGCGGTGAAGCTGAACTCGGTCGACCGTCTTGCCGCCGCGGTGACGAAGACCGCCGCGGTATTGCCGATAACGGCGCCCTTGACCACGGACGTCGAGATCGAGGTCGCGGTAAGATCCGGCTCGTCGTCCTTGTGGCAGACGTACATCACGTTGAGCAGAACGTTTTCCTGGCTGCCGGTCGTCGGGCTGATCTCGACGCGGCCCCAGTATCCGTCGTCCTGCGCGTAGTTCGTGTTGCCGACGACGCAACCTTCGGACTTGGTGATACTGTCACCGCCGATGACGTTTTTCAGGACGAGTTTTCCGTCCTCGCGGATCACGGTCACGGTATTGCCGACGACCGTCGGTTCCTCGACCGTATGAAGCAGGAAAATCTTTTTATAGGAAGCGGAGTTCGACGCGATATCGTCGAAAACGAAGAAGTAGAGCGGCACCTCCGCGTTATCGGTATCGTAGACCGCGAGCATCCGGCGGTCGGCGCGCGTCAGGTTCGCCCCCGCGACGTAGGCGGCGGAGATGTCGCCGGCGATGTAGGCGTAGAGCGGCGTCGTTTCCTCCGCGTCGGCGTAGGCGTACTGGTACCCCGTCACCGTACCGGTCGTATAGTTGCTGTTTTCCCACGCTGAGAGCGAACCGACCTCACCCGGCTGTTTCTGCCCGTAAACGGTCGAGCCGTTCTGCAAAACGATCGAGTTGTGCGAGATCGTCGCCTGGTGGTACTTGGTATGGGCGTTCGAGCCGTAGGTGTCGTAGTCGCCGGCGTCTCCAGCGAGCAGCCCCTTGTAATAAATCTGGAACGAGCCGGCGTCGGCGTGATCGTGGTTCCCCGTCATCTTCTGTCCGATCTTCATCTTGACTGTCGCGTCGTTACCCCAGCTTTGGTGTGCGATAATCTGTCCGAGCCACCCGCCGTTGTAGGTGATCAGATCCATATCGTCGTAGCGTCGGTTCTTGTTGCCGACGGCGTTCCCCGATTGCAGGATCAGGTAGGAAACCTTATCGACGTAGGAATAGTTCGAATACGCCGCCCAACTCATCGCCGTGTCGTCGTCGTAGAGGTAGCCCGAAATCATCCCGCAGAGCGCGAGTTGTCTCAGCGTTTCGGCGCCCGATCTTCCCTCGTCGTCACCCTCCTCGAAGACGCGGTTGGTGCCGTTCGTGACGTTGGAGTATGCGGTGCGCACGACCTGCTGCATCTCCGCGTTATAGGGGTTCACGCCGGTCGCGCACTTGACGAGCCACGCGCTCCAAAGGTCGGACGCGAACCGGATCGTCAGATAGTCGGAAAGCCCCTGCGGAACGTAGCCCGCCTCGTAGTAGGCGTTTCGCACCGGCACGAACTCTTCATAGAACCGTCCGCCGATGAAACTCCACCAACCGGGATACTCGTCGTAGATCGCAATGGCAAACGCGAGATAATCGCGCAGAAGCTGGCGTTCGGAGCCGTGCCCGGTCATTGCCTGCTGCTGTTTCGGCGGGAAACCGATCTCCATCCGCTCGCCCGAGTTGTTCGAGCCCGAAACGATCTTCTTTTCGACGCCGAGAACGATCTGCTGCTTATCGGTCGCGTTCATCAGGTCGTAGCACCAGTCGTAGACGCAAGCCGCAACGAACATGATCTGTCCGTGCTGGCGCTCCTGATCGCCCGACATCGAACGGATGTCGATCGTTTTCAGATAGTTCTTCATCGCGAGGACCGCCTGATAACCAGAGATCAGGTTCCCCGTCGCCTGATAGTCGAACGCCATCGCACGGATCTTGGCAAGCACTTCCTCGTCGTAGTTGTGGGTGCCGTTCGGTTTATCGTTGTTCTCATGCTTGTAAGCGGCGGAAAGGATCCCGCTGACCCGTTCGTCCGCCATATCGCGGAATTCCGCCGCGGACGAGGCGTGCGCCACCGCGCCGAGCGTTGCGTAGATGTCGTCGATATCGCTCTCGGTAAAGAGGACGCGCGGGTGCTGCGACGTCGGGTTAGCCAACGGAGCAGCGTATGATTTCCCGGCGGCAGCCGCCAGGTCGGTCGTGACGCTTCCCCCTCCGAAGTTGGCGTTCGTGAAAGAGGCGATCTGCGTCTGCAAACCGGGGATCGTGTACCCCGCCTCGACCGAGAGGTTGCGCGAGACGCCGTACCCGATCTCTCCGTCATCAACGAAAGGTCTGACGTAGATGGGTTCGTCAAACGAGGCATTCGGGATATTCGATACTTCGACCGCCACCCAATGGCGTCCGGCGGGTGCGGTGATCTTTTCGCCGTTTGCCCAGACCGCGGAATAGACCGACGTCGTTTGATAAACGTGGCAGTCGTCGCCGCCGATGGTCGGCGTCCGGTTGGTCTTTGAGAAAACGAAGCCAACGCGGGAATATTCGAGCGACCCCACCGTGAACAGAAACCGGAGCGACGTGCTGCTCGAGTTCAGGTCGTCGGATGCGATGGTCTGATAGGCGAAGTCCTGTATCTCGTCCGTCGGCTCGTCGGCGGAACCGAAAAACGCGAAGAGCAGCCCGGCGGAAACCACAAGCACCGTCAGAACGACCATGACTGCCGTCAGCGTTCTTTTATTATTGGTTGCGATTTTTTCCATCGTTTTTCCCTTTCGGATCGATCAAAGTCGTCAGGATGAAAAATTTTTCCACAAATAAATTATATAATAGATCCCGCGAAAATGCAAGAGGGCGGAGCGAAAAAAGAAAACCGTCCGCCAAAGCGGACGGTTTTCGACCGGATATTACGTTCATCCCTTTTTTCGGTCTGCGGAAGTCACAGTTTTGAAAGGTCATAGGGAGTGCGCTGGTAAACCGCGTAGTTCAGCCAGTTGGAGAACAGCAGGTTCGCGTGCCCCCGCCACAGGTTCTTCGGCGCGTGCCGCGGATTGTCGTAGGGGAAATAATTGACCGGCACGTCGATCGGAAGCCCGCGCGCGACGTCGCGGAAATACTCCTTTGCCAGCGTGTCGCTGTCGTACTCGGCGTGGCCCGTGACGAAGATGCGGCGCAGGTCGCGGGTGGCGGCGATATAGAGCCCCGCGTCCTCCGAAACGGCGAGGACGTCAAGGTCGGGGCAGGCGGCAACGTCCTGCAGCCGCACCTCGCTGTGCCGCGAGTGGGGGGCGAGAAACTCCTCGTCGAACCCGCGGAGAAGCGGATGGCGGAGGTCGCAGGCGCGATGACGGAAGATGCCGAACACCTTATGTCCCGTGGGATATTTCGGGATCCCGTAGTGATAGTAGAGCCCCGCCTGCGCCGCCCAGCAGATGTGGAAGACCGAGTAGACGTTAGATTTCGACCACTCCATGATCTCGCAGAGTTCCCGCCAGTAGTCGACCTCCTCGTACTCCATCCCCTCGACCGGCGCGCCGGTGATGATCAGACCGTCGAAGCGCTGGTCTTTTACGTCCCCGAAGTCCTTGTAGAACGTGTCCATGTGCGTGGCGGAAGTGTTGGTCGATTTGTAACTCGCGGTCTTGAGCAGGGTCAGGTCGATCTGCAGGGGGGTATTCGACAAAAGTCGGATCAGCTGCGTTTCGGTCGTGACCTTGGTCGGCATCAGGTTCAGGATCGCAATACGGAGAGGACGGATGTCCTGCGTCGTTGCGCGCTCCTCATCCATCACGAAGATATATTCGTTTTCAAGCGTTTGCTTTGCCGGGAGTTGCCCCGGGATCCTGATCGGCATAGTTTATCTCTTTTCTTTTATTCTTTCGACGGTCCCGACGACCCGAAGAGGTCAATCGAGGATCGCGTCGTCCCACATGGCGGGCGGCTCGTAACCGAGGAGCCGGACAGTCGTCGCGGCGAGGTTGGATAATCCGAAGCCCTCCTGCCCCACCTTGACGGTGTAGCGTCCGTCGTATTCGGGGTCGAACACGATGCAGGGGACGGGGTTCAGCGTGTGGCTGGTCTTCGCCTTGCGATTGCCGTTCGCGTCGGTCTTGGGCGCGCCGGTCTTCTTGTCGATCTCGTACATCTCGTCGGCGTTGCCGTGGTCCGCCGTGATGATCGCGGCGCCGTGCAGGCGTTCGATCACGGGCAGGATGCGGGCAAGCTGCAGGTCCAGCGCCTCCATCGAGCACTCGGTGGCAAGGAAGTTGCCGGTGTGTCCGACCATATCGCCGTTCGGGAAGTTGACCCGGAGATACTTGTACTTTCCGCTTTCCAGGCACTCGATCAGGCGGTCGGTGATCTCGGCGCACTTCATCCACGGGCGCTGCTCGAACGGAACGACGTCGGAGGGGACCTCGATATAGGTCTCGAGTTCCTCCGAGAACTTGCCCGAGCGGTTGCCGTTCCAGAAGTAGGTCACGTGCCCGTATTTCTGCGTTTCCGAGATCGCGAGTTCGGGGATCCCGGTCGCGACGAGATACTCGCTCATCGTGTTGGAGATCTCGGGCGGGTTGACGAGGTAGTGCGAGGGGATATGCGCGTCGCCGTCGTATTCCAGCATCCCGGCGTAGTAGACCTTCGGCACGCGGACGCGATCGAACGCGGAGAACTCTTCCCCGCCCTCGAACGCCCGGCTGATCTCAAGCGAGCGGTCGCCGCGGAAGTTGAAGAAGATGACGCTGTCGCCGTCCTCGACGGTCCCGGCGGGTTTGCCGTCCTTTTCGATGACGAACGGGGGCAGATCCTGGTCGATCACGCCGTATTCCCGGCGGTAGGTCGTGATGGCTTCCTCTGCGGAGGCAAAGCGGCGCCCCTCGCCGAGCACGTGGGTCTTCCAGCCCAGTTCGACCATCGCCCAGTTCGCCTCGTAGCGGTCCATCGTGATCTTCATCCGTCCGCCGCCCGACGCGATCAGAATATCGAAATCGGGGGCACGGAGCCCGGAGAGGAACTCCTCGAAAGGACGGACGTAATCGAGCGCGGAGGTCTCGCCGACGTCGCGCCCGTCGAGCAGGATGTGGACGCGGACGCGCGCGATCCCGTCGGCTTTCGCCCGGACGATCAGCGCTCTCAGGTGGTCGAGGTGCGAGTGGACGTTACCGTCCGAAAACAGACCGAGGAAGTGGAGCGTGCCGCCCGAGGACTTGACCTGAGAGACCGCCGCCGCCCACGCGGAAGAGGTGAAGATCTTGCCGCTCTCGATCGAGTTGGAGACCAGTTTCGCGCCCTGCGCGAAGACCTGCCCCGCGCCGAGGGCGTTGTGCCCGACCTCGGAGTTGCCCATGTCGTCGTCGGAGGGGAGACCGACGGCGGTCCCGTGCGCCTTGAGCCGGACGGTCGGGTAATCCCGCATCAGCCGGTCAAGGGTCGGCGTGTGCGCCGCCGCGACGGCGTTGCCGCCGTTGTCGGGAGCCAGCCCGACGCCGTCCATCACGATCGTGAGAAGAGGGCCCGTCACCCCTTTGAATTTGCCTTTTTTCAGTGCCTGTACCATTGTATTTCCTTTCGTGCCGGGTCAGACGTCCGCCTCGGCGAGATATTTATAACCGTTTTCTTCAATGTACTTTTTCCGCTCCTGGAGCGCGTCGCCCATCAGCGTTTCAAATACGCGGACGGTCTCCTCCGCGTCGGAGGGGGTGATCATAATGAGCCGCCGGGTCTCGGGGTTCATCGTGGTCTGCCACATCATATCGGGTTCGTTTTCGCCCAGTCCTTTGGAACGTTGGAGCGTATAGGGACGGTCCCCGAGCCGCGATACGATCGCCTGCTTCTCCTGCTCGCTGTAAGCGAACAGGGTCTCGCTTCCCGCCGTGATCTCGAAGAGCGGGGACTCGGCGATGTAGATCTTCTTCATCTCGATCAGGGTGGGGAGCAGACGGTAGAACATCGTGAGGAGCAGCGTCCGGATCTGGAACCCGTCCTCGTCGGCGTCGGTGCAGATGATGATCTTGCTCCACCGGAGCGCGTCGGGATCGAACGGCACGACGTCGCCCTTGACGCCCGCCGGGATCTCGACCCCGCACCCGATCACGCGGAGCAGGTCGACGATGATCTTGCTTTCAAAGATGCGGGCGTAGGTGCTCTTCATACAGTTGAGCGTCTTGCCGCGCACCGGGATGATCGCCTGGAATTCGGCGTTGCGCCCGAGTTTGCAGGAGGTGAGCGCCGAGTCGCCCTCGACGATGTAGAGTTCGCGGAGAGCGGGGTCCTTCGAGCGGCAGGCGACGAACTTTTCGACCCGGCTGGTCACGTCCATCGAGCCCGCCAGCTTCCGCTTGACGTCGACGCGCGCGCGTTCCGCGCTCTCGCGGCTCCGACGGTTCAATAGCACCTGCGCCCCGAACTGCGCCGCGGCGGTCGGGTTCTCGGCAAAATAGACCTCGAGCGAGTTCTTGATGTATTCGGTCAGCGCCTTCGTAATGAAGGGGTTGTTGATGGCTTTCTTGGTCTGGTTCTCGTAGGAGGTCTGGGTCGACGCCGAACTGATGACGACGGTCAGACTTTCCGCCACGTCCTGATAGGTGATCTTCTGCTCGTTTTTGTTGTACTTCCCCTGCGCCCTGAGGTATTTGTCGATGGCGTAGGTGAAACCGGTCCGCACCGCCCGGTCGGGGCAGCCGCCGTGTTCGAGAAAACTGGAGTTGTGGTAGTATTCGGCGACGCCGCCGGTCTTCATCAGGCAGAACGCGATCTCGGCGCGCATCTGGTACTCGGGTTTGTCCTCGCGGTCGCGGCCCTTGGTCTCCATCGACCAGAGCACGGGCTCGGTCACCGAGTTGTCGCCCGCCAGTTCGCGGATGTAGTCCGACACGCCGTTCTCGTAGCGGTATTCGCTCTCTTCAAACGAGCCGTCCTCGCGCTCGAGTTTCAAACGGAAGGTCAGTCCGCCGTTGACGACAGACTGCTGTTTTAAGGTGGTCTTGAAATACTCCTCCGGGATCGAAACGTCGGTGAAGACCTCGAGATCGGGGAGCCAGCGGATCACGGTCCCCTGCCGCTTCTTATCCTTCGCCGTGAGAGGGCGGACGTCCAGGTCGCTTGCGGGGTTGCCCTTTTTGAACGAGATGGTCGAGCACTGCGTCCCGTTGTAGGAGGCGACGGTCATATATTCCGAGCTGTACTGTGTCGCGCAGGCGCCGAGCCCGTTCAGCCCAAGCGAGAACGTGTAGGCGGACGCGCCGCCGTTGTTGTCGTATTTGCCCCCGGCGTAGAGTTCGCAGAAAACGAGTTCCCAGTTGTACCGTTTTTCCTTGCGGTTATAGCCGAGCGGGACGCCGCGCCCGAAGTCCTCGACCTCGATCGACTTGTCCCGGTAGACCGTGACGATGATGGTATCGCCGTACCCCTCGCGCGCCTCGTCGACGGCGTTCGCCAAGATCTCGAAAAAGGAGTGCTCGCACCCCTCGAGCCCGTCCGAACCGAAGATGACGGCGGGACGGCGGCGGACGCGGTCCGCGCCTTTCAGCTGGGAAATGCTCTGGTCGTTGTAGGTCGCGCCCACGTTCTTTTTCGTCGCCACGGCATCCCCCTTCTCCCGCCCATATTCCGGCAGTATACTTGATCATAAAAAGTATACCATCACGCGGGGGAATTGTCAAGGAAACGGCGGCTTTTTTTCATTTTTCGGGTGCTTGTCCGCGCAAAGAAAACAGGACCGACATTTCTGCCGGTCCCGCCCCGCGGTTTTGGGTCTGGTTTTGCTTTGCCGCGCGTCAGGCCTCGGGCGCGACGATGCTCCAGGTGAACGAGAAGTCGAGAACGTACGCGTCGCCGTAGAGATAGACGACGTTGCTTGCGCCGTGGCTGTCGCCGGTCACGCTGATCACGAACATATCGCTGCCCTCTCCGTAAACGTAGTCCTCGGTGAGCAGCCGCGCCTCGGTTTCGTCGAACCCGTAGTTGCCGGCGGGATTTCCATAGAAATACACAAACCCGCTGAACGTGTACGTGCCGACCTCGGTCTGGCTGTTGTAACAGCCGTGCCCGTCCGCGTTCCAGTCGCCGCGTTCGACGCCGATCCAGTACGGATGATTAAAGCCGTCGTCAAAACCGAGTTCGGAGAAATGGTAGTTCCCGTCGTATACGAGCTCGTAGGGAGCGTCGATCTTCTGATCGTCGATCACAAGATAGAAATCGTCCAGCGTCAGGATCCGCTTGGTCATGGTATACTCGACGGACGCCGTGCACGAATTATACACGACCTCGTGCGAAGAATTGTTTTCGCAGTACGTCCACCCCGCGGGCAGCGTAATGGTAACGCCCGCGTATCCGTCGGCGCTGGTGTTTACGTCGACGTAGGCACAATGCCGGTTCAGCCCGACGTTTCCGCCATGATAGCCGTCATTGCCGGTGTCGCTGTACGAAACGATCAGTCCGGCGGGGATCCCGATCACGTAGGGTTTGCCGGTGCCGTACGTGTAACTGCCCTCGTTGACCCAGATCATACCGGTGGCGTCGATCACGTTGTTCAAAACGGTCCATTCGAGGCAGTCGACGCCTTTTCCGCTAAACTCCACGCAAAGCGTATAGTTGGCGGAGAGCCCGGATCTCAGCTGCACGTCGAGCGTCGTCTTGTACCGACCGATCGCGGAGGTATTCGCCGCGACCTGCCAGTCGCCGTCGTAGAAGTAAGTGACCGGCGAGCCGAATTCCACATAGTCGGCAAGATCGAAATCGCTGTCGTTATACAAACGCGTTTTATCGCCGAGGTTGCTGTAGTAGGTCTCTAAGATCGCAGAGCAGGGCGCGAGCGCGATCGTCTTGTTCTCGCCGGTATAGTAACTGTAGTAGCCGTTGTCGATCCACGCGCCGAAAGTCCCGGAGAAATGGGGATAGACGGTCAGGACGGCTTTTTCAATCTGCCAGGCGGTCTCGATGGCGGTCACTTCGACGTTGTTCCGGACGAACACGTAGTTCCCGCCGTCGACCGACAGGGTCGCCACCGTCTTGTAATACCCGGCGTTGACCGCGCCGACCCCGTTGTAATCGAACAGGAATTCGCCGCGCTCGTTCGCCGTCACGGTGATCGTCTCTACGGGTTCCGCCCCGTAAACGCCCTCGGTCGTACCGTAGTAGACGTTGTAGGTGACTTTCGGGTAGAGCCCCTCTTCGTTGAGGTAGTCGGAATAGGCGTAAAGATCCAGCGCCTTTCTCTGCGGGCGCCCGTTGTAGACGAAGTTCCCCGCCCCGACGTTATACCAGACGTTCGGGTTCTCGACGTTCTGGATGCCGCTCCACGAGAAGTATTCTACGTTTACTGTCGCCGGTTTGACCGTGACCGTCAGGTCGAGTGCGGTCGGATTGTAGTTTTGGTCGCGTTGGAACAGGTAATGCAGCGTCCGGGTCCCGGTAGCAAAGGTCGCGTCGTCGTTGTAGGTCAGAGTGGAGTTGTCGGTCCAGACGCCCTCGTCGGTCAGGTACTGACGCGTTGCCGCCGTCAGATCCAGCCAGCAGGCGTCAAACGCGTAGGTCCCCTCGGGTCTGTACTCGGTCTCGGCGTACAGGGTAGCCGCGGAGACCGCCTGCGGAAGCGCGTAGTCGACGGGATCGATCACGACGCGGAAATCGATCGGCCCGGTGATCTCGGCGCCGTCCTCCCAGCGGTAGTTGTCCCTTACGTCCTTGGTCTCGTCGAAAATGACGCTGACGGTATGGAAAGTCCCGTTGACGTAGGTCGCGGCGTCGAGCCCCTGCACGTAGAACAGACCGGAGTTATCCACGCTGGTCTGCAGGGCGACGGGCTGTCCCCCGTTATAGTCGAAGTGGTAGTAGTCGAACTGATCCTCCGTGGTCTTCTCGCCGTTCAGGACGGTGGGGTAAGCCAGGGGTTTCGGCGTGATGGTCCACTCCGCCACCTCGACG
>CAMJCC010000039.1 GCA_946404035.1 uncultured Clostridia bacterium | reverse complement strand
CTCCCGCACCTTTTCGATGAAAGCGGGGATGCGGACGTTCACGGGACAGCCCGACACGCAGGGCGTGTTCTTACAGTTGAGGCAGCGCGCCGCCTCGTCGAGCGCGGTCGCCTCGTCGTAACCGAGGGCGACCTCCTCGAAATTGCGGGCGCGGACCTGCGGGTCCTGCACCGGCATCGGATTTTTCTTTGGCGACATATTCGGCATTTCGTCCGCCCCCCTTACTGTTTGTCCGCGCCGCGGAAGAGGTTGCACTCTTCCTCGCGGCGTACCGCCTCGAAATCGCGGTACATGGTCGAGCGGCTCATCGCCTCGTCAAAGTCGATCTGATACCCGTCGAAATCGGGTCCGTCGACGCAGGCGAACTTGGTCTCGCCCCCGACGGTCAGGCGGCATCCGCCGCACATCCCGGTCCCGTCGATCATGATCGGGTTCATCGAAACGACGGTGGGCACGCCGTAGGGTTTCGCCGTGGCGACGACGAACTTCATCATGATCAGGGGACCGATCGTGATGATCTCGTCGTAGTTCTCGCCCGCGGCGAGCCATTCGCCGAGCGGGAGGGTGACGACGCCCTGCCGTCCCGCGCTGCCGTCGTCGGTCATGACGGCAAGCCGGTCGGACACGGCGGCAAACTCTTTTTCAAGGATCAAAAGATCCTTGGATCGGAACCCGATGACGGTGTGGACCTCGCAGCCGAGACGGTGGAGCTCCTCCGCGATCGGAAGCGCGATGGCGCATCCGACGCCGCCCCCGACGACGCAGACCTTTTTCTTGCCCTCGACGTCGGTCGGTTTGCCGAGCGGACCGGCGAAATCGGGGATGGTGTCCCCGACGTTCTTGCGGTTCAGCGCCGACGTGGTCGCGCCGACGATCTGGAAGATGATGCGCACGGTGCCTTTTTTCCGGTCGTAGCCGGCGACGGTCAGCGGGATGCGTTCGCCGTTTTTCTTCACGCGGAGGATGACGAACTGCCCGGGACGGGCGGAGGCGGCGACGTAGGGCGCCTCGATCTCCATCAGCGTGACGGTGGGGTTCAGACTTCGTTTTTCGGTTATGCGGTACATGGGGTTCCTTTCTTGCGGTCGCTTTGGCGTTCGCTGAGCGCGGGCGATCGCTGAGAATATTAAAAATCATTATAGCAAACCGCGCCTTTTTTGTCAAGTGCGGACGGGCGTTTTTTCGGGCCCGGAGCGGCGAAAAAAGGGGGCGGCGGAAAAAAGCGGTCGGACTGCATCATATTCGTTTAAACCGTTGACATCCGCGCGGGAGTGTGCTAAAATGTATAAGAGAGAGTATCGGAGGGAGTAGGTCTATGACGTCGTCCGGGATCCCCTTGGAAATCGAACGGAAATACCTGATCCGAATGCCCGATCCGACCGTATTGTCCCGGCAGCCGGGATACAGCGTATCCGAGATCGAGCAGACCTACCTGCCCGACCCGGCGCCCGGCGTGACCGAGCGCATCCGGCTCCGCCGCTATCCCGACCGCGTCGAGTACACCCACACGGTGAAGATCCGCGTTTCCTCGACGGAGGCGCGGGAGGACGAGAGCGAGATCACGGCGGACGAGTATTCCGAGTTGCTCTCGCGGCGCGATCCGGCGCTTCAGACCGTTTGCAAGACGCGGACGGCGTTTTACCTTGACGGTCGCCCCTACGAGGTGGACGTGTACCCGTTCTGGACGCGGACCGCGGTCCTCGAGACCGAGTTGCCCGACGCCGCGCGCCCCTCCCCGATCCCTCCGTTCCTTTCGGTGATCCGTGAGGTGACGGGGGAACCCGCGTACACCAATCGCAATCTTGCCCGGCGGATCCCGCCGGAACCGACCGAACTCTGACGGTCGTATCAAAACGCTACGGAAAGGAGATCCAGGCGTGTTTCCAGGTGAGACCCCGGTATCCGGGACGCGTTCCCGCGGTTACCGGTTCAACGGAATATTCGGCTCGGTCACGGTGACGGCGCTGCTCTTTCTGCTGGCGCTTCTGTTCGTCTGGTTCAAGTGGTACGTGGCGGGCGCCGTCGTCTTCGCCCTGATCGCCTCGGCGGAACTCTTCCTCTGTTCCGACCTTTCGATCCCGGCGCTGCCCTTCCTTTTGCTCTCCTGCATCGTTTTGCCCTGTTACGACAGCTATAACCTGTTCATCCGGTACGTTTGGGTCCTGCCCATCGTGATCGCCGCCCTGCTCTTCAACCTCATCGTCTTCCGCGAGAAGATGAAGGTCGGGCGCACGTTCTTCGGTCAGGTCGCGGTGATGATCGCCCTGATGCTGGGAGGCACCGGGTTCATCGCGAGAAGCGATCTGCTCTCCCCGATGTCGCTCTTCTACGTGCTTTCGCTCGGGATCGGGATGGTCTTGGTCTACCTGATCTTAAGATCCCGCTTCGCCCGCTTCAACGTCTACGGCATTTTCGGCAGGATCGCGCCGACGATGTATCTGGTCGGCCTTCTCTGCTGCGTCATCATCCTGCTCTATACGCTGCGGGACAACCCCGCCGACCCCGTCTTTGCCGACCGCGTGTTCCGCAACCTGCTTCTTGCGGAGTACCTCCCGTCGAACAACCTGTCGACGCTTCTGATGTTCGCGATGCCGTTCCCGGTGTGGTACGCCCTGAAACAGCATCCGATCCATATCGTTACCTGCCTCGCGTTCTACTTTGCGATCGTCGTGGGCGGCTCGCGCGCCGGGGTCCTCCTCGGGGCGGTGGAGCTGATCCTCTGCCTCCTGTTATGGATGCGCTACTGCGGTCCGATCGCCAAAAAGATCGGGTCGTTCCTCGGTCCGATCCTGTTCCTCCTCGGTCTGATCGCGCTCCACTGGTTCGTGACGACCTATTCGCAGTTCGCTTTCATTTCCTCCGACGAGGTCCGCGTCAACGCGTTCAATATCTCGATGAGAGAGTTCTTTGCCCATCCGATCTTCGGCATCGGGCTCCGGAACCACGCCCTCGACGAGATCTATCAGCCGAAGAAGGGCGCGCTCTGCTGGTTCCACATGTATTTCCCGCAGATCTTCGCCTCGATGGGGCTGGTCGGTTTTGCCGCCTACTTCATCCAACTGCTGCTGCGCTCGACCCTGATCTTCCGAAGGAAGAAAGGTCCGGTGCGCTCGACGCTCGGGATGTCCTACATCGGACTGTTTTTAATGTCCCAATTAAACCCCGGCGAGTTCTGCCCGTTCCCCTACGCCCTGATGGCGGTCGGCATCTTCGTGATGCTCGAACAGTTGGAGGAGACCGAACGGCTCGCGCGGCTCCTCGCTCCCGAATGGGGCGACGCGTCCGAACTGAAAGAATAACCACTTTTAAGGAGATACAAGCAACATGACCGAACTGGAACAAAGAGTGTACGATCTCGGGGTGATCCCCGTCATCAAGATCAGTGATCCCGCCGACGCGGTCCCGCTGGCAAAGGCGCTCATCGACGGCGGACTTCCCGCCGCGGAGATCACCTTTC
Organism: uncultured Clostridia bacterium; assembly: GCA_946404035.1. GTDB lineage: Bacteria > Bacillota > Clostridia > Oscillospirales > CAG-272 > UBA1740. The sequence goes on along the minus strand of CAMJCC010000039.1, from coordinate 11,294 downwards.
GCACCTCCTGCGCCGCCGAAGCGATCAAGAAGATCACCGAGACCTTTCCCGATATGCTGGTGCTCGCCGGCACGGTGCTGAACGCCGCGCAGGTCGACGCCGCCGTCGCCGCGGGCGCGAAGATGATCGTCAGCCCGGGGCTGAACCCCAAGACCGTTTCGTACTGCAAGTCGAAGAACATCCCGATCATTCCCGGCACCGCCAATCCCTCGGATATCGAGCAGGCGATCGAACTCGGGCTGGATACCGTCAAGTTCTTCCCGGCGGAGGCGGTTGGCGGGCTCAAAATGCTGAAAGCCATGTCCGCCCCCTACGGCGCGATGCGCTTTATGCCGACCGGCGGGATCAACGCCGACAACCTGCTCTCCTACCTGCAGTTCGATAAGATCATCTGCTGCGGCGGGAGCTTTATGGTCAAGGACGACCTGATCCGCGACAAGAAGTGGGACGAGATCACCGAACTGACCCGCGGCGCCGTCCGCGCGATGCTCGGGTTCGAGTTCGCGCACGTCGGGATCAACTCCGCAAACAAGGACGAGGCGCTCCGCGCGGCGAAACTGTTGGAGACCATGTTCGGCCTGCCGGTCCGCGAGACCAGCAAGAGCTACTTTGCCGGCGTGCCGTTCGAGATCATGATGGCAAAGGGTCCCGGCAAGTACGGGCACATCGGCATCAAGACCAACTTCGTCGACCGCGCGATGGCGTACTTCAAACGGCAGGGGTTCGAGATCGACGAGACCTCGATCACCTACGCCGACAACGGAAAGCCCAAGTTCTTCTACTTCAAGGACGAGATCCTCGGCTTTGCGTTCCACGTGGTGCAAAAGTAAATCAAAACCGAACGCGCCGACCCGAACGGGTCGGCGCTTTTTTCTTTCCTTTTCCCTCCCGCTTGCACGCCCGCCCGCCCGCGAATGAAAAAAGATGAACGAAGACGAAAAAAATCACGGAAAACTGTTGCAAAGCGGGCGAGGGGATGATATAATAAAAATCTACTTTTTTGACGACCGGAAAGGGAACGCTGTGAACGGAACGCAGACGACGGAGATAGGAACGGGATCGCGCTCGAAGCGGCTTGACCGCAGGATGACGATCCTTGCTTCGGCGATCTATCTGATCGAGTACCTCGGCAGATACGATCTCGCGGCGGCGATGATCGAAATGATCGGCTCCTTCGGCGAAAACGCCGAGACGAAGCTGGGGCTGGCGCTGACCATGATGGCGATCTCGTACGGGTTCGGACAGATCGTGATGGGGGTCGTCGGCGACCGCGTGCCGCCCCGCTTCGTCGTGTTCGCCGGGCTGCTCGGCGCGGGGGCGTGCAATATCGCCGTCGGATGCGCGACCAACGCGACGCTGGTCTGGATCCTGTGGTTTTTGAACGGTCTTTGCAAAGCGATGATCTGGCCGTCGCTGCTCCGGCAGATGTCCTGCGATATGAGCGACAAGGGGTTCCAGGCGGGCGTGATGGGGGTCTCGATCGCCAGCAACGTCGGGATCGTTCTGGTCTATCTCGCCGTCGTCCCGCTCAGCATCCTGCTCTTTTCGTGGCGGCTGGCGTTCTGGTTCTCGGGATTTGCCGAGGTCGCGGCGGGCGTCGTCTGGGTGCTTTCCGTCCGGACCATCCCGTCGGTCGGGCTGCTCAAACACGCGCTGCGCGACGGCGCGCACGGCGCGCCCGAACCCGAGAAGAAGCGGAAGCCGGTCCTGCCGATCCTTTTTGCGGCGGGGATCCCGCTGCTCTATTTCGTCGTGATCGCCCACGGTCTGCTCCGCGACGGCGTGACCAGTTGGATGCCGAAACTGCTCACGGATACTTACGACCTCGGCAACGTTGCCGCGATCATGAGTTCGGCGATCCTCCCGGTCTTCTCGACGGTCTGCGTCATCATCGCCGGGATCGTATATATGAAACTGAAAAACGAAGTGACCTCGTCTGCGATCTTCTGGGGGGTCGTCGTGATCTCGCTCGGATGCCTGACCTTTACGATCGGGCGCTCCGCGATCCTGACCGTCATCCTGCTTGCCCTTGCGATGAGCGGGATCCAGGGCATCAACCACATCCTGACCACCCGCGTCCCGCACCGCTTCGCCTACGCCGGCATCGTGTCGACGGTCGCGGGGCTGCTGAATTCGGCGACCTACGTCGGCGCAGCGGTCTCTGGGTACGGCATCGCGCTTTACAGCAAGGCGTTCGGTTGGCACGCCACCGTCGTCGCGTGGCTGGTCGCCGCCGCGGCCGGTACGCTGGCGCTGGTCCTTTGCTTCGCGCGCTGGAAACGTTTTATCTCCCGCCCAAGCGAAGACAAGACGCCGGAGAACTGAAAACAAATCGCCCCCCGAAGTTCGGGGGGCGTCTTTTTCGTTTCGTTCGCCGTTTATTCGGCGGGTTCGGGCGCGGTCTCCTCTTTTTTCTCGTCGTGCGCGACCGGGATCCGGTCGGAGAAGAACGAGAAGAAGAAGACGAGCGCAAGGGACAGCAGAACGCCGCCTAGGATATCGGTCAGCCAATGCACCCCGGAAAAGAGCCGCGCCACGGCGACGAACGCCGCGCCGACCCAGAACGGGAGCGAGAAGACGATCGGCGACACGCGGGGGGTGAAGCGGCGGTAGAGGACCGTTGCCGCGGAGACGAAGACCGTGATCGAGAGCATGGTGTGCGAGGAGGGGAAGGACGCTTCCGCTTTGCCGTCGAGCAGGACGGGGCGGTAGTTGATCACGACCAGTTCAAAGAAGACGTAGAAGAGAAGGACGGCAACGTAGAGCGCCGCGAGAACGAGAAAATCGAAGCCCATTTTGCGAAGATCGAAGCGCGCGAAAAAGAACCGCACGCACGCCCAGATCGCGAACCCCGCCGCGATAAGGATGGCGAAGTAGCCGAGATACTCGGTCAGGTCGTAGAGGGCGTAGTGCTCGCCGATCGCGTCCCGGGCGGCGAAGTTCAGTCCGGAAAGACCGATCTCTTTGCCGGTCGCGCCGTCGATCTCGACGTCCACGGTCTTCAGCAGCACGATCAGCAGAAGAAACAGGGAAAAAAACAGCGCCCCGATCAGAAGTTTCCAATTCTTTTTGAAAAAGCACTTTTCATCAGCCATTTTCATTCTCCTTTGCACCGAGTGGTTTCCGCTCCTATTATAGCCCGAACCGCGAAAAAAGTCAATCCGGGGAAAAGGGAACGCGCGTCTTTCCCCCTTTACTTTTTTGAGAATTGTGCTATAATCAAAGCGGAAAGGAGGGGATGCGCTTTGCATTTCGGTTTTTCCTATATCGGCTTGCTCTGGCTTCTGATGCTGTATATCCCCAACCTGCTCTGGACGAAGCGGCAGCCGGCGAACTACGCGACCTGCGCCAAAAACGAGAACCGCGTCCTGCTCGCCCTCGAGCGCGTCGGGGAGGTGCTCGTGACCGGTGCGGCGGTGTTCTTTGCCGACTTCAACCCGCGTTTCCCGCTGTCCCCGTGGTCGCTGTGGCTCGGCGGGTCACTCCTCCTGATGCTGCTCTACGAGGTCTATTGGATCCGGTATTTCAGAAGCCGGCGGACCATGCACGACTTTTACCGTTCGCTTCTCGGCGTCCCGGTCCCGGGCGCTTTTCTCCCCGTCCTCGCGTTCCTTTTGCTTTCGGTTTACGGCGGCAATATCGTGCTACTGATCTCGACCCTGATCCTCGGCGTCGGGCATATCGGGATCCACGTCGGACACCTGTGCGAATGCGATCGGGAGGAACGCCCGCCCCTGAACGACTGACGAACCCGCCCCCGCCTCCCGGCAGGGGCGGCGGCTTTTTCGGGCAAATACGCGGGCAAATTGAACAAATCGCGTAACCGGTTTTTGGGGATAGTGCCGAATTGTCGTTTTTTTAACAAGTTCGATTGCAAAAACAGCCCCCGTCAGGTATAATAGAAGTACGAGCCACCCAGTGTCAGATCGTGCTAAAATCGCAAAAAGAACAAGCACATCTTTCATTGAAATCGGGATCCGCGCGGAGTATAATGATATTGGCACGGGTTTCTTCTGACCTTTATTCTTTGGAGGCGTATTATGAAAAAGACAATCGTATCTCTGCTCCTGCTCTTCAGCATGGTCTTCTCGGTCTTTGCGCTTTCTGCCTGCGGCAACGGCAAAAAGGACGAGACGGCGGAGCCCACCCAACAGCAGACGACCGCCCTCACCACCGACAAGTGGGAGGTCATAGCGCCCGAGGTCAAGGCGCTCCCGGAGGACGCCCGGTCGTTCAAGATCGAGCTGGACGCGTATTCGTCGTCGTCGAAAACGGCGCGGAACGACGTTTACCTGAAAGGGCCCGATTTCGTCGACGTTGAAACGCCCGATATCGACGTGATGATCTACAACCGGAACCGTGCAGCGGCGGATCTTCTCGGCGTATCGATCGAGTATACCACCACGAACCTCGGCTGGAACTATCAGAGCCCCTGGATCAACACGCAGGTCCAGGCGCAAGCCGACGACGCGCCCGATCTGTTCGTCAATATGCTTTACGATCTCAACCAGTCGCTGCTCAAATCCTGCTTCAAGGACGTGTGGTCGATCCCGGGGTCGTACTTTGATTTCAAAGCCGACGGCTGGCTCGACAGCTGGATGGAGAATATGTCGTTCACCGGCGACCGCGCCTACATCCTCGGCGGCGACTATTTCATGGATATTTTCCGCGTTATGACGCTGCTGCCGTTCAATATGTCGCTGATGGACGCGAATTCCACCAAACTCATCCCGGCGGTCCTCGGAGAGGGCGAGGCGCTGAGCCCCGGCGAAAAACTCTCCTCCCGCTTCTACGACCTCGTCGAACGGGGCGACTGGACCTGGGAGGTCCTCGGCAAACTCTGCGAGGCGATCTGGGAGGACAGAGGCGACAAGAACCGCGGTCAGGACAGCATCGAGGACCTGCTCGGCATCATCGCCGACGAGAACCAGGGGTTCAGCGCGGGCGGTTTCGTCTACTCCTGCGGTGAAGAGCTGATCGTCGAGGTCCAGGTCCCGGACAAGAACGATCCGACCGTCACAAGGCAGTGGCTCCGGTACGCGCCCGACTCGTCGGGGCTCAACCGGATCTTCGACGAGGTGAAAAAGGTGTTCGAGGGGAACGGTTCTTTCTCCAACAACTATTCTCCCTCGGGCAATACGCTGGAAAAGCCCGGTCAGGCGTACCATCACACCAAATTCGCGAAGAGCGAACTGCTCTTCTGCAGCGTGTGTCTGCTCGGCGGTCTCGAGGACAGCGTGTTCCAGAACATGACCGATATCTTCTCGGTCGTTCCCTGCCCGAAAGCCGACGTTTCGGGGACCTATAACACCATCATCTACAACACCGGCGACGCGGGCGCGATCAACGTCCACACCGACCCCGAAAAGACGAGAGCGCTCACGGCGTACCTGCAGTACTGCACCGAGAACTCCGACGAGATCCGCGATAAGTACCTCCAGGTCGTGACCAAGTACGAGACCACGACCTACAACCAGGGGACCGACCGGATGCTGGACCTGATCTACGACACCATCCTCTACGGACGCGACAAGACCGTGGACGACCTGGTCTTCGCCGCCGAGGGCAGCCAGCGCTGGCATTCCATGATGAAGATCAACAACTTTATGGTTGGCTCCGATTACATCTCGAGCGAGTACAAATCGCTCGTCGCGTCCAAGCAGAGGGCGCTGGACGATCTTATGGAAACGTGGTATAAGCTGCCGAAGGTCGAACCCGAAGCGGAATGAGCAACCGAACTCTGCAAGATTGAACAACAATCGGCGACAGAATGCATCTGACTTGATAAAACGTTCTTTTCTTTACAATTCCAATTGCCAACACCGGTCAATTCTTGTATAATAATAGGTAAGACTACCGTCTGAGTACTCAACAAAATCGGAGGAACGTAATGAAAAAGAAACTCGTATCCCTGCTTCTGCTTCTTTGCATCGTTTTCTCGGTCTTTGCACTCGCGTCGTGTAACAACGGCAAGAAGAAAAAAACCGAGGAACCGACGAAAGAGCAGACGACCGTCCTCACCACCGACAAGTGGGAGGTCTACGCACCCCAGGTCAAGGCGCTTGCCGAAGACTGCCGCCAGCTCCACATCGAGTACAGCACTGTCGTGTCGGCGGAAAAGGGGTCGAAAAACGACGTTTACGTGAAAGGTCCCGACTTTGTCGACGCGGAAACGCCCGACATCGAGGTCATGGTCTACAACCGGAACAAGGCGGCGGAGAGCCTGCTCGGCGTAACGATCAAGTGGACCCCCTGGAACTACGGCTACGGCAAGGCGTGCACCCAGATCGACCGGTTGGCCCAGGCATTTGACGACGAGGCGCCGGATCTGTTCATGAACATGGTGTACGACATGAGCAAGTCGGTGCTCAACAAGTCCTTCAAGGACATCTATTCCATCCCCGGCTCGTACTTTGATTTCAAAGCCGACGGCTGGCTGGAACAGTGGATGGAGAACTTGTCGTTCACCGGCGACCGCGCCTACATCCTCGGCGGCGACTACTTCCTCGACGTTTACCGTTCCGTGTCTCTGCTTCCGTTCAACATGACGATGATGGACGAAAACGCCTCCAAACTCTCGACGGCGATCATCGGTGACGAAACGCTCGGCACGGGCGAAAAACTCTCGTCCCGCTTCTTCGACCTCGTCGACAGCGGAAACTGGACCTGGGATATCCTGGGGCAGCTCTGCGAGGCGATCTGGGAGGACAAGGACGGCAACGATCAGGACAGCATCTACGACCGGCTCGGTATCATCGCCGACACCTACGGCGGGATCAACGCCGCCAGCTATATCTTCTGCTGCGGCGAACAGCTGACCGAGGTCTATACGATCGAGGATCCCACGAACATCAAGTACAACGGCAAACAGTGGATCAAGTACCCCGACAGCTGCGAGGCGCTCAACCAGATCTTCGACGCGGTGAAGTCGGTGTTCCAGGGGAACGGATCCTTCTCGACCGGTGTGGAATTCAAGGGCTCTACGCCCGAAAACCCCGGCACTACGTATCACCACATCAAGTTCGGTCAGGGCGAGCTGCTCTTCGCCGGCGTGTGTATGCTCGGCGCGCTTGAGGACGACGCTTTCAAGAGCATGCAGAACGCCTACTCGGTCGTTCCGCTGCCGAAGATCAACGCCGATAAGGAGTACAACTCCATCATCATCAACCAGGGCGACGCGGGCGCGATCAACGTCAACTGCGATCCCGTGAAGACCCGGGCGCTGTCGGCGTACCTGCAGTACTGCACCGAGAAATCCTCCAACATCCGTGAGAAGTTCCAGCAGATCATGACCAAGTACGAGACCATGACCTACAACCAGGGGACCGACCGGATGCTGGATCTGATCTACGACAGCATCATCTACGACCGCGATAAGACGGTCGAAGACCTGGTCTGTCTCGATCGAAACGACCGTTGGCACTCCAAACTGAAGGGCGACGGCTTTACCGTCGGTTCCGAATACATCTCGGGCATCTACAAGTCGCTCTGCAAATCGAAGCAGGCGCAGCTCGACGAGGATATGAAGATCTGGTACACGCTGCCGATCGTCGAGCCCGAAGCCGAGTGATCGAAAGCCCCGACGGCGTCCGACGGGATGCCGGGTCTTGACAAGCAATCGAATAACCGAAAACCGTCCGCTTCCGGCGGACGGTTTTCTTTATTTCTTTTGTCTGGACGCCGCCGGTACGTTCGGCGCCCGGACGCCTATGGGCGGAGGAACGGGCGGGGCGACCGCCCCGGGACGAAAGTCCGCCCCTGCCGGGATCCCGGCAGGGGCGGTATCGCGTTTCGGTTCGTTATCTGATGCAGACGGTCGCCGTGACCGGGATGTGATCGGAGGGGTACTTCCTGCCCGTATCGACCGGATTGTTGACGACCGAATAGTAGGTCGTTTGGATATTGCCTTTGGTCAGGATATAGTCGAAGACCCAGGACTGTCCGTCGGCGTTTACGCGCGAGGTGCGTTCGAGAAGGGCGAGCGTTCCTCCGACGTCCCCCTTGACCAGCGCGGTCTCGGAGGTCCGTGTAAAGCCGGCGTCGAAATAGAGCTGCATCGTGCGGGTCCCGCCGTTGTTCGGGTTGCTCGCGTTGTAGTTCGCGTTCATATCGCCCACCACGATCTGGTTGGGATAGGTGCGGGAATACCGTTCGAGCCAGGCGACCAGCCCCCGGATCTGGTAGCGGCGCACCTTGTCGTGCGGTTCCGCATTGCTACCGGTCGAGCCGTAATGCAGGTGCGTGTTGACGAAAAGGATCTGCTTGCCGGTGTCTTTCTGTTCCAGAATGACGTAGTGGAAGACCCGTTCCAGACTGTCGAGGGAGAGATCGGCGTTCTCGGTGTTCTTGACCTTCATATCGGACGCGGCTTGCTGCAGAGATTTGGTCCCCTCGGAGATCAGGGTGAACTTGTCGGTCTTGAAGAAGATCTCGTTTCTTTCGAAATCGTATTTGGTGTAGCCGCCGCGGAGCCGGGTGTAGCCGCCGTCCTGCGCCAGTTGTTTCAGCATGGCGTCCCATTCCTTGCTGACTTCCTGGAACCCCACGATGTCGGGCGACTGCTCCAGGACCGTGTCCAGCGCTTTCTCTGGGTTTCTGCCCTCCCAGCCGTTCGAACTGTCGTACACCTCGATGTTGTAGCTCATCACGGTGATCGCGCCGGCGAAGCGGTATTCCGCCAGCGCCTCGTACTCGGGTATCGTGTAGGGGCTGTATTTGGTCTTGCCGTCGACCGTCACGGCGTTTACGTACTTGCCGCCCTGCACGTCGGAGATGTCCAGGTACGCCTCGTTCGCCAGGTCGGCAAACGAAACGGCGTTCTCGCTTGCCGTATACTCGGCGCAGCGCAGGACGTTGTCGAAGACCTCGACGTAGGCAACGGCGGAATAGCCGCGGGCAAAGTCCTTTTCCGTAAGCGGCAGAACGCAGTCAAAAGCGTACGCGCTCCCGTCGGAGACGAGGGCGGCTGCCTTGAGTTTGACGGCGTCGGCGCTTGCCGGGTCGATCGCTCCGTCGACCGTCGACGCGGTCGGTACGATCAGGATCCCGACCTTGACGCTGCCGTCGCCGTAGGCGGTCTTCAGCGCGTCGAGATAGACCTTTTCGACCCGCCCGGAGAAGCGCAACCCCGCGGGGGTCAGTTCCATCGTCGCGCCTGCGACGGTCCTGACCGGGGCAACGCCGCCGAGATCGACTGTCGGTTCGGTCACCGCCGTGGTCGCCGCCGGCTCGGCGGGCGTCTTGTCGCATCCCGCGAACGCAAGGACGCAAAGAACGGCGATCAGCAACACTGTCGCGAGCCGGACGACGGAAAACCTCTTTTCCGTATTCATTTGTACAATTCTCCTTCCGCCGCGCGTTTCGCGCGGTCCTCGTTCCGGTCAAACGCCGGAACGTTACTATATATTATAGCATAGTTTAAAATAAAACGCAAGAGGAAACTCCGATGAGAGCGGCGATTTTGCCCGCTTTTTCGATAAAAAGATCCACCCGGCGACCGGGTGGATCCTTTCGTTTATCTGCAGCTGACCGTCGCCATGACCGGAATGTGGTCGGAGGGGTAAGTGTTGCCCGCGCCGATCGGGTTGTCGACGACCGTATAATACGCCGTACCGATATTGCCCCGGGTCAGGATGTGGTCGAACGCCCACGTTTCCCCCTTGTCGTTGGTGCGCGCGGAGCGGTTGTAGAAGTTGAGCGTTCCGCCGACGTCGCCCTTGACGGCGGCGGACACGGCGGTCCTCTCGAACCCCGCGTCAAAGAAGAGCTGCATCGTGCGGGTCCCGCCGTTGTTCGGGGAACCCTCTTTGTAATGCGCGTTCATATCGCCCATCACGATCAGATCGGAGGGCAGTTCCTCCCCCTGGCTCTCGATCCACGCGAACAGGATGCGGAGCTGGTAGCGGCGCATCTTGTCGTCCTCTTCGTGCCCGGAACCCGTTCCGCCGTAGTGCAGGTGCGTGTTGATGACGAGGAACCGTTTGCCGCTGTCTTTCTGCTCCAGAACGGCGTAGTGGAACACGCGGCCGTGGTTGTCGGTCAAAAGCGAGACTTTTTCGGTGTTCGGGACGTTCAGTTCGGTCGCGGTGGTAAGGAAGATCTTGGTCCCCTCGCTGACGAGGGTGAACTTGGCGGTCTTGAAGAAGATCTCGTCCTTTTCAAACTTGTCCGCGGAGTACCCGCCCGGCAGACGGGTGTAGCCGTTCTGGCTCGCCAGGTCCGCCATCATCGTTTCCCATTCGGCGTTGACCTCCTGGAACCCCACGATATCGGGGGACTGCTCCCGGACGGTCACAAGGGCTTTGGCGTAATCTCTGCCCTCCCAGCCGCCTTCGTCCTTGTGATCGTACGCCTCGACGTTGTAGCTCATCACGGTGAACGCGAACGGGAAGCGGAACGACAGGAGCGTTTCGCGCTCTTCCTCCGAGTAGGGGCTGTATCTGGTCTTGCCGTCGAGTGTAATAGCGTACTGGTACTTGTCGCTTAGGGTGTTCGACACGTCCAGATACGCGGCGTCCGCCGCGCCCGAGAGCGACGCGTCGTGCTGCCCCGCCGCGTAGACGGAGGTGGCGAGGATCTTGCCGTAGACCTCGATATAGGCGACGGCGGAATAGCTCTTGGCGTAGTTATCCTCCGACAGAACGGGGAACGTGCTGCTGAAATGGCAGGAGGGCCCGACGGTGATGACCGAGCCGGCGTCCAGCTTGACGGTATCCGCGCCCGCGGGGGCGATCTTGCCGTTGATGAGCGAGGCGGTCGGCGCGACGAGGAACCCGACCTTGACGTTCTTCTCGCCGTAGGCGGCGGTCAGCGCGTCAAGATAGACTTTCTCCGCGACCCCGCTGAAACGCAGTCCCTGGGGGGAGAGCGCGACCGTCGCGCCCGCGACGGTCCTGACGGGGTCAGCCCCGCCAAGGTCGACGCTTGGCGCTGTCGCCGTCGGCGTTGTCGTTTGCGCCGCCTTTGTCCCGGTCGCGTCGGGGGTCGACGTTCCGCATCCCGCGCACGCCAGAACGCACGTCAAAACGATCAGCAAAGCCGCCGCGAGCCGTGCGGCAAAACGCATCTTTCCCGTTTTCATTTCGTTTCTCCTTCCGCCGCGCGTTTGGCGCGGTGTTCGTCCGGCGCGGCGCCGTAGGCGCCGACCGGATCATTACCTCTATTATATCATAATTTGTAGGGAAACGCAAGGGGGAGGGGGAGCGCGAAGAGATAGATTATACTATAGACCGATAAGAGAACGGAGAGATACCAAGAGTGAAAAAGCAGTCCGGAATTGGGAAACGCGCAAATCG
>CAMJCC010000038.1 GCA_946404035.1 uncultured Clostridia bacterium | reverse complement strand
CCGTTGAACGGGATCAGGGGATAGAGGTAACTGCGCCGACCGTCGACCGAGGCGTTGGTGACGAGCAGGACGGGGATGAGGGCGACGCCGACGAGGAACCCGACCCACGAAAAGAGCGCAGTCAGGGTCATCACGGCGAGCCGGAGGAACTTGAACGCGTAGCCGAGCTCGTGGTTCTGCTGCGTGAACCCGGCGACCGCGACGATCGCCATATAGAAGATCACCTCTCCCGAGAGCCACCCGACCTTGACGGCGAGATCCCCGAGGATCAGCCCGCCGACCACGCTCATCGAATTGGCGAGCAGATCCGGCGTGTTCATACTCGCCAGCTTCAACCCGTCCACGGCGAACTCCACGAGGAAGAGCTGCAACAGGATCGGGAAATGCCCCGGCTCGGTCGGGACAAGGAAAGCGAGCGACGCGGGGAGCAGCCACGGACAGGTGACGAAGAGATACCAGAGCGGCGTCAGGACGAGCGACAAAAGAAAGGTCAGCATCCGCACCAGCCGGAGATACGACCCGGTCAGGGGCGGGAGGTAAAAGTCCTGCGTTTCCTGCAAAAAGTCGAAGATCCCGGTCGGCAGGATCATCGCCTGCGGCGAGGTGTCGCAGAGCAGGATCACGTTCCCCTCCGCGAGGTGCGCGGCGGCGCAATCCGGGCGCTCGGTGGTGCGGATCTTCGGGAACGGATTGAACCACCGCCGCGGGATGAGCAACTCCGCCAAACTCTCGTAGCCGAGGGTCAGCGAGTCGGGGCGGAGGGCGGACAGGCGGCGGGACAGACGGGACAAAAACGCGGGGTCCGCCCGCCCCTCGATATAGAGAAGCGCGCAATCGGTCCGGGCGCGCCCGCCGAGGTTCAGGTGCTGAACGCGCAGATCGGGATCGCGGATCCGGCGCCGGATCAGGGCGGTGTTGAAGATCAGCGTTTCGACGAACCCGTCGCGCGCCCCCTGCATCACGCGGTCGCTCTGCGGCTCGTCGGTCGGACGGGCGGGGTAGGCGCGCGCGTCGACAAGGATCGCGGAGCCGCCGAAACTGCTGCCGACAAGCAGCGTCACGCCCGAGAGCGTAGCCGTCAGCATCCGCTCGACGTCCTCCGTCACCTCCACGTTGGGATAGGGGATCGCGTCGGCAAACGCCCGCGCCGACCCGAGTTTCTTCAGCCCGGCGAAAAACAGCATCATCTTCTGCACCGCGCCGTCCTTGACGAACCCGTCGACGGTGAAGAGGGTCAGCTCGTCCGCCCCCACCGGGACCCGCCGTTCGAGCAGGTCGAAGCTCTCCCCCGCCGCGAGCAAACGGGACAGGGCGCGCGCGTTTTCCCGGTAGTCCTCGGTCAGCCGTTCCATTGTGCCCTCCGCCGTTGATTTTTCGGTTAGTGTGCCCGGGGCGGACGGAGCGATACGCGGCGCGCCGATCAATTTGTGAAAAAAGCGCTTGACTTTCCGAAAAACGCGTGCTATAATCTTCGTATCAAAGGCGAAGACGGAGAAGAGTACCCGTTAAGCCCCGGAAAGAGAAGGACCTCCCGGCTGTAAGGGTCCGACGCGGGCGAAACGGCGAAGACCGCTCCCGAGCCGCGTCCCGAAACGCAAGGAGTAAGGATCGCCGGACGCCCCCGTTACAGGGCGAAGAGTGAAAAGACAAGGTGGAACCGTGCGACAGGCACCCTTGGGCGGAGAGATCCGATCCCGAGGGGTTTTTGTTTTTTCGGGGCAAGGATCGGGACAATCAACTGTATATTATCCGGAAAGGAGAACCAATATGAAAGTCATTTACAGCAACGGCAGCGTGGGCGAATGCGCGCCCGAGGAGGAACTGCATATCCTCCGGCACACCGCCGCGCACGTCATGGCGCAGGCGATCAAGCGGCTTTGGCCCGAGGCGAAGTTCGCCTACGGACCCGCGACCGAAAAGGGCTTTTACTACGACGTCGATCTCGGAGAGATCAAACTGACCGACGAGGATCTTCAGAAGATCGAGGCGGAGATGAAGAAGATCACGAAAGAAAATCTCCCGCTGAAGTCCTATATCCTCCCGCGCGACGAGGCGATCGCCTTGATGCAGGACCGCGGCGAGATCTACAAGGTCGAGCACATCGGGGATCTGCCCGCGGACGCCGAGATCAGCTTCTTCCAGCAGGGCGACTACGTCGATATGTGCGTGGGTCCCCACCTGACCTACACCAAGGCGCTCAAGGCGTTCAAGATCATGGGGCAGTCGGGCGCGTACTGGAAGAACGATAAGGACAACAAGATGCTGACCCGCATCAACGGGACTGCGTTCAAAACGCAGGAGGAGCTCGACGCGTACCTCAAACTGCTTGAGGAAGCCGAGCGGCGCGACCACCGCCGGATCGGGCGCGAGATGGGTCTGTTCATGCTCTGCGACGAGGCGCCGGGCTTCCCGTTCTTCCTCCCGAAGGGCGTGCTGCTCAAAAACGCGCTGATGGAATACTGGCGCGAACTGCACGTGCGCGAGAACTACGTCGAGATCCAGACCCCGCTCATTATGAGCCGGACGCTCTGGGAGACCAGCGGACACTGGGATCACTATAAAGATAATATGTACTCGACCACGATCGACGACGAGACCTTCTGCGTCAAGCCGATGAACTGCCCGGGCAGCGTTCTGGTCTATCGGAGCCAGCCGCACAGCTACCGGGATCTACCGCTTCGGTTGGCGGAGCCGGGGATCGTGCACCGTCACGAGCTGCGCGGGGCGCTCCACGGACTGTTCCGCGTCCGCTGCTTCACGCAGGACGACGCGCACATCTATATCCGCCGCGAGCAGATCCGCGACGAGATCGTCGGGGTCGTGCATCTGATCAATGAGGTCTACACCAAGTTCGGGTTCAAGTATTTCATCGAACTGTCGACCCGCCCCGAGAACAGCATGGGTTCCGACGAGGACTGGGAGGCGGCGACCGACGGACTGAAAAACGCGCTCGAGGCGCTGGGGCTTCCCTACACGATCAACGAGGGCGACGGCGCGTTCTACGGGCCCAAGATCGACTTCCATCTCGAGGATTCGCTCGGACGGACATGGCAGTGCGGGACCATCCAACTCGACTTCCAGATGCCGCTGAATTTCGGTCTTGAATACGTCGACGAAAAGGGCGAAAAAATGCGCCCGATCATGATCCACCGGGTGGTTTACGGCTCGATCGAGCGCTTCATCGGTATCCTGACCGAGCATTTTGCCGGGAAGTTCCCGGTCTGGCTCGCGCCGACGCAGGCAAAGGTCCTCCTGGTCTCCGAAAAGTGTTCCGAATACGGGCACAAGGTCTACGAGGCGCTGCGCCGGGCGAAAGTGCGCGTCGAGATCGACGAGCGCAACGAGAAGATCGGCTATATGATCCGCGAGGCGCAGGTGGTCGACCGCGTGCCGTATATGGTGATCGTCGGGCAGAAAGAAGCCGACGAGGGGACCGTCTCGATCCGCAACCGCGACACCGGCGAGACCGTGACCATGACCCTGGACGCGTTCCTTGAAAAGATCGGGGACGAGATCAAAAACCGGACGATGTGAACCGTTCCGCATACCCCGCAACGCCGGAGAGATCCGGCGTTGCTTTTTTTGCCGTCGGCGGGGTCCGAAATTGACTTTTGAAACGAAAAGTGATATACTGACAAGGGAAGGGCGGGACCGACCCGCCCGAGAGGAAACGAGAGGAGGCGCGAATTGAAAAGGATCGTTTCGGCGGTTTTGCCGTTGCTCTGCCTGCTTTGTCTGATCTTGTCGGGGTGTTCGTCCAACTCGATCGAAAAATACGTGGTCAGGGGCGAGATGGGGCAAGCGGACCATCTCGTTTTGCCCGTGTCGGGGGAAAGCGCGACGATCTATTCCGTTGCCGAGCCGTACCTGAATACCGTCGGCGCCAACGAACTGCGGGCGACCGAAGAACGGCTTACCCAACGGCTTCCCAAGAACGAGCAGGGACACGCGTTTTTCGTGTCGTACGAAAACGACCGCGTGTGTCTTGGGGCGGAGGTGATCGTTCCGATCGATCCGCCGAACGGCGAGGGCGGCGGTTGCGGGATCGACCACGACCACGTTTTCTTCAGCGAACCCATCGAAAAATAAGCAAGCTGCACCCTTTGCCCGCCCCCGAAACCGGGGCGGGCTTTTTTCGTCGCAAAAAGGGCGACGGTTCGACCGGAGGGAGCAGGATGCGCCCGACTTGATCGTTTTTCGGGCGGTCTTTTTCTCTTTTTCGGGAAAACCCCCGCAAAACCCCGTCCGTTCACCCGCCCCGGTGCAACAGAAACCGACCCGCGCCGCGTGCTATAATGTCGCAGGACCCGGGAAACCGGGGGCGAAAGGACGGAAAAAAGAATGGACAAGACAAACAAACTACATAGCGGGGAGAACTCCGCACGGCTCCGCGCGGGGCGGGCGATCCGTGCACTGGCGGGACCGGGGACAAGCCCCGGCGCGGCGATGCTGATCTGGCTTTCGGCGGGGCTTCTCGGGTATCTGTTCACGGGGGCGGACACGGTGTTCTCGGCGCACCCGGTCGGGATCGCGTGGACGTGTGCGTTGCCGGGCACGGCGGCGGTCGCGGGGCTGTGCGGCTGTCTTCTCGGCTGCGTTTCGCTCGGGGGCGGCGTCGTATACGGCGCGCTGTTCTTGCTTATCGCGGGGATAAGGATGCTGGTCAGCATCCCCGGCAAGGGCAGGCGCTTTTTGCCGAACTCGCCGGGACTGTTCCGCGAACCGTCCCAGGTCCGCGCGGCGCTTGCCTGTATCGCCGGTTTCGTTTCGTCCGGGTATCAGCTGATCGCGGTCGGCCTGTCCACCGAGGCGCTGCTGTTCTCGCTCACGATGATCCTCGGCTGCACGACTTTCTCGCTCCTCTTCTCGGCGTTCTTCGACGGCGGGGTGACGGTGGGCGAGCTGACCGGGCGGGGCAACGTACCGGCGAGGACCCGCACCGCGACCTTCCTCTGGCAGATCGGGGGGCTTTCGATCCTGTTCTTTGCGACGTCGGCGCTGTCGCGTTTCGCCCTGTTCGGGCTGTCGCTCGCCGGGGTTTTCGCCGGAGTGTTCACGCTGTACGTATCGCGGCGGTACGGGGCGCTCCGGGGGTGCGTCGCGGGACTGCTCGTCACGCTCGGGATCGGGCCGACGTACGCCCCGGCGTTCGCGCTCTTCGGGCTGTTCTCCGGGATACTCTGGGAGGTCGGCGCGGTCTACGCCGTCGGGCTCGGGGTCGCGGCGGCGTCGGTCTGGTGTTCCTACGTCGGCGGGCTTTCGGGCTTTCTGTCGACGGCGCCCGAACTGACCGTCGCGGCGCTGATCGGTCTGCCCGCGGTGCCGCGGGTGCTGTCCCAGGGGAGCGCCGAACGCGCCGAAGAGGACGCCCGCGCGGGGGCGGAGGCGGTCCGCCGCCTGACCGAAGAGCGCGGGAAAACGAAAGAGGACCGCATCGCGGAACTGTCGGACGCGTTCTCTTCCCTTTCAAGGGTTTTCCACACGATGTCCGACGGCTCGGGACGCCCCGACCGCGCCGAATACCTGTCCGCGTGCGACGCGGCGTGCAACAAATACTGCGCCGGGTGTGAGAACCGGGGCGAGTGCTGGGAGGCGGGCGACCGTTCGGCGTACGAAGCCGTGCGCATCCTCTCCGAACGGCTCTATACCGAGCGCCCCGCCTCGGCGGAGTGCCTGCCCGAGGGGCGGATCCGGGAGTGCAAATACCTTGACGCCATCCTGTCCGACGTCCGGGAGGCGGGCGCCGCCCTGCTCCGTTCCTCGCGCGTCGGGCGGCTCGGAGAGGGGATCGGGCTGGATTACGAGTTGGTCGCCAAACTCCTGTCCGAGGCGGCGGAAGCCGACCGAAAAGAGAACCGCGAGGACGTGAAGCTCGGGCTGGAGCTTCGCCGTCGGCTTGCCGAACTCGGCGTGACGAGCGGGACCGTCGCGGTCTACGGCGAACGGCGGCGCTGGATCGTTGCGGGCGGGGTCGGATGGGAGGGCTCGTCGGCGTCCGCCGACGCCGTGCACGACGCGTTCGAGGAGGCGGTCGGCGTTCCCCTGACCAAGCCCGCCTACGAGATCAGGGGCGGGACGGTCACGCTCGAGATGCAGACCGCGCGGCGCTACCGTACCGAGACCTGCCGCGCCTACCGCTCCGCCGAACCGGGCGGGAGTTCGGGGGACACCGTCGGGTTCTTTGAGAACGGGCGGGACTACTTTTACGCCCTGCTCTCCGACGGCATGGGGTGCGGGCAGACGGCGGCGCTGACATCCGGCGTGGCGACCCTGTTCCTTGAAAAGATGCTCGGCGCGGGCAACGGTAAGACCACCACGCTGAAACTGCTAAACAATCTGCTCCGTAACTGCGGCGAGGAGAACGCCGCAACGGTCGACCTGCTCGAATTCGACCTGCTCACCGGGCGCGCGACCTTTATCAAGAGCGGCGCCGCGCCCTCCTACGTCAAGCGGGGCGGGAGTTTGTTCCGCATCCGGTCAAAGACCGTGCCGGTCGGGATGATGGCGACGCTGGACGCCGAAAAGGTCCGTTTCGACGCCAAGCCGGGCGACGTGATCGTCATGCTCTCCGACGGCGTCAGCCAGACGCCCGAGGACGCGCCGTGGCTGATGGAACTGCTCTCCGGGGAGTGGGAAAACGACCTGCAGGACGTAGCGCAGAAGATCGTCGCCGTGGCGAGCCGGACCAGGGAACACGCCGACGACCTCTCGGTCGCCCTGGTCCGCATCCTGCCGGCGGACGAGAGGGCGGAAACAGGACCCGTCCCCGAGGCACCCGCCCTGCCCGTCGCGGCAACGGTCGCCGTCGAGGCGGAAGCGGAGATCCCGCCGATCAGACCGGCGCCGGAAGAAGCGGAGCCGCCCGCCCCGGAGAGCGAGACCGAACCGTCGTTCGTCCCGGAGGAGGACACGCCGGGCGTTCCGGCGGGACTTGCTTTCCCCGACGGCGGGACCGGCGAGAAAGAGGCGTCGTAAACTCTGGAAGAACAGGGAAAATCACGACCGCCCCCCGAACAAAGAGAGCCGCCCGCGCAGAAGCGCGGGCGGCTGCTTTGTTTGTGACGGTCGGCGGGTCAGAACTCGTTTTTCAGACTTCTGCCGAAGAGTTGCCTGATGCAGTCGGGAAGACTTGCTCCGCGGTAGAGCACGTCCTCGACGGCGCGGCAGATCGGGAGGTCGACCCCGGTTTGATCTGCCAGGGCGGTCAGGGCGCGGACGGTGTAATATCCCTCGGCAAGGTCGCCGAACTCCTCGCCCCGGGCGAACGCCTCTCCGAAGCGGCGGTTGTGGCTGTACGGCGAGAAGAGCGTGGCTTCGTAGTCGCCGAGATGGCAGAGCCCGTAGGCGGAGGTGGGGTTGCCCCCGACTGCCTCGATCAAGCGGGCGATCTCGCGCGTGCCGCGCGACATCAGGGCGCCTTTGAGCGACGGAAGACCGAGCCCGTCGAGAAACCCGGCGGCGATGCCGACCACGTTCTTGGCGGCGGCGCCGATCTCGTTGCCCACGAGGTCCTGCCCGTAGTAGAAGCGGATCAGGTCGCCCGAGAACGCGTCGACGAGCGTCCGCTTGGTCTTCTCGTCCGCGCTGTCGATCACCATACAGTTGGGGATGCCGGCGCAGAACGCCTGCACGTGACCGGGTCCGATCCAGACCGCGACCCGCGTCTCCTCGCCCAGTTCCTCCGCGGCAACGTTCGAGAGCCGCTTGCCGCTCCCGATCTCGAGCCCTTTCATACACAGCACCAGAGTTTTGGGGATCGTAGGAAGCGCCGCGATCTCGCGGAGCAGTCCGCGGAGGTTCTGCGAGGGGATCGAGATCACGAGGATCTCGGCGGTTTTGACCGCGTCGGGGAGCGAGGTCGTCGTCAAAACGGCTGCGGGCAGTTCCATCAGGGCGTTTTTGCGCGTGGAGAACAGTTCTTCGGTCTTGCGAGATCCCGGTCTGCCGTACAGCGTGACGGCGTGCCCGACGTCAGACAGGTATTTGGCGATGAAGGCGCCCCAGCGTCCGCATCCGATCACAGATATTTTGTAAAGTTTTCTTTGCATTTTGTTTCCTTTCGGGGGTCAGGAGGGGAGAAGTCCGGTCAGGTCGGTCGGTTTGACCCTGACCAGCCCGCATTCGCCGAGGCGGCGCGGGAGCGAGAGGGTGGATTTGCCGCCGTCCTCCCACGGAAGAGCGAGGAACGACGCGCGCAATTCTTCGTCTGAGATCAGGGCGGAGTTCGGAAGCCCGTGATAGGTGAGCAGTCCGACGAGGTCGGATAGGAAGTCTTGACGACAATAGCCGGTTTTCAAGGCGTAGCGGGTCGCGACGGCAAGACCGATCGCAATCGTTTCAGAAAAATCGATCTCCTCGTCGGCGTCGGGGGCTTTATCGTGCAGCGCGGCCCGGACCGCCCATCCGAAGGACGTGCCGAGGCAGTCGAACAGGGCGGTCTTGCCTGCGTCGAGCAGGTCGAAGCGGATGGACAGACACCGCCGGATCACGGCGGCGCGGTCAAAGTCGGTGTAGAGCAGATCGAACAGCAGGCGGTCAAACCCGACGGCGTAGCGGATCAACTCGACGATCCCGCGGCGGAAGTCGGCTTCGCTCACGGGGAGCGACGGGTCGCAGAGGACAAGGCCCGCGGTGTTGTCGATTGTAAAAAATCC
Organism: uncultured Clostridia bacterium; assembly: GCA_946404035.1. GTDB lineage: Bacteria > Bacillota > Clostridia > Oscillospirales > CAG-272 > UBA1740. Next base: position 6,194 of record CAMJCC010000038.1, on the reverse strand, counting down.
AAGCTGCGCTTCAAAGGTCGTCGGAACGAGAACGTAGGGAAGGCCGGGATAATAATCTTCGGCAAAGCAGGTCCCGTGACCGATTTTATCGACGTCGCCGACGATCAGGAGCGCGTCGACGTCGGAGGGGTAGTGTTCCTCGTCCGGGATGCGGACGACGGTGTGCCCCGCCTTTTCCAGCGAGGCGAGAACGACCGACGGCGCGGGGTCGGTATCGGGCAGGTCGCACATCCAGAGGACGCGGCGAGATCCACCCTTTTGCGGGGCGAGCAGGGCGCCGGCTTTTCGGAGTATCCCGCGCTCGACAAGGATCTTGCAGGGCAGGGACTTGGGTCCGATCGGTTTCATCGGCGTTCTCCTTTCCGTTTTTTCGCGATACGATTATACCGCTTTTTCCGCCGGATGTCAAACGGTTGTCCCGAGATTTGCCCGTTCTGATCCTTTTTCTTTACATTTCGGCCCGAATATGTTAAAATAGAAAAAAACCACCCGGAGGTCGATATGGTTTCGAGGATATACAGCGCCGGGATCGTCGGGGTCGAGGGCTACGAGGTCACGGTCGAGTGCAGCGCGTGGAACCGCATCCCGCTCTTTGAGTTGGTCGGGCTGCCCGACGCCGCCGTCAAGGAGGCCAAGGAGCGCGTGCGCAACGCTTGCGAGAACGTGGGGATCCCGTTCCCGTCGCTCGAGATCTGCGTCAATCTCGCGCCCGCCGACCGCAAAAAGGAGGGGGCGGGGTTTGATCTGCCCATCCTGTGCAGTATTCTCCAATGCGCGGGGAAGATCCCGCGGAACCTGGATCTCTCCGCCGTTTCGATGGTCGGGGAACTCTCGCTCTCGGGCGAGATCCGGCCGGTGAACGGCTGTCTTTGCTTTGCGCTCGCCGCGCGCGACGCGGGGCGGAAGATCCTCTACGTGCCGGAGGAGAACGCCCGCGAGGCAGCGGTGGTCTCCGGCTTGACCGTCTACGGCGTGCGCGACCTGGCGACCCTGCTCGCGCACCTGAACGGCAAGTGCGAACTTGCCCCGACGGTCTTTGACCGCGCGGACTTTACGCCCGACGCGGGCGACGACGCGCCGGATTTTTCGGACGTGAAGGGGCAGGAAAAGGCGAAGCGGGCGCTGGAGATCGCCGCCGCCGGGGGACACAACGTGCTGCTGATCGGGCCTCCCGGATCGGGCAAGTCGATGCTCGCCAAGCGGCTGCCGTCCATCCTCCCCGCCCTGACCTTTGAGGAGGCGCTCGAGACCACCAAGATCCACTCGGTCGAGGGGATCCTCGGCGGGAAAGGTCTTGTCACGCGCCGCCCGTTCCGCGCGCCGCACCACACGGTGAGCCCCGCGGGGTTGACAGGGGGAGGAAGTCAGCCGCGGCCGGGGGAGATATCGCTCGCGCACAACGGCGTGCTGTTCCTTGACGAGCTGCCCGAGTTCCCGAAATCGGTGACCGAGATCCTGCGTCAGCCGCTGGAGGACGGGCGGGTGACGGTGACCCGCGTGCTGGCAAAGACCACCTATCCGGCGCGTTTTATGCTGGTTTGCGCAATGAACCCCTGCCGATGCGGCTATTACGGCGACCCTACCCATACCTGCACCTGTACCCCGGAGCAGGTGAGGCGGTATTTGTCGAAGATCAGCGGACCGTTGCTGGACCGGATCGATATCCAGGTGGAGGTGCCCGCCGTGACCTACGACGAGATGGCGGACAAGGGGCGGTCGGGCGAGCCGTCGAAGGTGATCCGGGAACGAGTGGACGCCGCGCGGAAGTTCGCCGCTGCCCGTTCCGCAAAACTGGGGCTTGCCGAGCGGTCGAACGCCGCGATCCCGCCAAAGGAGATCCGGACGCTCTGCCCGCTGGAGCCCGCCGCGGAGGCGCTGCTCCGCGACGCGTTTGAAAAACTCGGGATGTCGGCGCGCGGACACGACCGCGTGCTGCGCGTGGCGAGGACCATCGCGGACCTCGCGGGGTCGGAAACGATCAAGGCGGCGCATATCGCCGAGGCGATCCAGTACCGCTCGCTCGACCGCAAATACTTCCGCAGTTAAATTACGCGCGCGGGACGAGGAAGATACGGGGGCTTGACGCTTTCTTGAAAGAAAGCTCGGCAAAGAACTTCAATAATTTATTTGAAGAGCGAAACGGCGTTGCGACGCCGTTTCGCGGTTTCAAAAACGGAACGGAGAAAGAGTGTTTTGCTTTAGAAAACGTCGTTCCAAGTCTTCTCCTCGAGGGGGTAGCGAACGAAAACGCCTCGGCGGGGCATTTTCGTGAAGCGGTGTTGCCCAAAGAACCTGTTTGAAGAGGCGAGCTTGCGAGCGACGCGCAAACGGGCTTCGACGGCAACCGGTCGATGTCATGAAGTGACAGACGAGGTGTTCTAAATCCAGTCAAACGCCGCTTGGCACTTTGCCGAGCGGCGAAGTTTTCCACAGGGGTTTGAAAAAACGAGAGTTTTTCCCAACCTTTGCCCCCGGTTTTCCGTCTTATGGGTGAACGGCAAAAAACAGCCGTTCCCGCCCCTAACCGAACCGAAAGGACGAACCGAATGAAAGAGTACGCCGAAAAACCCGACGACGCGTTGGTCGAACTGACCCTGCTTGGCAACGAAGCCGCTTTCGCGGAACTTGTGACGCGCCACGAAAAGGCGGTCAAAGGCACCGCGTTCAAGGTCACGCACAACCCGTGGTCCGCCGAGGACGCCGCGCAGGACGCCTTCGTTTCCGCGTGGATGCGGCTCAACGGACTGCGCGACCGCGACCGTTTCGGGTCGTGGGTGTGCGCCATCGCGAAGAACTGCGCCCGTGATCTGGTCGTTCATTACCGGAACACCGTCCCGGACATCAGTCTGAACTTGGCAAGCGAAGACGACCTCCCCGATCTCGCGTTTGCCCGCGAGGAGGAGAAGCGGGATCTGCACGACGCGGTGGGGACGCTCACCGAAAAGATCCGCGAGGTCATCCGGCTTCATTATTTCGAGGGGTACTCGGTCGACGAGATCGCCGCAAAACTGTCTCTGCCGGCAGGGACGGTCAAATGGCGCCTTTCAGAGGGGCGGAAACAACTCAGAAAGGGGTATGGCATAATGGAAAAAGAATACGACGAAAACGAAACTTTGCTTGCCCGCGTGATGCGGCAGGTGGAAGAACTTAAACTCTGGCGCCTGAGAGAGAACAAAAACGGGTTTGAAGAGGCGTATCGGCGCGTGTACGCCAACGCGGAAAAACTTGAGGAGGGGCAGGAAAAACAGCACGTTCTCGCCGATCTTTGGCTGATGGGCTACTGGTGGATCCCCGGCAGAGTGTGCAAAGAGACCCGCGAAAAGATCAAACAGGCGGCGCTTGACGGTCACAACGAGGACGCGATGCAGGAGATCGTCGGTTACGAAATGGAGCGGAACGGTAAGGAGGCGGATTATCTGCGAAACGTCGCCATTCCGCTGCTGGAAGAACGCAAGTTCGTTCAGGCGCTCGCCTACGCGTGGTTCTGGTACGGCGTGGATATGATCGACGAGAAGAATGAAGAGGAGGCGCGCTCCGCGTTGCTTCGCGTGACCGAGATCCTCGGTCCGACGTGCGTTTATTACGCCTGCGCCAAAGCGACGCTGTCTCAGCTCGGTCAGGCGGTCAAAGCAAAGCGGGAGAAAAACCGGCTGTTCTCCTGGGGCGCCACGGGCGAGACGCTCCGGAAGATCGGCGGAAAGTGGTATATCTGGGATCAACCCGGCACACGCCGCGGACCTGTCCTGAACAACGGCGACGCGCTGACCTGGAATTGCTCGAGGTGCGACAAACTAATCCTCGATCCGGCGGCGAAACCCGGGGATACCGTCGTTTCGTCCGACGGAAAGGCGACCTGGACGCTGCTTGAAACCGATCGGACGGTCAAGACGCCGGCGGGCGAATTCAAGGGCTGCACGGTCACGAAAGTAACTGGCGACTATTACGGCTTGATTGAAGCGGAGACCGCGTTTTGCCCGGGCGTGGGACTGGTTTGGCAAAGATCTGTCCGGCACGGGGGCGTAAACGAATGGCGGTTGGCACGCTACGCCGTGCACGGTGGAGAGGGGCTGATCCCGTTTGCGCCGGGGAACTTCTGGGATTATGTTTCTGATCGGTTGCCGGAGGAGATCGCGGTCGGAGAATACCGAAACCGGTTTGAGGTCTGCTCGTGCGAAAAAGAAAAGGCAATTCTTTCCGGCGTTCGTTTTTACGACGGCACGGGGTATGCGGACACATGGGCGGGCAAGTTGATGGAAGTGCAGAAAACCTATTACACCGACTGGCGCGATGAAGAGGAGCGTTTGCTCGACGTGGAGAAACCGCTCCGCCGTGCGGAAGAGTTGGCAGTCACCAAACGGCAAAAACGGATCACCGCGGTCGCCGCGGACGTCACCCGGCGAATTCTCCGGACAGATCCGGAATTTAATCCTGACTATACCGCAAAGGGAAGATGGAACTTCTTTGACGAGGAACCGTATAAAAAGGTCGACGGAAAGGTTACGTTCGGCTTTACCGACCGGCATATCGAGTGGAAAGATATGGGGGTGCCGTGGGCGGAGAGCCAGGTTTTGCTCGGCGATCTGTATAAGATCCTCGAGGACGCGGCGGGCGCGACCTGGTCGGACGAATGGATGCCCGGCTACGTTCTGGAAGAACAGGCGGAAATGTACCACCGCGCGTTTCGGCGGACCGTCCGAGTTCTCGACGACGAGACGGTCAAGACGCCGGCGGGCGTTTTCCAAAACTGTCGGCACGTTTTTATCAACGCCGCGAATTATCCGGCGTGCGGCACCTACTATCGCTCCGGGAAAATGGAGGCGTGGTACGCGCCGGGCGTGGGGCTGGTGCAGTATTCCCGTCCGATGGACGGCGTGCCCGAAAACGTTTGGCAACTGACCGCATACGAGGGAACGGGAGAGGGCTATTTTCCGGTCGGCGACGGCTTCTTTCGCCGCTATTCTCCGCGCAGGATCGCCGAGGGATGGCGCGGAGTCCTGGAATATACGTTCGACGAGGACGAAACGGGGATCCTTTCGATCCGCAATATGTGCGGGGAGCAGGATCGCGCGCACTACGAGGCGTCCTTGAAGAAACAGGAAGAAGAAAAAGACAAGAAATGACCGACCACGCTGCGGCGGGGGGCGCTCCGGACAGGGCGCCCCCCTTTTTTTGCGTGAATAATATGCAAATTGAAGCGAAAAGCGTGAATAAATATAAAAACTTGAAAAAAGATGCGAAAAAGGTCTTGACAAATGGAAAATGCGGTTGTATAATAGGCGCATAAATGCCGGACGGCGAGAATAAATATTCACGGAGATAAAGAAAATGGACAAAAGCAAGATCAAAAAAGTGGTTCTGGCGTACTCGGGCGGGCTTGATACCTCGATCATCATCCCGTGGCTGAAAGAGAACTACAACAACTGCGAGGTCATCGCGGTCGCGGGCAACGTCGGACAGGCGGACGAACTCGACGGGCTGGAGGAAAAGGCGCTGAAGACCGGCGCTTCCAAACTCTACGTTCTCGACCTGACCGAGGAGTACGTGAACGATTACATCGTCCCGACGATGAAGGCGGGCGCGGTCTACGAGGAGTATCTGCTCGGCACCAGCCACGCGCGGCCCTGCATCGCCAAGGGGCTGGTCGAGGTCGCCCTGAAAGAGGGCGCCGACGCCATCTGCCACGGCTGCACCGGCAAGGGCAACGACCAGGTGCGGTTCGAACTGGCGATCAAGCACTTCGCCCCCGAGATGCCGGTCATCGCGCCGTGGCGCGAATGGAGCATCAAGTCGCGCGACGAGGAGATCGACTACGCCGAGGCACACAACATCCCTCTCCGGATCAACCGCGAGACCAACTACTCCAAAGACAAGAACCTCTGGCACCTCTCGCACGAGGGACTTGACCTCGAGGATACCGGCAACGAGCCGCAGTACGAGAAACCCGGGTTCCTCGAAATGGGCGTTTCGCCCATCCAGGCGCCCGACAAACCGACCTACGTCGAACTCGATTTCGAGAAAGGCGTCCCGGTCGCCCTCGACGGCAAGAAGATGTCGGCGAAAGAGATCATCCTGAAACTGAACGAGGTCGGCGGCAAGAACGGCATCGGCCTGCTCGACATCGTCGAGAACCGTCTGGTCGGCATGAAGTGCCGCGGCGTCTACGAGACCCCGGGCGGCGCGATCCTCTACAAGGC
>CAMJCC010000037.1 GCA_946404035.1 uncultured Clostridia bacterium | reverse complement strand
CCCGTTTGAAAGGGCTTCGGCGAGCGCCAGAAACCGCTCCGCCGCCGTTTCGGGGTTCCACAATTCGACCATCGTTTGATAGGCGCGGATCCCGATCCGTTCGCGCGCGTCTTTCCCATTCAACAGAAACTTCACTTTTTGGTAAAGTTCTTTTTCGTTTCGGTAGATCAATCCGTTCTCCCCGTCCCGGATCAGGAACGGAACCGAACCGATCGCACGGTTCGCGACCACGGCGCATCCGCTGTTCATCGCTTCATTCAGAACCGCTCCCCATCCCTCATTTCGGTCGGAGGTGAACAGAAAGATTTTTGCTTCTTCCATGTGTCGGCGCACTTCATCCGGCGACATGGTTCCTAAAAGATGAACGCAATCGGCAAGTCCGTTTTCCTGAATAAACGACTTGATCTTTTCTTCCAACACCCCGCCGCCGATCAAATTCATCCGGAAATGATATCCTTCGTCACGCAACCGTTTGGCAATCGTAAGCGGCGCCTCCGGATGCTTCCATTCTATGAACCGTGCGGTCCATAGAATGGAAGCATCCGAGCTCTGCTTCAATTCAAGCAGTTTTTCCAAGTCGTCATATCGCTTTACCGGCGGATAATACCCCCATTTGTAGGCTTTTCCGAGGTAGGCGCCCACCAGAGCGAAATCCTTTGCCGTGTAAGCGCCGGCACAGAGCAAATAGAATCTTTTGAAGCAATATTTCGTATGCGTTTGCAGCATCCGTTTTAAGGTTTTGGGACGGAGCAATTTGCCTCTGCCCGTTTTCAGCGGTCGCTCGGTAAAGCGGAAGGTCAGTTTGTTTGCCTTCATTCGCTCCCGCAAATAGACTTCGGGGGCTGACCCCAAGATCATAATATCGCAGGTTTTGGCAAGTTCGAGCGCCTTTGCCGCGTTTTCCGGGCTATCCTGCGCGTTGAGAATAAAGCCATATTTATGATTAAGATCATGATACCCGAGTTCCAATCGCTTCGCGGGAACGTCCTCGGTCGCCACAAAGGTAAAGCCATCCCCCAGCCGTTTCCGCATTTCCAGGCAGAAATACAACTGGTGGTGGTTCATAAAATTGGAATAAAAAACTACGGTATGATCTTTTTTCATATTTTTTCAAACGGTCACTTATCTGAACTTCGCCAACAGATCGGCGTAGATCGCCGGATAATCGGGCTCCGGCTCGGCATAACGCGCCGTGAGCATCTCTTTTCCGGTCTCCCCGATCTTTCGTTGCAGATCGGTATCGGCAAACAGTTTCAGAATGCCGGAAGCCAGCGCCTCGGGCTCGTGATTGTAGAAAAGGAAACCTCCGCTTCCGTCTTGCAGATATTCGGCTGTCGAGCCGACCGCGCTCGCCACGCAAGGCACACCCGCAAACATGGCTTCGCGCATAGTGCTGGAATGGTTTTCCGCCGTAGAAGCCTGTGCGAATACCGCGCATTCTGCCATCTGCTCCGCCATTTGCGCCCGGGTCAGCGCGCCGAGATTGACGACGTTCTCCTCCAGCCCCCATTTGCGGATCAGCTTATTCATCGCGTTGGAATAACCGTCGTAAACCAGTTTTTCGCGGAGCGTGATCGGAGGTCGGTTCCAACTGCCCGGGACCGCGAGGCAAACGTCCGGATAGACTTTTTTGACGACCGCGAGCGCGCGCAAAAGGATCTCGAACCCCTTGAACGGACCGTACTGGGACGCGCAGAAGATTCGATGGCTTCCGATCCCCTGCCGCCCGGTATTCCGAAAAATCGGATCGATCGGCAGTTTCTTCCGATACACCCGAAGATCCTCGTTGATTTTCCGACAGACCGTTTCACACCAGTCGCTGTCGCAGATGATTGCGTCGGAGAGTTTCAGGATCTCGGTTTCGTTCTCGGCTTTCTGCGCGATCTTTTTCTCGGTTTGGGAGATCGTTTTGCGTTTGACGAGATCGTAGAACGTGACCGCCCGACGCAGGGTCCTTTTCGCGGTCCCATCATAGTAATGCGACCTGATCTCGTTCATGACGCCCTGCATATACACCACTTTCGGGATCCCCGGCGTCGCTCTTGCAACAAGAAGACCCAAAGCCGATTCGGTTCCCCAGAGCTGAATAAGATCCGGGCGTTCCCGTTCGATCAGGTCCTTTACAGTCGCGCGGTTCTTTTCGGTATCCCGAAAAGAGGAATAGGCGCTGCCGCCCGGGATCAGATAATACCTGTCTTTTCCATCAGTGAGCGTTTTCGTTTCGGCTTGGTTACCGGAAGTCAGGAAAACCAGCGAAACGTCTTCGCTTTTCCGGATCTCGTCGAGCGACTGATCCAGCCATCCGCCGTAGCCGTCGGTCGGCAATTTCATCTCTTCCGCCATCTTTCCGATGGCTTTATTAAGCACCCATAAAACTCTCATATGCTCGGCTCCCTCTCCCCGGGAGTTTCCGGTTCATCCAGTCGTTTTGGTTTTTCGATCGGTGAACGAACCGCTATCCCTTCCATAACGCCGAGCATCATGCTCATCGAATAGAACAGGATCCGCGCGCTTTCAAGAAGCGATTCGATCCAACAATACGCCAACATACAAGTCACGTATCCGAGCAGATACGCAAAGGACACCGGATCAACCCTGTCTTTACACCGGAACAGAATATAGACGAACCGCACCATCAAAACGGTAAAGGATAAGAGCAGGAAAATCCCGCCGAAATTCAGATTGCTGATCCAGGAATTGTGGACGAACGGGATGCCCGTGGGTTTGCCACCCCAAAGATAGACTTCAAAGTTACCCAAAACCGCACGGATCTGTTCACTTCGGTCAGCGGAACTCACCGCCGTGTCAACCTCGAAGTTCTCCACGCGCGTCACCAGATTGGAGGAGAGGAACGCCGTCCGCGCTCCAAACAAGTTGAATGCGAAAATCGCCGTCAAAAGGAGTACCAGGGCGCTGATCTTCCCGATCATTTTGCGCCGGCTCGAGGGATCTTTCTCCATAATGAAATAAAGTATGGCTTCGAGCACGAGAACGATCAGGAACAGGTAGAAGATATACCGGGTGGCGCACAGGAACGTGTAAACCAGCCCGATCAACAGCGCAAGGAATCCGCAAACCCGGTTCGCCCAGTGGCTTTTGGAAAGGAACAGGATCACGAAACTTCCGGCGATCAACGGCACGAATACGCTCAGATGTCCGGTCGCCTGTTGTACCCCGGACCAGACGTCGTCCACCTCTCGCAACGCCAATTTTTCCATCTGCGTCACGTTGATCACAAAGTTCATGATACCATGAACGGTCAATCCAGCGATCGATACGAAGACCGTCCGTTTGATCTCTTCCGGTTCGGAGGTCTGCCTTGCGATCGACTGTCCCACCAGAAAGATCAGCAGTCCGCAGACCGGCATCATTGCGTCCCGGATCCCCGAAAACAGGAGCGAAGCAGCCAGAAAGGTAGCAAAAAACGCCAAATAGATCGCCGTTCCCGCGTTCAGTTTGAACCGGATCGTCCGCGTACGCAAAAGGATATAAAGCCCCGTGAATGCGAGCAACAAGTACGTGCCGCGTCCCGTGACGTTCATAAAGCCCAGAAACAGCAGAAGGTATTCCGGAATATTGAGTTTTCTGTTGGTATGATTATCCATGAAACCAATTCCCGTTTTGCCTATATGAAATCAATCTCGCAAGAAAGGCGCGATGGAGTGCCAGGATCGTATCGTTTTCAGTCGGTTCGCCGGTGTCCTTTCCGGCTTCCAGGATCGCTTTCGCGATCGCTTCGCCGTCGTTTGCGTCGTAGAAAAACCATTGGCTTGCAAACGGCGTATTCTCGTAGCATTCCGCCCGTCCCGTGACCACTTTCAGCCGGCGGCACATATAACTGACCAATTTGGACGGAAAGATATAATTCGAGTATGACGTTTGGATCGGGTAAGCCCCAAGCCCGATATCGCAGTCGAGCATATAGCGGTCGAGTTCCCCGCCGCTCCGAAATCCGTCGTAGCGGACAACCTCTCTGCCGCACAGTTCGTTGACCTGCTGGATGCGCTGGGACAGTGCTTCCATATCCTGCGGCTCGCCTTTGCCGATGATCCGCATTTCGTAATCGGAGGGCAGATACCGAGCGGCTTCCACCGCTCTGAACGCGCCTTGGTTCAAGCGCTCGATCGCACCGGCGTAAAGAACTCTTTTTCCCTCGTGCTCTGTTTTTTTCCCCTCGACGGGACGGTAAACGCCGTAGAGCGCGATCCAGTGATCTTCCGGGATCCCCAGTTCTTTCGGGATATAGTCGTTGACGAAGATATAATCCCGGTATTTGCGGATCGCCCGGATCTCATTTTTATAGTAGGGCTGCACCCCGTCCGCGGAGCAGGCGTAGATCTCCTCCACCTCGAGAATGACCGGGATATTCCGGAACTTTTTCAAAAAGGCGAGAAAGGGGGTCGTCCGCATGGAGTGGTAGAGCAGAACGGTATCTCCCCGTTTCACTTCCCGGAAAAAGTACCGGATGATCTGGCAATAGAAAGACAGGCGGTTGAACATCTTCGCGAAAAAGTTCCCGCCCCCGTTGGAAGCGATATGGCGGACCCGGATCCCGTTTTGCTCGGTGATTTTTGCCTTTTGCCGACCTTTTTGCCGCGTTTTGTTCAACGCGAGGATCCGAACCGCATAGCCCGCCTCTTTCGCGGTTTCAGCAACGTATCCGACCTTGATATCGGCGGCCACGGTCCCGTGGTATTCGGAACCCTCCGTATCGCCGGTGTAGAAACAGAGGTAATGCAAATTCATGGCTTCCCTCTTTCCAGGATCTGCCGGTAATAATCGTAGTATCCCTCACACATCGCTTTTTCGCTGAACCGCGTCTTGACGCGATCCACGCACGCCCGAGAATAAGCCTCTTTGCCGTTTTGACGAACGGTGCGGAGAGCGTCCAGGATCTGCTCCATACTGCGCTCCCGGAGGACGACGCCGCATTCCGGCGAGGCGATCTCGGGATTTGCCGTCGTGGCGCAGGCGATCACCGGCGTGCCGCACGCCATTGCCTCCACGCTGACCAGCCCGAAGGTCTCCTCCAGAGAAAGGTTCAGATAAACGTCCGCCATCGAATAGTATTCCCGCAACGTGTCGGCGGACCGCACCCTCGGGATCCCGATAATTTCTTTTGGCAGTTCCTGCGCCTGCTTTTCGGAAACGCCGACAAGAACGATTTTTTCGTCGTCACCGAGTTCCTTCGCCAGCTGCCGGAACGTGTCCCACCCCTTCTTTTCGCTCCAGGTGGAGGCGACCGAAAGGATGACGAACAGTCCATCCAGACCGAGTTCCTTTTTACGTTCTTCCGATTTCTCGGACGGATAAAAAGCGTCCGGATTGACGCCGTTATAGATCACGCGCATCTCTTTAATTCCGAGGAACGACTGTCTGACCATCTCCTGCATCCAGTTGGACACGTTAACGAGATGAAGATCCTCCCAATCGGAAAAATCCTTTTTCTTTTTTGCGTAAAGCGCTTTGCTCCGATCAAGGAACAGGCTATACGGGAACTCCTTCTTTTGCGGACAATCGAAGCACCCGGTCTTCCATTTTTCACAGCCGACCGTAAAGAAATGCGTGCAATGCCCGGTAAACGGCCAGCAATCGTGCATCGTCCAAACCGTAGGGATCTTTTCGCGTTTCAGAAAGTTTGCCAACTGCTCCACGTTGATGAAATAGCTTTCCAGATGGTGGAGCTGTACGAGGTCGGGTTTTTGCTCCCGGATCAAGCGGATCAGTTTTCGCGTAGTGAGACCGAAACGGAACCCCGCGTCGCCGCACAGATAGGAGGCAACCTGATTTGCCCGGACCGTCAGGTTCCCCGAAAGGCAATAGGTCCTTTCGTCAGTCGACTTTTCCCGATACCCCGAACAGGCGACAAGGTTCTCATTTCCCGTTTCGGTCAGGTATGCAGAAAGCTTCCGGACGATCTTACCCGTACTGCCGTAATATCCGTTGCAGTTGACCTGTAAAACTTTCACGCTTTTCTCCCATTAGTCAATACTTGATGAGCCGGTAGACCTTTCTCACGAAATCCTTCATTGCGTTTTTGATCCGGGACGCGGCGTATTTGACGCGAAACGTCACCCGGTGCGAAAAGGAAAGCCGACACTCACCGACCTTTTTCCGTGCGACCGGACCGTAGCCCCGCGCCGAGAGCGCGCAGAGGAACCGATAGCGCTCGAATTCGGTCAGCCCCCTCTCAAGCGCAAGGTCGAAGATCTGCTCGTGCAGTTTCGTTCCCTCGGTTTTGCAGAGTTCCCGCTTCTGGACCGAGACCATGCCGCCGTGCTGACGGGAATGCACCAGAACCTGGCGATGAAAAACGAATTCGTATCCGTCCAGCATCAGCCGATACCACATTTCGGCGTCCGAGCAGGTGCGGTTCGCTTCGTTAAACCCGCCCTCCGCCGAATATGCCTTTCTCGACGCGAGCACGCAGCATCCTCCGATGGTGTAGCGCCCGATCTGAGAGATCAGCATCTGCATGGGAGAACCGACGTTTTTCCCGTATTTGACCTTTCGCCGGACCGTTTTGTCGTTTGCGTCGATCCGGTCGTTCGCACAGCATACGACGACCCGGTCGATCTCCTCCGCCCCGCGCTCGCGCACGATCGTATTCAGAACGCCGACCTGCGCCGACAGCTTTTCGGGATCGTAGGTATCGTCGTGCGAAAGCCAGGAAAGCCATTCGCCCCTCATCTCGGCGATCGCCCGGTTGAGGACCGAGGAAACGCCGCCGTTATCTTTCCGGATGAAGCGGATCTTTTCCCCGTAGCTTTTCGCGATCTCGTCGCTTTGATCGGTCGACCCGTCGCTGATGACCAAAATCTCCTTGTTCGGATAGGTCTGCGCCAGCGCGCTGTCGATCGCTTTGCCCAAAAACGCCTCCCCGTTGTAAACCGGAATGATGATCGTGACGAGCGGGCAATACGTAAAAAGACTTTGTTCCATATTCAATTCCCGGGTTCCGCAATTTTCTGCCGCAGCGCGGAGGAGGAGACCCCGTCGGTATATTTTAGGTAGACCACCTTTGCCCCGTGGCGGGAGAGTTGCTCCTCGGTTTGTTTCCAACGCTCGTTGCCTTTCCAATCGTCGCCGATGAAAACCGCGTCGAACGGATGCTCTTTCCAGATGATTTCCTTATCCAGCGTATCGACGAGAAAGCATTGATCCACCGCTTTGAGCGCCTCAACGATCCGCCTGCGCTGGTCCTCCGGGATCAGCGGCGTTTTATGCTTATAGGTTTTTACCAGTTCGTCGCTGTTGACGCCAACGATCAAAAAATCGCACTGTTCTTTTGCCTTTTCGAGCAGATTGAGATGCCCGACGTGAAACAGATCGAAAACGCCCTGCGTATATCCGATTTTGTATGGTTTCATTCGCTTTTTTCCCGATCCAATCGACTTGATTTGTAGAGGTAACTCACAAAGACGTACAGGAGCGCGGCGGAATGATAGAGAAAATAGAACATCGTCATGAATTCAAACCGCCCGAAGATAAACGAAACGATCAGAGCCGGCATAAAGAGTGCCGAGATCCCGGTCTGCCGATCGATCACAAGCCGCAGGTAGGTCAGACCCGTCGGCTTTTGCGCCTTTTCAAAGTTGTCGTTCTCCGCCTGGTATGCCACGCCGTCTTTCTCTGCAAACGTGAGCCGCGCAAAGGTATATTTCTGGTAGATCAGCCGTGCGTAAAGGTCGGTGATCGACGCCAGGGCGCCCATGAGAATAAACAGATATTGGTATTCGCCCCACCAATCGGAGGTATGATACGCCGCCACGCCGACCGAGAAAAACGCGAACGCGCAGACAACGTAACCGCTGACCGCATCGAAGAACTCTCCGGATCTGCTGTCCTTTTTGAGAACGCGGGCGATGTTTCCGTCCACGCAATCAAGCACGATCCAGAAATTGATCAGAACGACCCCGATCAGCATGCAAACGTAGTTGTCTATGCACAAAAGAGCACATCCCGCAAGAGCGTCTAACGCGGAAATGACGGAAACGGTGTTCGCGGAAATGTTCAGCCGCAAGCAGAACCACGTGACGAGATAAGAAAACCGTCTGACCCACAACCGCACCCAGAACGAGCTGACTTTGTTCTTGTCGCGAGGCAACGATTGCCGGATCTGTTTCAAAGAATACTTCATCTCATTTCTCCCTCTGTCAAAGAAGTGATCGTTTCCGCCATTCTTTTCATGATCGTTTCGGCATCGAAATTTTTGATTTTCTTTTCATTCTCTTCACGCGCAGCATCGAAAAGATGCGAATGCTTTGACGCTTCGATAAGCGCCTTTTTTACGGAAGAACGATCTTTCGGATCAAATAACAATCCGCTCTTCTCGTCGATCAGATCCGTGTTTCCGCGAATACGGGAAACCACGCACAGGGATCTCATCGCCATCGCTTCCATAATGGCAACGGATAATCCCTCCTGAAATGAGCCGAGGACGAACACGTCTGCAGTTTCAAGCAATTCCCGTATATCGTATCTGTAACCGAGCAGTTTAACTCTGTCCCCGACGCCGAGCTTTTCGATCAGTCTTTCAAGATGCTCTTTTTGCGTACCGAGACCGCATATGAGCAGTCGCGCATTCTCTATGTCCGCCTCTGCAAAAGCACGGATCACGGTTTCGTGGTTCTTTCTTTTCTCAAGTTCCGCAACGGAAAGATACAACGTACAATCAGCGGGAACGCCGAGCTGTTTGCGCTTCTCAAGAGTGTCAATGCCCGTTTTCACAAACCGCTTCGTATCGACCCCTATTCCGTTGAACAGTTCCGGGCGGCATCTTTGAAAGCGCTTCTGTGCGAGAGCATAATCTTCACGGTTAATGGTGATCAGTTTGTCGGTATAGCGCGCGGCAAATTTTTCCGCCGGATAGAAGAGGCACCACTTTTTGAACGATGCACCTTTGTAAAAATGGAAACCGTGCGCGACGTACAATGTCTTCGCACCCTTTTTTCTTGCCTTTCGTGCGGCAAGTCTGGTCAGCATCCCCATAACGGGTTCATTGGTCCAGATCAGATCGTAGCCGTTTTCGTTGATCAGCGCCTTTAATTGTTTGTATCCGCGTAGGTTTTTCAACGAGAGGGGGGATCTGACGCACGCGACAACCGTCATCCGGACTTTATCGCAGAAAATCTTTCTTAGCTCTTCTATATGCCCCTCAACGTCGGAGCACGCTACGTCCACCTCAAACCCTTGCTCTTTCAGGTAAAACACGTGTTTTACGAGAAACTGCAACATCATCACGTCGGTGGACGTAATTAGAATTCTTTTATTTTTCATTGATCACAGTTATCCACTCGTATCTGTCGGTTTCACCGGTCACGGTTTTCAGATACTCTGTTTGCAAAGCGTTGGTCATTTTTCCCGATTCGCCGTTGCCGATCAGATATTTGTCCACAGAAAGGATCGGCGTGATCTCCATCGCGGAGCCGCAGAAGAACGCCTCGTCCGCGGTATACAGTTCCGTGCGGTCGATCGTACGCTCCACCACCTTGATCCCCATTTGATCCGCCAACCGGATGATCGTATCTCTGGTGATGCTTTCCAGGACCGCGTCGGTCAGCTGAGGAGTGATGAGGACCCCGTTTTTCACCATAAAGAAGCAGGCGCCCGGTCCCTCCGCGACTTTTCCGAATTCGTTCAGGAAGAGACACGTATCGTATCCGTTGCGAAGCGCCTCCCGCTGTCCGACCCGGCTGTTGATATAGTTTGCCCCGCATTTGACGCGAGGCGGCAAGCTGTTGTCGCTGATCCTCCGCCACGAAGTAACGCACACTTTCAGCCCCTGTTTGTTGTACTCCAAACTCGTTTTCCGTTTCGGAATGGGGGCGATGAACATCCCGACGGGGCCGTCGGAACGCCAAGAACCGAACCCGTCGACGAACAGGGTCTGTCTGACGGACAGGTTCTCTTCGTACTCGTTTGCCTTGACGACGTCGATCAACGCCTTTTTCATCTCTTCTTTCGTATAGGGGCAATCGATCTCGAGCAGTTTTGCCGAACGGATGAGGCGATCGTAATGATCGTCCAGTCTGAACGCGAACAGTTGTTTTTTCTTTTCGTTCCAATAGCAGGGGATGCCCTCGAAAACGTTCAGCCCGAATTGGGCGGTGGGGGCGAGGACGTTGATCTTGGCGTCGTTGACGTTCAGGAGTTCTCCCTTGAACCAGATCAGTCTGTTTGCAACGTCGTATTTCATCTTGTCATTATCTCCTGTTCTTCATCCGAAAGGTGTGCAAGTCTGATGATCTCTTCCTCCGCCAGTTTTGCGGATTCTTCGTCGTCGGCGGCGCCGTCGACCCTGTTTTCGTAAACGTCGTCTTTTTTGAACACTTTGAAAACCGAAGCGAAAAGCAGTTTGATATCGAACAGAACGCCGTACTTCCTGAACTTATCTATGTATTCGTCGTCCCATTCGACCTTTTCGTCCCAGGTGATGTTGTTTCGTCCCTTGACCTGCGCCAGACCGGTCAAGCCCGCTTTCATCTCGAAGCGTTTTTTGTATTTCTTATTGAGCGTATCGTAGTCGCCCAACTCGTACCGAACGCACGGTCTCGGTCCCACGACCGACATCTGACCGATCAGGATGTTGAAGAGCTGCGGAAGCTCGTCGATGCTGGTCTTCCTGATGAACTTTCCGACCTTGGTGACCCGCTGATCGTTTTCGTAATTGAAAAGACCGGGTCCCATTTGCTCTGCGTTCACGACCATGGAACGGAATTTGAGCATTCCGAACACCTTGCCGTTCTTGGTCCGTCTTTCCTGCTTGAAGAAGACCGGACCCTTGGAATCGCACTTGATCGCGATCGCAACGATCAGCAAAAGCGGGAGCAGAAGCAAGATGGCGACAAAAGAACTCAAAACGTCAAACAATCGCTTCAAAGAGAGATTGAGTATTCTCATATGTGCCTCAGTAAACAAAAGTATGGAACAGATCGTCGTAGGTCTCGCCGCGTTTGATCAATTCGGTTTTTCCCTCGCTGATATCGAGCACCGGGAAGTTGGGAAGAATAAAGGGCGGTTTCATGACGATCGAGTAGGATCCGCAGTTGCTGATGACGACGGCGTCACCGATGGCCAACTCGCCGCGATACCCTCGATACAGAACGTCCCCCTCGATACAGGTAAAACCGACCAGATCAATAGTTTTATACTCTTTTGTCTTCCCGCCCATGTGAACGATCCCTATCGGCGGGTTGACCCCGGACATACTGACGTTTTGCTGACTTCCCAGAACCGACGCGAACCATTTTCCGCGCACGGATTTGATCGATTTCACGGTCCCGACGAACTGCATACAGTCGCCGACGAGTGCCGACCCCGGTTCGATGATCAGCTCGGGGCCCTGATTACCGAAACGGTCGGCAAACACTTTGACCGTGTCGGCGTACGCCTGATACTCCGGAACGTTCACTGAAAACTGGGCTTTCAGTTCGTCCGCCATCTTGCCGAAGATGCCGCCGCCAAGGTCTACTTTTTTCGGGATGACGCCGATCCGGTCGATCAGATCGACCATCCCCTTTGCTCTGGCGGGCCAATACTCCGCGTTGCGTTTGGCAAAATGGCACTGCAAAACCGCCAGCTCGACGTTGGGCGTCCGACGGACGTAGGCGCAGCACTCCTTGAAATCGTCGCCGAGCACGTCGAACCCGAACCGGGAGACAACCCCGTCGTCAACGTCATAATTGACGCGGATGCCCAGTCCGAACTTCTCTTTCGGATAGCGCTCGACGATCGATTTGATCAGATCCAACTCATCCGCATTGTCCACGTTCACCGTGCCGCCGAGGCGCAGGAACCGCTCGACCTCCCGCGGATTTTTGACCGGTCCGTTCCAGATGATATTCTCCGGCTTGACCCCGATCCGGAGCGCCAGTTCCAGCTCCATCTCCGAAACGACCTCGGCGTACCCGCCCAGTTCGTTTACGATCCTGCACAGCTTGGGGGTGTAATTCGTCTTGTAGGAATACGCGATGTTAAACGACGGATAAACCGATGAAAACGCGTCTTTCAGCTCCAGGTAGTTCGATCGGAACTGCTTCGAATTCAGGAGATAAAACGCATCGCCGTATTCTTTTTTCAGCCGTTCGATGGTTTCTTTACGCATGTTTCATTTTATCCACTATCGTATTGACGCGTTTGGAGATCTCTTCCCGGTTAGCGTCGAACCTGGCGGGGTCGATGTTCTTTTCGAACTCCCTCAATTCAATCATCCTGCTCTTGAAAACGTTTCGGATCTCGTCGAGCGGCTGAGTTTGATCGCAGAACCCTCTCGACAGGATGGCTCTCGTCGAGCCGAGACGGTAGTGTTCCATCACGATCATCTCCGCCGGGATCATGCCGTCGCCGATATGGGAAACGCCGCCGAAGCCGTAAGGAATGCCTTTTTCCCGGATCCGTTTGATGATCCGCTCGACCGTTCCGTTGGTCAGCAGTTCAAACATGAACGTAAGCCCGTAGCTCAGATGCAGGTCGTTCAAGCCGATATGTATCTCGTCGATCCCGCCAAGCTTCAAAACCTCGTCAAGACAGGCGTCTGCCTCTTTGGTTTCAAGCAGCAGGGAAACTTTTGCTCTCCCGTCCACCGCCTTGATGAACTCGGTCACCTCGGAAACGGTCCTCCACATGGGGAGCATCACGACTTGGGCTCCCGCTTTGATGACCCGGTCGACCTCGTCTGGCGAATGCGCGTTCCAGGGTTCGATCCTGACCAACATCTCCGCTTTGGTCAAAAGCGGAGAAATCACTTCGATATCGTGAATCGTGTGCTGCGACTTTACGGAATTGATCCCGCGCTGTCTTTCCGCCTTTCCGAGCGTTTCCAGATCGACCCAGATCCGATCCACGCCCGCCGATTCCGCGATCAAAGCGATTTCGGGGTTATTTGTGATAAAGAAAACGGTCAAGGGCATTGCCAATGTGACCTCCGTCAGAATCTACAATTTGAAGTCGAACCATATTTATAATTATTTTATTATATTTATTGATTTTTGTCAAGCAAATTCACAAAGATAATCTTCCCTTTGTGCAAAATAATCCCCGACAATAAAGAAAAACGCGGCGGAATTGTCCGCCGCGTATTGAACGGGGTCGGGGAACGGATCGAGCGGAGGCAGTCAGAGCCAGGGGGTGAGGCGGGCTTCGCAGGCGTCCCAGAGGGACGCGGCGGCGGAGCCGTCCGCGTCACGGAATTTGAGGCGGAGGAGCTTTTTGAAACTGTAAACCTCGCCGGGGGTGAAGTCCGCGCCGGGGGCGCCGAGGGCGAGGCGGGTCAGGCGGCGGGCGCTCTTTTCGGGGGAGATGGTGAAAAGGTATTTCAAGGGGGTGTGGTAGCAGAAGCGGACGAAGCGTCCTGCCTCCGAACCGAAGTTGGTGCGGACGACGCCGGGCTCAAACGCAACGGCGCAAAGCCCCCGGTCGCCGTATCGGCGCTGAAGCTCGCGGGTGAAGAGGATATCGCAGAGTTTTGCTCTGCCGTAGGCGCGGAACGAGGTGTAGCCGTTCTCGCTCTCGGGATCGGCGGGGTCGAAATCCGCGCCGAAGAGATTTGCCGCGATGCTGGCTGTCTGGATGACCGTGGCGTTCGACGCCGCAAGTTTATCGAGGAGCAGCCGGGTCAAAAGAAACTGGGCGAGCAGGTTGATCTGGAACGTGCGCTCGAAACCGTCGTCGGTCAGTTTGCGCTCCCGTTGCGCGCCGCCGGCGTTGTTCGCCAGGACGTCGATCCTATCGTAGGCGTTCAGTTCTCCGGCGAGCCGCACGACGTCGGAGAGGCGCGAGTAGTCCGCGAGGTGGTACGGTACGCCGAGTTCATTCGCGACCCGTGCGGTCTTTTCGGGGTTGCGCCCGACGAGGATCACGTTCTGCCCCGCCTTGACCAGCGCCCGCGCCGCGGCGTAGCCGATACCGTCGCTGCCTCCGGTGATGACGATGGTTTTTCTGCCGTCATTTTCCATAAAAGCTCCTTAATTCCCGCCGCGTCGAAAAGAGGGGGGCGGTTGGAAATTTTACAGTTCTCCAAGCGAAAGCGGCACCCCGTGCAAGGGGTGCCGCAGTGCGTATTCGGGATTATTCCGCGGGGGTCTCCTCCGCGGGCGTCTCCGCCTTGTCCTCCTTGGTGGGAGCGGCGGAGACCGGCGCAGCGGTCTCCTCGTAAGCGAGGGTGCCGAAAGCAGCCAGAACGACGTAGAACGCGCGGATGAAGACCGCGTAGATCGCGTTGACGATCGAGGTCCAGTTGGCTCTCTTGTCCGCGACGAGGACGATCGTGAAGACGATCATCAGAACGCTCATCCCGACGTAGCAGACGCCGCAGTAAGCGCCGTACTTGCGGAGGTCGTCACGACCGAGTATCCAGCCGAGCACGGTGAGAACGGCGAACGCCGTTCCAAACAGCCCGGTGATGAACAGGAAAACGTAGTAGAGAATGTAGCTGGCGCGGGCGCCGTCAAAATACTGGAACGCCCACATCCCGTTGAACACGTTGACGATCAGACTGTAAAGTCCGGAACCGAGCATCAGCGCGAACGCGACCTTTGCAAACGCGTCCTTCCCCGTCAGAAGTCCGTACAGCCCGGCGGCAAGGATCGCCGCCTGGAAGAGATCCTGCAAAAGATCGACGATCACGGTGATCGCGCCGGCGTCGTTGTCAATGTTCAGGATGAAATTGCAGAGAAGCAGAAACGCGAACAGCCCGCAAACGCAGAAATAAATGATCTTCTTGAATTCTTTGAGTTTGTTCAGAATGGCATCCATTGTGAAACGCTCCTTTCAAGCACACGTGTGATATATTAAGTATATTCTCTTTTCATTCGATTGTCAAGACAAATTTCGCGCGCTTTCGCCCAACCCTAAAATACCGAGGGGACACCTCATCTGTCGCTCCGTGACGTCTTCCCCTCGAGGGGAAGACTTGGAACGTACGCCGGCGCGATTGGTATCATTCAAAAACCAACCCGCGCCAGCAATTGCCGTCTCGGCTTTCGCAGGCAGATGCAGAATGGCCGTTTGCGACCCGAAGGCGAATAGACATTCGTCGAGAGGGAGCAAACGGCGATAGGAAAACGATCAAAAAATGGAGAGAACCGTCCGCGCTTCGCGGGCGGTTCTCCACCTTAAATGCATTCAACGGAGCGTTGAGGTTGCACAGGGTAAAAAGCACTAACGGATTTAATATAATCTCCCGTTTTCCGGTCTGCGCTGAAATGCGGAAGCCGACGTTACACCATCTTTTCTTGTTTGACCTTGTGGTCGATGATGTGGCGGGACGCGAGTTCCTTATGCACGTCGTCCACCGTGATCCCCATCTGCACCATCAGCACCATCGCGTGGTAGGCGAGATCGGCTAGCTCG
>CAMJCC010000036.1 GCA_946404035.1 uncultured Clostridia bacterium | reverse complement strand
CCCCCGCCCGCCGCCGCTACTAAAGAGGCGGAACAAAAAACTTTTTCTGAAAGGAGCCGAAAAATGGGCTACGGAAAACACTTCGAAGACGACTTTGAAATTGCGGAGGAGCGTCACATGCTCCACAGAGAGGAGGTGGAAACCACGCCGATCCGTTTGACGCAGACGATCAGAAGCGTTCTTCGCATCACACCGATCGTCAAAGCGCCCGTCGTGACCGAAACCGTCAAGCGGCAAAAGCGGAAAGGAAAGCAGATCGTTTGTTGCGACTGCGGAGCGACTTTCCGGTTCGGCGGGGGGGAACGGATCTTCTTCGAGAAAAACAAACTCACGGAACCGAAGCGCTGCCCCGATTGCAGACGGAAACGCAAAACCGAAAACAAAAAAGGAGTTTCAAAATGAGCGAAAGGTTCGATCCAAACGAATACGCCCCGGAGTACGCCGCTCTTCTGCACCTTTTGCAGGAGGCGGCGCGGGGGGTCCCCGAGAACGCGGTCTTCATCATCCACCCGGAGAACTATCCCCGGATCACCCGGTCGGTCGACCGGATCCTCGATGTGATCCGCCGAGCGGAGCCCGACGCCACCCACACGATCGAATTCGATCCGGTGCTCGGGACGGGGCTCTGCCTGCGGGTCCTGTCGTGGACGTTCAACTTCACGGACGGCAAGGAATTCGCGGAAGCGGCGGCGCTCGCCGACTACTTCGGCGCGGAAGCGCTCGTCACCGGGGAGACGGTCTTCTCGTTCGGATTTGAAGACGCGCGGATCCGCGTCCCCGAGGCAGAAAAGCACCTACTTGAAAAACAGTCGGAAAATTGCTATAATACTTACGGAACGCAATCTTCCGAACAAAACGAAAACGGAGGGAGCAAAACCATGTTTGACGAAGACAGAACCGACTACGCGCAGTTCGACCTTGACGAGGACGATTTTCTCCTCGACGAAGACGACGAGACCGACGATCCCGTGGACGAGGACGAGCAGATGGAAGAGATCCTCCTCGATGAGGAACTTGAAAGCGGGCTCTTCGACGAAGACTGACCGCGACCCCGAAAAGACCGTCGGATAAGGGAGTTTTGAACGCTGTGAAATACCTGATCGCCTCCGACCTGCACGGGTCGGCAACCTACACCGAAGAGCTGCTCGCCGCCTACGACCGGGAGGGGGCGGATCGCCTGCTCCTGCTCGGGGATCTGCTCTATCACGGACCGCGCAACGACCTGCCCGACGGCTACGCGCCGAAGAAGGTCGCGGAACTCTTGAACGCAAGGCGGGGTGAGATCCTCTCGGTGCGCGGGAACTGCGAAGCCGAGGTCGACCAGATGATGCTGGACTTCCCCGCCTTGGCGGACTACTGCCTGCTCCCCGTCGGCTGTCGTACGATCTTCGCAACGCACGGGCATCACTTCAACCGGGACCGCCTGCCCCCGTTAAAATCCGGCGACGTTCTGCTCTACGGACACACGCACGTCCCGCTCTGCGAAACGGTTGCGGGCGTAGTCTGCATGAACCCCGGCTCGGTCTCGATCCCGAAAGAGGGTTCGCCCCGCGGCTATATGACGCTCGAAAACGGACGCTTCCGCTGGAAGGCCCTTGCGGGAGAAGAGTATCGCACGTTTGACCTGAACGCGCTATCGTAAAGGAGGTACCGTTATGCTCGGAGCGATCATCGGCGATATCGTCGGCTCGGTCTACGAGTTTCACAATATCAAAACCAAGGACTTCCCTCTTTTCCGCGACGATTGCTTTTTCACCGACGATACGGTGATGACCTGCGCCGTCGCGGAGGGGATCATGAACGGCGGGACCGCCGACGACTTTATCGACGCGATGAAGAAGTACGGCAGGATGTACCCCGACGCCGGGTACGGCGGGCGATTTCTCGGCTGGCTGTTTTCGGGTGACCGCGGACCCTACTACAGTTACGGCAACGGCTCGGCAATGCGCGTCTCGCCCTGCGGGTGGATAAGTGAGGGCGGATACGAAACGGCGCGGCTCTCCGCCGCCGTGACGCATAATCACCCCGAGGGGATCAAGGGCGCGCTCGCAACCTACGACGCGATCGTCCTCGCCCGCACCGGCTTCCGGGACGATCCCGCAGGGTGCAGAAAAAAGATCCGGGAACAGACCGAGGACAAATACGGATACGATCTCTCCCGCACGCTCGACGCGATCCGTCCGACTTACGAATTCAACGAGACCTGTCAGGAGACCGTGCCGCAGGCGATCGTCGCGTTTCTCGAAAGCACCGGTTTTGAGGACGCGATCCGCAACGCCGTCTCGCTCGGCGGCGACAGCGACACGGTCGCGGCGATCACGGGAGCAATCGCAGAGGCGGCGTACGAGATCCCGGAACCCGTCGCCGACACGGCGCTTTCCTACCTCGACGAGCGGCTTTTTGACGTCGTGAAACGCTGGTACGCCTATCGCGCGAGGTGGGAAAACGACCGCGGCGAAAACCGAAACGAAACCGAATAATTCTTCCGAACCCGATCCAAAATGCGGATCGGGTTTCGTTTTTTTCAAAAAATATTCTGCGACCCCCTTGACAAATTATGTCGCGTGCGATATAATTGAGGCGAGGTGATGAAAATGGACGACAGATACGAGGCGCTCCGCCTGCAAAATCAACTCTGCTTTCCGCTCTACGCGGTTTCCAATCTGATCACGCGGAAGTACCAGCCCCTGCTTGAAAAACTCGACTTGACCTACACCCAGTATATCGTGATGATGGTGCTGTGGGAAAAGGGGCGGGCGAACGAAAAGGTCCTTTGCGAGGCGCTGTCCCTGAAATCGAACACCCTCGCTCCCCTGCTCCGGAAACTGCGGGACAAGGGGTATATCGAGAAGGCAAAGGACGAGACCGACGAACGCAACATCGTCATCACGCTGACGCAGGCGGGACGGGAACTGCGCGACGCGGCGCTCCCGGTGCCCGGTTGTATCGCAAAGGAGTTCCGGCTCTCAGTCGAAGAGGCGACGGAACTCTATCGGATCCTCTACAAAATACTCGACGAAGAAAAAGAAAAAAAGGAGAACGAACAATGAAAACCGCGATCCGTTTCTTTACGCGCTCCAAAAAGGGGAACACAGCAAAACTTGCCACCGCCGTCTCGGCGTCTCTCGGGATCGAGGCGCTTCCGGTCGAAAACGATCTGACCGAAAAGGTCGACCGCCTCTTTCTGCTCAACGCGATGTACGCGGCGAACGTCGACCGGGAAGTGACGGAATTTCTCGAACGGAACCGCGACATGATCGGCGAGGTCGTGAACATGAACACGTCCGCCTCGGGCAAATCGACCTGGAAAGCCGTCAAAAAAGCGACCGACCGCCTCGGAATTTCCCTCTCTGAAAAGGAGTTCCACTGCGCGGCGTCCTGGATCTTCATCAACAAGGGGCGCCCCACCGAAGCCGACCTCTCCCGCGCGGAAGAATTCGCCAAATCGTTTGATTAAAGAAAAGGAGATAAAACCATGAAAACCGTTTACGATTTCACCGTCAAAGACCGCCAGGGTAACGACGTCTCGCTCTCCGACCTCAAGGGAAAAGTGCTCCTCATCGTCAACACCGCGACGGGGTGCGGGTTCACGCCGCACTACGACCCGCTCGAGAAAATGTACCGGGAGCTGAAAGACAAGGGGTTCGAGATCCTCGACTTCCCCTGCAACCAGTTCGCGGGGCAAGCGCCCGGCTCCGACGACGAGATCCACGAGTTCTGCACGATCAAATTCGGCACCGAGTTCCCGCAGTTCGCGAAGATCGACGTCAACGGCGAGACCGCCGATCCCCTGTTTGCCTATCTCGCGACCGAAAAGCCCTTCGAGGGCTTCGGGCGGGGCGTGAAAAACGCGTTCCTCAACACCTTTGCCAAGGCGAACAACAAGAAGTTCGGGGACAAGGCGTATATCAAATGGAACTTCACCAAGTTCCTTATCGACCGGGAGGGCAAGGTCGTTTCGCGCTTCGAGCCGACCGTCGATATGAAAGAGGTCCGGGCGGCAGTCGAAAACCTGCTCTGACCGTCGGCAAACGGGCAGCACCGGCAAGGCAAAACGGCACGAACTCTCGATTGCCGAGAGCAAAAGCATCAGCCAAACTAATCGAACAAAAAAAGAGGCGGGCAGAAATGCCCGCCTCGCCTTGCCTTTCGCCGTTATCGCTCTCTGCCGCAGACCACTACGGCGACGAGAACGAAAACGACAAATCCTGCCTCGTTTCTCTCGGTCTGTCAAAAACAAGGGATGCGTCACACGAACGCCAGCACCCGGATGAGCAAAAGCCACGCGGTGCCGTAGTAGATGCACACCGCGACCAGGTCGTTGACCGTGGTGATCAGGGGACCCGACGCGACGGCGGGGTCGACCCCGATCCGCTTGAAGAACAGCGGGGTCACCGTGCCGACCAGCGACGAGACCGCCATCGCGACCAAGAGCGCGACGCCGACGCAGCCCGACGTGGAAAAGGCGAACGCCCATCCCTCCCCCTTGACGAAATGGATATACAGACCGATCAAGAGGAAGGAACCCAGTCCGAGGATCGCGCCGTTGCAGAGCCCGACCCGCATCTCTTTCAAAACGAGGAACACGCGTTCCCGGAACTTCAGCGCGCCGTCCGAGATGACGCGGATGGTGACGGCAAGCGACTGCGTGCCGACGTTGCCCGCCATATCCAGGATCAGCGACTGGAAACAGACGATCAGGGCGATCTGCCCGAACACCCCCTCGAACAGCCCGATCACCGTCGAAACGAGGATGCCGAGGACGAGCAGGACCCCCAGCCACGGGATCCGCTTGCGGATGCTGCGGTAGAGCGGCTCTTTCATATCCTCGCGGTCGGTCAGACCTGCGAGTTTCGCGTAGTCCTCGCCGAGGTCGGATTTGACCGCCTCGGTCAGGTCCTGCGCCGTGATGACGCCGATGACCGTTCCGTCCTTGGACGAAAGCACCGGGATCGAGTCCTCGGAATATCCGCGGACGCGTTCCAGGTTGTCCGCGATACTGTCGGTGTCGTAGACCGACGGATACGAGGTCATCACCAGCGACTGCAGTTGCGTATCCTGCCGTGCGACGATCAGGTCTTTCAGATCGATCGCGCCGCAGTAGGCGCCCGTCTCGTCGGTGACGTAGAGCGTCGAGATGTTGTCGTTGTCCGCCGCCTGCTCGACCAAACTCTTCATCGCCTGCTTGACGCTCATATCCTCGCGGATCGTGACGTAGTTGGTCGTCATGATGCTACCGAACTGATCGTCGTCGTAGGAGTGCAGGAGTTCGATGTCCTCTTTTGCCTCGGGTTCGAGAAGTTCGAGCACCTGCTCGCGCTTCTCCTCGTCCATATCTTCGAGGACGTCGATCGCGTCGTCCGCGTCCATCTCCTCGATCAGGTCGGCGGCGACCCCGGCGTCCATCTCTTCGAGGTATTCGCCCGCGTCCTCGGAGTACGCCAGGACCTCGGACATCGCCTCGTTACCGAGCACTCCAAGCAGCCGTTCGCGCTCCTCGGGGGTCATCTCGCCCATCGCGGCGGCGATATCGTTTTCGTGATAATCGCCCAGCGCCTCGCGCAGTTGCGCGTCGTCCTCGGTCGAACGGATCAAGTTCAGGATCTCGGCGGGATAATCAACGGGGGCGGGGGTCTCGACCTCGGCCTCGTTTTCGACCTCCGGTTCGGTCTTTTGCTCCGTGACCGGCTCGAGTTCTTCGTTCTTGTTCTCGTTTTCCATCAAAAAAACGCCTCCCTTCTTTTGGGCGGCATCCGCACGGAAAAAAGCGTCAGAGGATGGTTTCTCCCGTGACCGTGGCGGATCCCGCTGTCAGTTTGTCCCGGCATAACGGAACGGTGCTTTGTCGGTCTGTGCCCGCGTCCATCCACGATCACCCCGCTTTCCTCGGTATTCTGTCCTTATTGTACCACCGGGGGGACGCTTTGTCAAGCAAAAAGGGACGCCGCCCGGCGCTTTTTTCTTGCGCCCGATTGACAACGCGCGTACTTTCTGCTATACTTTTTTGTATGAATATCGGATCGAAGATCCGGGGCAAGGAAGGGTTCGTTATGGAAAGAACGTACGCCGCCGACGTGAGAGGGCACGTCGGAGAAGAGATCAAGGTGCAGGGGTTCGTCGAAAACCTGCGCAACGGCGCCGCGATGGCGTTCATCGTGCTGAAAGACGTCACGGGAAAGGTGCAGATCACGGTCGAAAAGGAGAAGCTCCCCGCTCTCGTCCCGGTGATCGACACGCTGACGCCGGACTCCGTGATCACGGTGATCGGCGTCGCTATCGAAAACGAATACGTCAAGATGGGCGGGATCGAGTTGATCCCGAGTTCGATCGTCGCCGAGAGCATTGCCGACGCTCTTCCCATCGTGCGCAAGGATATTCCCGCGACCAAGAAGAAGCAGGCGGTCGAGCGTAGTTCGATCGACCAGCGCATCGACTACCGCTGGATCGACCTGCGCACCGAGGAAAACCAGCTGATGTTCCGGGCGCAGACCGCGTTCGTCAACGCGATGCGCAAGTTTTTGCTTGAACGCAACTTCATCGAGATCCACACGCCGAAACTGATCGGCGCGGCGTCCGAGAGCGGCGCGGACGTCTTTGAGGTCAAGTATTTCGACCGCAACGCCTACCTCGCGCAAAGCCCCCAGTTCTACAAGCAGATGGCGATGGCGGCGGGCTTTGAACGCATCTTCGAGTGCGGCCCGGTCTTTCGCGCCGAAAAGTCCTTTACCAACAAGCATACCACCGAGTTCACCGGGTTTGACCTCGAGTTCAGTTATATCACCTCGTTCCGCGACGTGATGAAGATGGAGGAGGACCTCCTGACCTACGCCCTGAAAGAGGTCAAGGCGGCGTGCGGCGACGAGATCGAAGCCCTCTTCGGGATCCCCGTGATCGTCCCCGAGACCCCGTTCCCCGTCGTGAAACTCGCCGACCTCTACCGCGGGCTGGAGGAGGACTTCGGCTATACCTGCCCCGACGCGGAAAAGGGAGATCTGACCACCGACGCCGAGCGGCTCTCCTACGAGTGGGTCAAAAAGCATTATAACCACGAATTCCTCTTCGTCACCGACTACGACGCCGAAAAGCGCGCTTTCTATCACATGCGCGACGAGAACGGCGTGCCGATGGGTTACGACCTGATCTGGCGCGGCACCGAGATCACCACCGGCGCGCAGCGCGAGCACCGCTACGACGTTCTGAAAAAGCAGGCGGACGAAAAGGGGCTCGGGAACGACGTCAAGTTCTACCTCGAATTCTTCCGCTACGGCTGCCCGCCGCACGGCGGCTTCGGGCTGGGCGTCGACCGGCTGACCATGCTGCTCCTCGGTCTGCATATCAAGGAAGCGATGTTCCTGTTCAGAGGTCCGAACAGACTAACTCCGTGATCCTTCCCCCCTCTCCGGCGGACGCGCCGCACTACTTAACAGGAGGTTTCCCGATGAAGCGGATGAAACGACTGATCCCCTGCTTTGCGCTGGTGCTTCTTTTCGGCGTGCTTTTCAGCGCGTGCTCTCTTTTACCGAGTGAAACGCCGGAGAACGCGAAACAAACGACCGGAAACGGAGGAAAGACCGAGATGACGACCGCCTCGACCGCCTCGACCACCGCGGCACACGTTCACGAGTTCGGGGAGTGGGCCGAGACCGACGCCGCGACCTGCACGGCGGCGGGGACCGAACGGCGCGTCTGCGCCTGCGGCGCGTTTGAAGAGAGAAAGGTCGTGCGGCTGGGGCATACCGCCCCGGGCGAGGACGGCAAATGCACCCGGTGCCTCGCGCAGATCGGGTATTCGTTCCCGATGGATCAGGTGACGAAACTGGACGGCACCATCCGGACCAAACAGAACGACTATTACGTCAGTACGAACTATTACGGCGCCGCGATCGATCTTTCGGACCTCCCGTACGACACCGTCCGGATCACGAAGCGGGCGGGCGCGGAGGATATGGGATACGCGTTTCTGACGGCGCTCCCCGTCACCAACGGACAGAAACCGGCGTACACCGCCGGCTATACCAAGGTCATCTGGGACACGAACGAAACGGCGACCGTCGGGATCCCCACCGACGCAAAGTATCTGTACGTCTACTATGCGAGCAAGGGCGTTTTGTCCTTGCCCTCGGCGATCATGTTCTACAATACCGACGTGCCCGCGACCTTTACGGTCGCCTCCTGGAACATCGGGCATTTCAGTATGGGCGGGAAAAAGACCTCCACGATCACGGACGACGCCTACGCGACCGAAAAGGCGAAGTATCTGTCCTATATCAACTCGCTCGGCGCGGATATCCTGTGTTTAAACGAGTACAGCGAACTGTTCACCCCGTCGCACCCCGCCTACGAACTGTTCTTCGGGCTCGGGACGACGTTTGAGGGCGAGCAGCGCAATTACAGCTGCAACGCGATCTACTCGAAGTTCCCCCTGAAAAACGAGGCGGCGCACAACTTCGCGTGCAATACCTCCGACGTCGTCCTGCACACCACCGCGATCCAGGCGACCGATTATTACTACGTGACGGGAGAACTCAAGATCGGGGACGAGACGGTCACGATCGTCACCCTGCACCTGGCGTTCCACGAAAAGTTGAAGCCGGATACCGTCTGCACCAACCAGATGGACGAGTTGATCGCCAAGTTCGCCGATACCGAGCACGTCGTTCTGCTCGGGGACTGGAACGCCTATTACGCCGAGTATTACGACCGCTTCGCCGAGGCCGGCTATACCGTCGCAAACGACGGCTCCTACCTCACCTGTACCGGATCTAAGACCAGCGGGCTCGAGTGGCCGGTCGATAATATCATCGTCAAGGGCGTAACTATGACCGACTTCCGCGCCGTCAACACCGATCTCTCCGACCACGTTGCCGTGGTCGCAACCATCACTTTGGAGTAAGAGAACGAGGCGCTTTCTTGTAAGAAAGTGCCGCAAAGCACTTCAACAATACATTATTGAATAGCAAAACGTCACGCGACCCCCCAACGCTTACTGCGTGCGCGTCGGGGAACCTCTATGCGTTGCGACGCCGTTTTGCGGTTTTATAGCCGTTTCCGCAACGATTGGTTTTGCTTTCTGTAAATATCATGCCGCCCGGCGAATGATCGCCGGGCGGCAATTCATGCAAACGCAGTTTGCAATTCATGACGGCAACGCCGTCAATTCATGCGGGCATGCCCGCAATTCATCGCGTTGCAACGCAACGCAATTATCTGATAATGCTTCCCGTGTAAACCAAATGGGTATCCCCGGTCAAAATCACGTCTCCGTTCTCTTTTACGCACACCGACAGGTCTCCTCCGGGCAGTTCGACCGTGATCTCGCTGTCTTTTTTGCAGTAGCCGTTCAGGACGGCGGCGACCGCGGCGGCGACGGCGCCGGTCCCGCAGGCGGCGGTCTCGCCGTTCCCGCGCTCGTAGACGCGCATCGAAAGCACCGTCGGGCTGACCACCCGGACGAACTCGGTGTTCACGCGCTCCGGGAAGAGCGGCGCGTACTCGAACTGCGGACCCGTGACCGAAAGGTCGATCTTCTCGGGGTGGTCGGTGAAGACCACGCAGTGCGGGTTCCCGACCGACAGGCAGGTGACGCGGTACTCGGTCCCGCCGATCTTGATCTTGCGGTCGATCACGGCGTCGCCGTCCAGCGTGCAGGGGACCTCCCCCGGTCTCAGTTTCGGTTTGCCCATATTCACGCCGACCATCGTGACGCGGCCGAACGAGGTGTGAAGCGTCAATTCGCGGATGCCCGCCTCGGTCTCGACCGTCACGACGTCGCGCGAAACGAAGCCGTTATCGTAGAGGTACTTGCCCACGCACCGGATGCTGTTCCCCGCCATCACGCCGTCGGAGCCGTCGCGGTTGCAGATCCGCATCTTCACGTCGGCGACCTTCGAGGGCAGGAGCACGACCATCCCGTCCGCCCCGATCCCGAAGCGGCGGTCGCAGAGTTCGACGGCAAGCGACTCCGCCCCGTCGAGCGGCGTTTCGCGCGCGTCGAGCAGGATGTAGTCGTCGCCCGATCCCTCCATCTTCGAGAATGCGATGGTGCGCTTATCGCGGCGCATCGAGTTCAGGTCGACCAGTTCCGTGTTCTTCTCGGAATAGCCGCTGGCGATGACGTCCGCCATCGCGTTCGCCGTGTCGAGCGAGGTCAGACACAGCACCCCGAGGGTCAGGGCTTTCCTGTGCAGAGCGATATACTCGGAGAGCGTTTCGTCGTAGAGCGCGCCGGTGTAGACGATGTAGTGGATCTTGCCCTCTTCCAGCAGTTTCCACATCCCGTCCTGCTCCCGGATGCCGGGCACGACGTTGACCGGGATCCCCAGCCGCTGAATGGTCTCGGCGGTGCCGGGCGTGGCGTAGACCGTCATTCCGAGGTCGCGCACTTTACGCGACAGTCCGATGATCTCGCCGTAGTCGTGGTCGTCCACGCTGATGAAGATGCCGGTCTCCCCGCCGTCGCGCGGGTTCTGAAGACGAAAACCGGCGGAGGTCATCCCCTTGAACAGCGCCTCGCGGATGTTCTTGCCGATCCCGAGCACCTCGCCCGTCGATTTCATTTCGGGTCCCATATAAGAGTTCGCGTCGGACAGTTTGCCAAACGAGAAGACCGGGACCTTGACCGTCACGTAGGGCGGCGCCTGATAAAGACCCGTGCCGTAACCGAGGTCCGCCAGGTCCCCGCCGGTCATAACGGAGGCGGCGAGATCCACCATCGGCACGCCGGTCACCTTGCTGATGTACGGCACGGTGCGCGAGGCGCGCGGGTTGACCTCGATCACGTACAGCTCGTTTTCGTAGATCAGGTACTGGATGTTCACCAGCCCCTTGGTCCCGAGCGCGAGCGCCAGTTTCTCGGAGCATTCGACGATCTTTTGGATCATGCGGTCGTCCACCGAATAGGGCGGATAGACGGCGATGGAGTCGCCGCTGTGCACGCCCGCCCGTTCGATGTGCTGCATGATCCCGGGGATCAGGACGTTCTTGCCGTCCGAGATGACGTCGACCTCCAGTTCCGGCCCCATCATATACTTGTCGACCAGGACCGGGTTGTCGATCCCGGTCGAGAGGATACGCGCCATATACTTCTTGACCTCGGCGGCGGTATGCACGATGGTCATATTCTGCCCGCCGATGACGTAGGACGGACGGAGCAGAACGGGATAGCCCAGCGTTTCCGCGGCGGCAAGCGCCTCCTCGGTCGAGATCACGCCCATCCCGCGCGGCCGCTTGATCGAGAACTGCTCGAGCAGGTGATCGAACCGCTCGCGGTCCTCCGCGATATCGATCCCCTCGGCGGACGTGCCGAGGATCTGCACCCCGGCGCGGTCAAGGAACGCGGTCAACTTGATCGCGGTCTGCCCGCCGAACGCCACGACCACCCCGATCGGGTCCTCCGCCCGGATGACGTTCATCACGTCCTCGGGGGTCAGCGGCTCGAAGTAGAGCCGGTCCGCGGTGTCGTAGTCGGTCGAAACGGTCTCGGGGTTGTTGTTGATGATCGCCACGTCGTACCCCAGTTCTTTCAGGGTCCAGACGCAATGCACCGACGAATAGTCGAACTCGATCCCCTGCCCGATCCGGATCGGACCCGAGCCGAGGACCAGGATGACGGGTTTGCCGGACTTTTTGAAACTCCGCGCTTCGCATCCCGCCGTGTCGGGCACCGAATAGAAGTAGGGTTTGTCGGTCCCGAAGACCGAGGCGCAGGTCTTGACGATGCGGTAGCCGAACGGGGTCTCGCGCTTCGGTTTGGTCCCCGACAGACGCTCGAGCGCCTTGTCGGTATAGCCGAGGTCCTTGCCCTCGCGGAGCAGTTCGTCGGTAAGCCCCTCCTTGATCTTCTCCTCGTAATCGGCAAGCCGTTTGATCTTGTTTAAGAAGTAGGGGTCGATCGTCGTGATGCGGTAGATCTCGTCGACCGACACGCCCGCCTTGATCGCCTCGAACACGGTGAACAGCCGACGGTCGTCCTGGTCCGCGAGGCGTTCCAGAACGGGTCTGTTGTCAAGCGGCGGGAGGTTCAGGGTGTCCGCTCCGATCTCCGCGCCCCGGATCGCTTTCATCAGCGCCGCTTCAAACGTCGGCGCGATCGACATGACCTCGCCCGTCGCCTTCATCTGCGTGCCCAGCCGCCGGCTCATCCCGGCGAACTTATCGAACGGGAACTTCGGATATTTGACGACGATATAGTCGACCGCGGGCTCAAAGCCCGAGAGCGACGCCCCGGTCTTCGGGTTCCTGATCTCTTTCAGCGTGTAGCCCAGCGCCAGCCGGGTGGTCACTTTCGCGATGGGGTAGCCCGTCGCTTTCGACGCCAGCGCCGAACTCCGCGACACGCGCGGGTTGACCTCGATGACGGCGTACTCGTTGCCGTCGGGTTTCAGGGCGAACTGGCAGTTGCAGCCGCCGATGACCCCGATCGCCGCCACGATATCCAGCGCCGCCTGGCGGAGCATCGCAAACTCGCGGTCGGTCAAGGTCAGGGCGGGCGCCGCGACGATCGAGTCGCCGGTATGCACGCCGACCGGGTCGACGTTCTCCATCGAGCAGACCGAGACCGCCTCGCCCGTGCAGTCGCGCATGGTCTCGAACTCGATCTCTTTCCATCCGGCGATGGACTTTTCGATCAAGACCTGCGTGATCGGGGACAGGTCCAGCCCGGGACCCGCGATGTCGATCAACTCCTCCGGGTTCGCGGCGATGCCGCCGCCCGTGCCGCCCAAGGTGAACGCCGGACGGACGATGACGGGATAGCCGATCTTCTCGGCGACCTTAAGGCACTCCTCGACCGTGTTCGCGATATCCGAGGGGACGCAGGGCTGCCCGATCTTCTCCATCGTTTCCTTGAAGAGTTCGCGGTCCTCCGCGCGGTCGATCGCCGCGACGTCGGTCCCGAGCAGGCGGACGCCCGCCGCTTTCAGGAACCCCTCTTTTTCAAGCTGCATCGCCAGGGTCAGACCGGTCTGTCCGCCCAGCCCCGCTAAGATCCCGTCGGGCTTCTCTCGCTCGATGATCCGTTTGACCGACGTGATGGTCAGCGGCTCGAGGTAGATCTCGTCCGCCAAATGCTTGTCGGTCATGATGGTCGCGGGGTTGGAGTTGACCAGGACCGTGTTGATCTTCTCCTCGCGCAAAACGCGGCACGCCTGCGCGCCCGCGTAGTCGAATTCGGCCGCCTGCCCGATCACGATGGGGCCGGAGCCGATCACCAGAACTTTTTTGATGCTTGTATCTTTCGGCATTGTCTTTACGTCCCGTTCAATATAGTCGTTTGGAAACGCGGTTTGCGGTCACAGCGTCGCCGCCATGACCGCCTTGATGGTATGCATCCGGTTCTCCGCCTCCTCGAACACGAGCGAAGCGGGTCCCTCGAATACCTCGTCGGTGACCTCCATCGCGTCGCGCCCGAAACGTTCGCACATCTCACGCCCGATCGCGGTGTTCTTGTCGTGATAGGCGGGCAGGCAGTGCAAAAAGATCGCGTCTTTCCCCGCCGCCCCCATCACCGCGCCGTTCACCTGGTAGGGGGCGAGCGCCTTGACGCGTTCGTCCCACACCTCGACGGGTTCGCCCATCGACACCCAGACGTCGGTATAGATCGCGTCGGCGCCCTGTGCCACCTTGATCGGGTCGCTCTCAAACGAGATGGTCGCCCCGGTCTCCGCCGCAATTTTCTTGCAGGTCGCGACCAGGTCCGCTGACGGACGGTATTCCTCGGGCGAGCAGGCGACGAAATGAAGACCCATCTTCGCGCACCCGACCATCAGCGAGTTGCCCATATTGAAGCGGGCGTCGCCGTAGTAGACCAGTTTTTTTCCTTTCAGCGTTCCGAAATGCTCCCGGATGGTGAGAAAGTCCGCCAGGATCTGCGTCGGGTGGAACTCGTCGGTCAGCCCGTTCCAGACCGGCACTTTCGCGTATTTCGCCAGCGTTTCGACGATCTGTTGACCGAAACCGCGGTATTCGATCCCGTCGAACATACTGCCCAGCACCCGCGCCGTATCGGCGATGCTCTCTTTCCGTCCGATCTGCGACCCCGACGGGTCGAGATAAGTCACCCCCATCCCGAGGTCGCGCGCCGCCACTTCAAACGAGCAGCGCGTCCGGGTGGAGGTCTTCTCAAAGATCAGGGCGACGTTCTTGCCCTGATGGATGGCGTGGGGGATCCCCGCCTTTTTTTTGGCTTTCAGGTCCGCCGCCAGATCGATCAGATAGTTGATCTCGGCGGGAGTAAGGTCGAGCAGTTTCAGAAAATCCCTGCCCTTAAGAGAAACGTTTTCCACGGTCATTACCTCGTTTACAGTACTTTGGAAAGGAACGATTTGAGCCGTTCGCTCTTCGGATGGTCAAACAGTTCGGCGGGGGTCCCCTCCTCGCCGATCACCCCGTCGTCAAGGAAGATCACGCGGTTCGACACCTCGCGGGCAAAGCCCATCTCGTGGGTCACGACCGCCATGGTCATCCCGCTCTCGGCAAGCTCTTTCATCACGTCCAGCACCTCGCCCACCATCTCGGGGTCAAGGGCGGAGGTCGGCTCGTCGAAGAGCATCACGTCTGGCTCCATACAGAGGGCGCGGACGATCGCCACCCGCTGTTTCTGCCCGCCCGAAAGTTGGTTGGGATACGCCCCGGCGCGGTCGGCAAGCCCGACGCGGGCAAGCAGCGTGAGCGCCCGGTCCTCCGCCTCGGCTTTGGTGCTTTTTTTCAGCATCACGGGCGCGCAGGTAAGGTTCTCCATCACCGTCATATGCGGGAACAGGTTGAACTGTTGGAACACCATCCCCATCTTCTGTCGGTGGAGATTGACGTCGGTCTTCTTGTCGGTCAACTCGTCGCCCTCGAAGACGATCGACCCGCTGTCGGGCTTCTCGAGCAGGTTCAGGCAGCGGAGAAAGGTCGATTTCCCCGACCCCGACGGTCCGATGATGCAGATGACGTCCCCGCGGTTGATATCAAGGTCGATCCCGCGAAGCACCTCCACCTCGCCGAACTTCTTTTGCAGGTCGCGTACCGAGATCAGAAGTTCCCCGGTCCCGCTCTTCTTTTCGTTTTCGACGGTCGGCGTCTTTTCAGCGTTTTTCATTCTTTTTGAGCTTCCTTTCAAAGACGTTGAGCAGCCGCGTCAGTCCCACGACCAGGATCAGGTAGACCAGAGCCACGAGCAACAGCGGATTGATCGCGTCGAAGGTGTTGTTGCGGACCAGGTTCCCCGCACGGGTCAGATCGATCACCGCGACGTACCCGGCGACCGAGGTCTCTTTTAAAAGCGCAATCATCTCGTTGCCGATGGCGGGCAGGATGTTGCGGATCGCCTGCGGAAAGATGATCTTCCGCATCGTCTGCATCTTGGAGAGCCCGAGACTGCGCCCCGCCTCCATCTGTCCCTTATCCACCGCGTTGATCCCGCTGCGCACCACCTCCGCCATATAGGCGCCCGAGTTGAT
>CAMJCC010000035.1 GCA_946404035.1 uncultured Clostridia bacterium | reverse complement strand
TAGATCAGAAGACTGTTGTGCGCGATGGTCGCCTGATGATAGTAGTAGTGGTGGTTCTCGCCGTAACTGGCGTAGGCGCCGGTGTCGCCCGCCAAAATCGACCGGTAAAAGATCTGGAACTGTCCCGCGTCCATGTGGTCGTGGTTCCCCGCCGTGTGGCAGCCGATCTTCATCAGGACCGCCGCCTGGTCGTTGTTCCAGCTGTTCCGCGCGATCATCTGCCCGAGCCAGCCGCCGTTGTAGAGGACAAGGTCCATCCCCTCGTGGCGGTCGTCTGCCGCAGTCACGCCGTTAGAGGAGCAGATCAGGTATTCGCTGACGCCGGCGTCGCTGATGATGCTGTCGTTTTTGAAAGTCGTGTAGTTGGTCTTGTAATACTCGAGTTCGGCGCGCATCGTCGCGTCGTCGAACAGGTAGGACGAGATGAGCGCGATCCGCGTGTAATCGATGAAACTGCCGTCCGGGACGTGGTCGTCGCCCGTGTTGAAGCCGACATAGAACTGCGTGTTGTATTTGCCCGGCAATTCGTGGGAGAAGATGGAGCGTGCGACCTGCTTCATATTTTCGGCGCTGGCGTAGGGGATCGACCCCGACATCGCCTTGACGAGCCAAGCCGAGAAGATATCGGCGCCGTAGCGCGTCTGGATGTAGAGCGAAACGCCCTGGGGCACCAGCCCCGCCTTATAGAACTCGTTTCTGACCGGGACGTATTCCTGGTAGAAACGCCCGCCGATATAGTTCCACCAACCGGGATACTCGTCGTAGATCGCAATGGCGAACGCAAGGTAATCGCGCAGGATCTGGTACTCGCAGCCGTGACCCGAGATCGCAGACTGTCCGGACGGAGGGAAGCCGACCTCCATCCGATTGCTCTCGCAGCACTTTTTCTGCACGCCGAGGACGATCTGGGTCTTGTCGGTTTCGGTGAGGAGGTCGTGGCACCAGTCGTAGACGCACGCCGCGATATACATCGTGTAGCCGTAATAGCGCGTTACGTCGCTCATCCCCGCGTAGTCCAGGGTGGTCAGGGCATTCTTGATCGCATAGATCGCGGACCAGCCCGAGATCTGGTTCCCCGTCAGCCGGTAATCGAGCGCCAGCGCCTGGATCTTGTGCAGGGTCTCGTCCGAAAAGTTCTTTGAACCCGAGAGTTTCCCGTCGGTCGGTTTCTTGACCGCCTGACGGAACAGGTTGGACGCCGTGACGCTGCGGACGTCGTACAATTCACGCTTGATCCCCGCGATATCGCCCGCGTTGAACAGGACGCGCGGATGCTGCCCCGCCGTCGGCTTGACCGTGGGGACGGGATAGGAGCCGCCGAGATCGGTCGTGACCGACCCGCCGCCGAAATCGGAGGTCTTGAACGAGGTCGCCTTTCCCTTGATCTCGGTGACGCTCGCGCTGTAATCTGCGTACTTGACCGGCTGGGTCGTAGCGGTGCAGCACCGGGAGCAGACGCGCTCCTCCACGCCGTCCTGGGTCGCGGTCGGCGGGGTCACGATCCGCCAGCTGCTGCCGAACGAGTGCATGGTGGGATCGGCGGGGACCTCCTCGGTCTTTTTCTCCCCGCAGAGGGTGCAGGTATAGAGGATCGATCCCGTCGAGAGACAGGTCGGCGACGTAAGCATTTTCCCTTTGTCCCAGACATGCGCGCAGCCCTCGGTCCCGGTCGTCCCGCCGCTTTCACCGCGGGGCGAGCAGGAGGCGAGCAGGACGGTCAGAGCGAGCGCGAGGAGCAGAGCAAATATGAGCATTGTTCTTTTCATTACGTTCTCCTTTTCGTTCGGTTGGAGTGGAGTTATCGGATGATCCGCCGGAAAATGCTGTAGTCCGACAGATCGGGGGCAAAGTAGTCGGCGCCGACGGCGCCCTTGACCGACAGGGTCTTCATCCCGCCGTTTCTGCCCGCCTCGATCCCGGCGTCTGCGTCCTCGACGACGAGGCACTCCGCCGGCAAAACGCCGAGCATCTCCGCAGCTTTCAGAAAAACCTCGGGGTCGGGTTTCGAGTGCGTGATGTTGTTGCCGTCCGATACGGCGTCAAAGAAACCGGCAAGCCCGATCTGTTTTAAGATGATCGGTGTGTTCTTACTCGACGAACCGACGGCGACGAGAACGCCGTTCCGTTTCAGTTCGTTCAGGTTCTCCATCGCGCCGGGCAGGATATCGGCGGGGGTCAGTTCGGAGATCAACTCCCGGTAATACCCGTTCTTGCGCCCGGCGAGTTCCGCCTTTTCGGCGGCGTCGTAGGTGTGCGTCGCCCTTTCCAGGACGATGTCGAGACTTGCCATCCGGCTGACGCCGCGGAGTCGGTCGTTGATCTTCTCGTCAAAGTAGATCCCCTCCTCGTCCGCCATCCGTTTCCAAGCCCGGTAATGGCAGTGATCGGTCGAAACGATCACGCCGTCCAGGTCGAACAGTACCGCTTTGATCATGGTCTCTCCTTTCAGGGCAGGATCAGCGCCTGATTGCCGACCTCACCGATATAATCGCCGCTCCGGAGGATTGAGGCGATATCGAACGTGGTCTTCGGCATCGTTTTCGTCCGGATCGCGGAAACTGCGACGTCCCGCCCGCGCAGGAAGTGGAAATCGGAAGCGACGAGCCGGATGCCGATCCCCTTTTTCTTGGCGTAGTAGTTGGCGACGGCATTGCGGGAACGCTGTCCCGGGTGCATATTGAACGTCTCGATCCCGTCGAGGATCGCGGGGTCGACCTCGACCATCCCGTCGCGGAACGGATGCGCCTGCAAAAAGACGCTGTCGGGCATTTTGTAGTTTTTGCGGAAATTCTCGACCCCCTCCGGAAGCAATCGGTAGATCTCGGGCAGCATCTCCTCGGTCAGCCCGTAGATCAGGTAGTCGTTGTTGTTCTCGGTGAAGCGGATCTCGGCGCCGAGGAAGACGGTCATCCCGTACTTCTTCCCCTCCTCGACCGCCTCGCGATAGTCGTTCAGCCAAACGGCGATCCCCTCCTCGACGCTGCGCCCCCGCATACAAGTCGAGTAGTCGTAGATGAAGTGGTTGGTCAGCACCACGCCGTGATAGCCCAGTTCCGCGTAGAGGGCGACCAGATCGGGGACCGACACTTCGCTGCATCCGCTGGCGGGATTCGAGTGCGCGTGGAGTTCGAGTTTGTACTTGTATTCTTTTTCGAGTTGCGATTTGATCTCTTGCGCGTTCATCGTCCGTTCCTTTATTCTACAGTAATCTCTTGTCCGTTGGATTTGATCGTCAGGGCGTCGCCGCGGAGCAACCGATAGTGCGCGCCGGTTTGATCGACCTTCACCTCGAGCAACCGTCCGCGCCAGAGCAGCCGGAAGCGGTAGGAGTTCCACTTCTCGGGCAGGACCGGTGCAAACGAGAGTTCGCCGTCGTCAAGCCGCATCCCGCCGAAGCCGAAGACCATCGACATCCAGGTCCCCGCCATATTCGCGCAATGGTAGCCCGCGTTGACGTTGGCGTGGTAGTCGTCGAGGTCGAGGCGCGAGGTGGTCATAAAGTACTTGTAGGCGACGTCGTGATAACCGATCGCGTCGGCGACGATCGAGAAGATGCAAGCGGAAAGCGAGGATTCGTGCACCGAGACCGTCTCGTAGAAATCAAAGTTGCGCTTCATCTCCTCGCGGGTGAAGTACCGGGAGAGCAGGAACATCGCGAGGACGAAATCGGCTTGCTTGGACACCTGATGCCGATAGACGACGATCGGGTGGTGCTTGTCGAGCAGGGGGAACTCGGAGAAGGGGGTATTTTCGATATCCCACCGCTTTTTCGAGAGGAAGCTGTCGTCCTGCGGATAGATACCGCGCGTTTCGTCGTAGGGGATATAGGTATTGTCGATCGCGCGCTGCCATTCGGCGGGCTCTTCGTCCGCGAGGTCGATCTTCTTCGCCAAAGCAGCGTACTTGTCGGGCATCTTTTCCTTCAGGAACGCGACGGCTTCGACGGCGTATTTCATATTTTCGCGCGCCATCATATTGGTATAGCAGTTGTTGTTGACGAGGACGGCGAACTCGTCGGGACCCGTCACGCCGTTGATGCAGAACTTGCCGCCTTTGTAGTCGATATACTCGCCGAACTCCACCCAGAAACGCGCCGTCTCGACGAGGATCTCGGCGCCGTAGTCGGCAAGGAACCCGTCGTCGCCCGTCGCCGTGACGTACTGATGGACGGCGTAGGCGATATCGGCGTTGATGTGGAACTGGCAGGTCCCGGCAAGAAAGAAAGCGCTCGCCTCGCGTCCGTTGATGGTCCGCCACGGGAAGCAGCAGCCCCGCTTCACCGAGAGCACCCGCGCCCGCTCGCGCGCCTGATCCAGCGTGTTGTAGCGGAACATCAGGATCTGTTTCGCGATCTCGGGGCGCTCGAAGTTGAAGAAAGGGGTGACGTACATCTCGGTATCCCAGAAAACGTGTCCCTCGTAGCCCTCGCCCGAAAGCCCCTTCGCCCCCAGACTGGTCTTCCCGTCGCGTCCAGGCGACTGGAGCAGGGCGAACTCGTGCCAGCGAAGCCCCTGCGAAAGCAGGTCGTCGCCGTCGATCTCGATGTCGGCGTTCTCCCAGAACTCGTCGAGGTACTTTTTCTGCGCCGCCGCGAGCGCGGCAAAACCCTCGCGCGAAAGGTCGGAAAGGACCGTTTTCGCCGCGTCGTAGAGTTTTTCCTCCGGAAAATCGCGGGTGGTGACGTAGGTGATATACTTGGTCAGCGTGTAGGTCTTGCCCCTTCGCGCCTTGAAAGCGAAACGGGTCGAGACCGTGAACTCGTCGTCCGTATTTTCCCGCGCCGCGTCAAAGTCGATCTCGTTTCGCATCGCGGTCACGATCCCGATCGCGGTGTTCTTCGACTTTTGCCGGAGCGCCGAGAAGGCGCCCTCGCATCTCCTGTCGACGGGCAGGACGACCCGCCCGTAGGGGCCGTAGTCGATGCGGGAATTGTTCTCCTTGGTATTGTTCTCAACGTCTCCGTCGATCAGGGAGATCAGAACGATCTCGCCGTCGAAATCGATCGGGGTGACCGCGTATTCGATCGCAGCGGCGTACTTGTTTGTAAGCGAGACGAGACGGGTCGAGCGGATCTCGACCGTCTTCCCCTTCGGCGACGTCCAGCGGACGAAGCGCGAGAGCGTCCCGGCTTTCATATCCAGCACCCGCTTCGCCTCATCGAGTTTTCCCTCGAAAAGACTGAACTCTTCGCCGTCGACCGAGAGACGGATGATCTTAGCGTTCGCGACGTTCAGCATCGTCTGGGTCTTGTCGGCGAATCCGTAAGCAGTCTCGCCGTAGCGGATGGTCTCGCTCTCGTAGAACCCGTTGACGAAACTGCCCTCCATACCGAGACCTTTCGGCAGTTTGTACCCCTCCTCGAAGGTGCCGCGCATCCCGATATAGCCGTTCGAGAGGACGAAGACCGTCTCGTTGCGGTAGTTGTTTTCGGGTTTGAACGCGGGTTCGGTGATCTTCCAGGGTTCGGTGGGGTAAATGGGTTTGATATCCTTGATATTTTCGATCATTTCGTTTTTTCTCCCGTTTGCTCGAAAAACAGCGTGCCGACGTTCCAACCGGAGAGCGAGGGCATCAAAACGATCCCGCCCGTACCGACCGAGACGGTCGCCTCTTTTCCGTATTGTGCCAGATAATGCGCGGTCGTCCCCGCGGGGGCGGCGACCCGGAGGCGGTATTCCCCGCTCTCGCCCGGCGTGCAGTTGACGACGCTGACCGAGGCGAGTTTTCCGTCCCGATAAACGCGGGGCAGGACCAGCGCCGAAAAACCGTCGATCATCCGCGCCGAAAGCGGCTTTCCGCCGATATACTCGACGATATTGAAGATCACGTCGCGCCGGGCGATCCCGACGACGCGATTCCAGAGATCGAAACCGAAGACCGCCCACTTCGCGCCGCGGGAGGTCGTGAAGACCGCCGTCGCGATCGCGCCGCCGTTCTCTGCGCCTGCGCCGACCCCGAGATAGCGCCCGACGACCTCGACCCCGTCCCCCGTCGCGTCGATCCGGTAGCCCTCGCGTCTGCCGGCGAACTTCCCGTCCCAGACGCGACGGACGATCCCCTCGTTCACGGGATGGTCGGCACAGATCTCGTTCAGGCGGAGCGTATCGATCTTTTTGACTGCAATCGGGAAATCAAAGCCGCGCGCGGCCAGCCGTTCGACCGTTTCGGCGTCGGTGACGAGGGGCTTTTCCAAAAGGTCGTTCAC
The DNA here is from genome assembly GCA_946404035.1 of uncultured Clostridia bacterium. Lineage (GTDB taxonomy): Bacteria > Bacillota > Clostridia > Oscillospirales > CAG-272 > UBA1740. Next base: position 9,834 of record CAMJCC010000035.1, on the reverse strand, counting down.
CGCCTCGTCGGACAGTCGGTCGGCGTCGGACCCGTGCAGGATCTGCACGCCGTCGGTCGACTCGCGGTAGCAGAGCGGCAACCCGATATAGCGGATCACCGATTCCTCCGCCGGATCGCACTCCGCGTAGTCGAATGGGATCTTCGAGCGGTACGCCCATTTCCCCTTGAGAAAGACGGCGTTGACCCCGTCCTGAACGCTTCTCTTATTGGTTTCGGCGATCTTTTCCCAGTAGGGGCGGTGGAGCGAGAAGAACTCGAACTCGCGGCGGTAGAAGGACGCGTCCTCGTTCTCGTCCATCATCATCGCAAAGGACATCGCCGTCGCGCCGAGCGAGAGGTAGAGCGTACTTTCAAAACAGGTCCCCGCCGCGCTCTTGCCGTAGGCGACGTAGGGGAGATTTTCGATCTCGGGACGGATATCGGAGACCGTTGCGGGCAGTTCGCGGTTCTGCCGCTCGATCTCTCCGCCCTTCTTGACGAAGGCGCGCAGATCGTGGTCGGTATAGGCGCCGCCGCCGGGACGGGAGAGCGACGGCAGACCCGTCACGCGATAAATGATCTCGTGCAGGTAACGGTTGCCGGTGTCGCCGATGAACCCGGTCATCGACCCCTGCTGCAATCCGACCTGCGTTTCGGGCAGTTCCCGATGGATCAACTCGCAGCACTCGGTCATAAAGCTCGCAAGTCCCGCCTGCGTGAACCTGATGAACGCTTCCCGGCACTCGATCTTTCCGTCGTTCAGTTCCTTTACGAGTTCTTCACGCGTAAACGAGGAGCCGTACTCCCGGTTGAACGCCGCGACGCAGTCGTCGCAGAAACAGCCGAAGGTGACGGGAATATGGTGGTTGGGACGGAAATCGTCGTCGAACCAGATCGCCGCCGGCTTGATCGGCAGATACGCCGCGATCGACGAAAGGATATAGTCGCGGAAAACCCGGTCGCGCCAGCAGAAGGAGTGGCGCGCGACGACCCCGTCCCAACCGACGAGGTTCCGGACCGGAGAGCCGGGATAGACCAGCCCCGAGCAGTCGCGTTTGGAGATGTATTCCCCGTGTCCCACCGTGTTGCTGATCTGCAGAGAAACGCGGATCCCCGCCCGCCGGAACTTCTCGGCTTGCGGGAGGATCTCTTTTGCGTACGCCCGATGGGTTTCGGGTTTCGGATAGCCGTAGAGCGACGCGAACCAGATCTCGTCGCAGGATCCGGGATTGTCGCGGATCATCGAGAGGAGCCGGTCGATATAGGCGTCGTCGGTCTGATGGGGCTTGCCGAGGCGTTGTGTCAGCATTTCGTTTCCTTTCGCCCTTTTCGGATCATTTGAGTTGAAGCGTCAGTTCGGCGGGGATCAGTCCGTCCGCCTCCGCGCGGAGCGTCAGCGTCCCGGGGACGTCGCCGACCTTGACGGCGACGGCGACCCTGCCCGCCCGCATCCGACGGTCGGGCGAGGGGACGGGGGTATGGTCGGAGACGTCGGAACCGGTTCCGACGATCCTGCCGAGCCGGTTGGTGCAGAACCGCACGAAGGGGGCGGCGTCGGGAACCTCGACCCCGTCGGCGTCAAGCGCGGTGCAGGTGAAGAGCGCGACGTCGCGCCCGTTTGCCGCGTCGACCGGATTCTCGAGTTTCAGGGCGAGCGAAACCGCCGCCCCGGTCGTCCTGACCGCGTCGCCCGCGACGGGTCTTCCCCCGACGTAGCCGAGCGCCTTGACGCTTCCCGGCGCGAAAGGCACGCTCCACTCGGCGTGTCCCGGACGGTCGATTTTGACCCGCCCGAACGACTTGCCGTTGACGAAGAGTTCCGCCTCTTCGCAGTTGGTGTAGGCGACGACGCGGATCGGCTGTCCTTCCCTGCCCGTTTGGTTCCAATGCGGCAGGACGTGGATCAGGGGACGGTCGGAAATAAACAGGGTCTGATTTTGATAAAAGGCGTCTTTCTTCTGCATAAAGAGGTCGATCGCGCCCGACTGCGAACAGAGCCGCGGCCAGAGGCACTCGCCGCGATGCTCGAAGGCGATCCATTGATAACCGCCCGAGACGTAGGGATGATCGCGGAAGAACCGCCACATATTCTCGCGCCCGATGAACCACTCGTTGGTGTCCTTATCGACCGCGTTGAAGTAGCCGCGAACGGGATCGTCGTCCCCGTACCAGCCGCGCGTCGTTCCGGTGGCGCAGCACTCGGAGGCGAGGATCATCTTGCCGGGGTGTTTGGCGTGTACGGCGTCGTAGTTCCAATGATTGTAGTTGATCCCGATCACGTCGAGGTCGTCGTAGACCGTCGCCTTGTCGGGGTCGTTCGAGACGGCGCAGGTGATCCAGCGGGTCGGGTCGAGCCGGCGGATCGTTTCGATCATCCGGCGGCTGATCCGCCGCCCCGAATCGGTCGTCTGCTTCGGTTCCTCGTTGCCGACCGACCAGAAGAAGACCGAGGGACGGTTCCGGTCGCGCTTGATCAGCATTTCAAGTTGTTTCAGCCCTTCTTCGGTGGATTCGAACCAGCGCGTTTCCGCCATCACGATCAGACCCGCCTCGTCAAGGGCGTCCATCGTCTCGGCAGAATGGGGATAATGCGTACAGCGGTAACCGTTCGCGCCCATCTCCTTGATGAGCCCGATCTTGTATTTGCGGATATTGTCGGCGACCGCCTTGCCCGTCAGCCCGAAGTCCTCGTGCGCGCAGACGCCGTTGATGAAAGTCTTTTTCCCGTTGACGGTAAAGCCGGTTTCGGGGGTGAAGGAGTAATAACGGAAGCCGAACTTGGTTTCGTAGACGTCGGTCAGCGTCCCGCCGACGTAGACCTTTGACGTCGCGCGGTATTGGAAGGGATCCTCCACGCTCCAGAGCCGGGGAGACCCGACCTCGCCCGAAAGGGTGACGTCGCCCTTCGTCATCTGGGCGAGCGCCGTTTCGCCCGAAAGCGAAAGCACCGTCCGGCGCCCGTCGGTGATCTCGGTCTTGACCGTCAGATCGACCTTTTCACAGCGGTCGTTGCGGACGGTGTTGACGACGGTCAGATCCCAATGATCCCCTTTATATTCGGGGCGGACGCAGACGCCCCACAGATCGAGGGCGACCCGGTCGGTCTTGGTCAGCCAGACGTGGCGGTAAATGCCGGCGCCCTCGTACCACCAGCCCTCGTGCGAGGAGGTGGCGTCAACGTAGACCGCGAGGACGTTTTCGCGGTCGAACTCGACGTAGTCGGAAATATCGATCTCGAAGGAGGTGTAGCCGCAGAAATGATGCCCCATCAGGCACCCGTTGAGGTAGACCGTCGCCCGCACCGCGACCCCGTCGAAAAGGAGGCAGATCCGTTTTCCCTTGTCGTTTTTCGGAAGCGAGAAGGTCTTGCGGTACCAGGCGTTCTCGTACTTGAAATAACCGAGCGCCGAGTTGTTCCGCTCGTCCGGCGTCCCGCCGATGATATAATCGTGCGGGAGGGTGACGTTCTCCCATTTTTCCGGCGTAAGCTCGTGCTCGGTCGAATAGTCGTCGCTGTTTGCGACGTAGTGCAACGAGGCGGGACCGATCCGTTTCCGTTCGGTCTTCGCCTGCATATAAACCGGTCCCTTGTCAACCGGATCGGGAACGGCAATATCGCCGAGATGAAACTTCCAACCGTCGTCGAAGAGGATCTTTTCTCTCATCGCGTTTCTCCTTTGCGTTGTTTCGGGGACGTTCAGATCCGATCGGTTTCGAGATTCGAGAAATACTTGCAGAACTCGCGGATCTCACGGGTATAGTCGCCCGCAATCTCGGTAAAGTGATGGATATAGGGTCCGTCGATGATCCGATCCTCGATCTTCTGCAGATCGTCGAACTTCACCCAGAGGTAGGTTCCGTGGGTCGCGGGTCCCTCGGTCGTCTTTCCGACGAGGGGCAGAATCACGTACCTTCCGCTCTCCTGATCGAGCCGCGCGACGGTGTAGACGCCGTCTTTGGCGCGGAACCACGACCGCTGATTGACGAGCCTCGCCGTCGATCCGACGCCGCTCTCGGCTTTTTGAGAAAGCGGGAAGGGTCCGCAATGCCAGAGCAGCTCGGCGTTTCTGTCTTCGGGGTGGCGGACGGTGAACTCGCCGAAGAGCGGTTTGCCCTCTCCGAGGGTGGCGCTCTTCAGAAGGATCATCGTGAGCAGGCAGTGCATATCGCTCTCGCAGGAGACGAGATAGCCCATATCGTTCAGGATCGAGTAGACGGTGCAGGGGGCGAACCCGTCGAACATCACGGGGGTCGCCGTCCAGCACTCGGCGGAGATCGCGTCGAGGTTGAATTCGTCGTAGAGCCGCTTCAGCGTCACGGCGTACGCCGCCATCGTATCGACGTATTTCGGCGTCAGGTCGTCCATCCGATAGTTTTTGCGGATGCCGTCGGCGATCTCTTTCATCTCGGCTGGTCTTTCGTCCAGGGTCGCCTTCATCCGCTGTTCGATCAGGGCAAAGTTGATCGGGATGATCTTCAGCCCGAACTTCTCCATCAGCTCGCCCTCGTTCCAGATGACCGAATAGAAGGGCGCGGGGCGCAGTCCGATCTGCCCGATCCGCAGTCCCGTAAAGTTCTTCACCATACAGGCGACGCGGACGAAGGAGAGAAAGCCGTCCTTAAACTCGTCGCTCTCGACCCGGCAGCAGGGCAGGTGCGAGAAGGGGATATGGAACCGCTGCATCTGGCGCGACACGCCGAACAGCCCGCATTGCGAATCGGTCGGACGCATCCCGTCGACGTAGTATTCGTCGTCGAGCGGCGCCCAGAGAAGCACCGGCTTCCCCATCGCCTTCGCGATATCCGCCGCCGCCTCCTCGTTGCCGAAGTTGCAGTTGACGATGAAAACGGCGTCGACCCCCTCGCGTTTCATCCGCTCGACCATCGCGTCGGCGGACGCGGCGTCGTGGATCAGATCCTTCGTCCCCAGTCCCTTCGAGTCGACGAACGAAACCTTGTCGGTCGTGAAGTTCTCCTCGATATACCTGACGAACCGCTCGCCCCGCTCCTCGGCGGAATACCAGGTCAGAAAAGTTCCCTTCGGGCGGTTGTTGGTGTCGCGACGCATCGGGACAAGACCGATCTTCACCTTATAATCAAACATCGTTTTTTTCTCCTTTCGGGAGCGCTTCGATCTCCCGGTATAATTCTTCAAAGGGGGCGACGATCCCGTAATCGGCGTAGCCGAAGATCGGCGCGCCCTCGTCGGGGTTGACCGCGATCACGGTATCGGCGTCGCGCATCCCGACGACGTGCTGGACCGCGCCCGAGATCCCGATCGCGAGATAGACCTTCGGGGCGACCATCCGCCCGGTCAGCCCCACCTGTTCGGGATAGTCCGCGCGCCCGAGATCGACCAGCGCCCGGCTGGCGCCGAACTCTCCCCCGAGCAAACGGGCAAGTTCCCGCACCCGTTCGATATCGTCCGCGACGCCGCGACCGGCGGAGACGATCAGATCCCCCGCCGTCTTGTCGGCGGTGCGCACCGTCGCCATCGCGGGACGGGTCCGGCAAACGATCTTTGCCGTGACGTTGCCTCCCCTGGCGGGACGGATCATCGTGAGACGCTCGCCGTCGGTTTCCAGGTCGGTGCAGTCGGCGCAGAGCCCGGTGTTGAGCAGCGCCTGCACGATCGGGGCGTTCCGTCTGCCCCACGCGTCGGCGCTCCAGAGGATCACGTCGGGGCGCCCGATCTTCGCCCGTTTGGCGATCGCCTCGGGGCTGTCCCGTTCGATCACGATCACGTTTTCCGCGATCGCCCGCGCGCGCTCGACGACCTCTTCCCCGACCGCCCAGACGGTTTTCAGCTTGGTTTTGCTCTCGGGGATCGCGGTCTCGCGTTTATCCCGTTTCAAAAGCCGTTTCAGCAGCGGGAACAGTTCGCTCGGCGCGATCGTTTGACAGGCGCGCTCGCCCTTTTTGCTTTCAAAAGTTTCGATCACACGGGTCGGAGAGCCGGCAAGCCCGCACCGGGCGGGGTCGGCGCCGACCGTCGCGTTGTCCCACGCCTCGACCTCCCCGGCTTTGGAGAAGAGCGACGGGAACCGCAGTTGTTTGGTGCGCTCCATGGTCAGACACGCGGGGAGCGCCGCGCGCTCGCGTCCGAGCGAGGTCTCGGCGTCGGCGTGACCGTTACCCACGTCAAACGAAAAGACGTTCGTCAGAACGGGGATCCGCAGCATCGCCGCAAGACACGGTCCGACCTGCGCGGTCTCGCCGTCCAGCGTTTTTCTGCCGCAGAGGATCAGGTCGTAGTCAATGCGCGCGAGCGCGCGCGAAAGGATATAGGCGGTCGCCAGCGTGTCCGAACCCGCAAACACGGGATCGGAGAGCAGGACCACCCGTTTGACCCCCAGCCGCGTCAGGGGGAGCAGGACGCCCTCCCACGTGCGGGGACCCATCGACAAGACCGTAACTTCATTGTTTGCAAGCGACAAAGCGTGTTCGACGGCGGCAGCGTCAAAGGGACCGATCTCCCCGTCGACGACCTTGACCAATACGACGGTCTTCACAGGACGCCCCCGTGATAGATCGGCGCCAGCGCCGAAACGATCTCTTTATATCTCTTGAAATATCCCGCGTACAGCGCGTGCCGTTCGGGATCGGGCAGAGTTTCGGCGATCTCGCGGTTGCAGAGCCGCACGGCGGCGGAAAACGAGGGGAACGCCCCCGCGGCGACCCCCGCGAGCATCGCGGTGCCAAACGAACTGTCGCTGTACTCCTTGACGGTCAGGCGAATGCCCAGAACGTCGGATAAGATCTGCCGCCAGAGCGGGCTTTTCCCGCCCATGCCGATCATGACGGCGCTCTCCTTGTGCGGGATGCCGATCGAAGCGAGCGCCCGCTCGCAGTCCAGCATACTGAACGCCACCCCCTCGAGTACCGCGCGGGCGAAGTACGCCTTGGTGTGGCTTGCGCGCACCCCGGTGAAACTGCCCGCAAGGTCGGGGTCGGCGTAGGGGGTGAGTTCCCCGTTCAGATAGGGGTGGAAGAGCAGTCCGCCGCACCCCGGCGCGACGGTCTGCGCCATCTTGTCGAGTTCGCGGTAGTCCCCGCCGAAGGTGTCGCGGAACCAGCGGTTGCTGGCGGCTGCGGCTTTGGTCGCGGTGCCGGGATACCAGAGCCCGTCTACGACGTGCGAATAGTTGATGAGGTTGACGTCGCGGCAGGGGCGCTCCGAGATCACGCAGATCCGTCCCGCCGTGGCGAGTTTGACGGTCATATCGCCGGGTTCGACAGCCCCCGCCGCAAAGACCTCCATAACGGTATCGGTCGTGCCGCAGAAAACCGTGGTCCCCGCGGGGATCCCGGTCTTTTGCGCCGCCTCCTCGGTCACGCTCCCGGCGACGTCGGTCGGGCGGACGGTTTTCGGCAGCAGTTCGGGGTCGATCCCGACGATCCCGCAAAGATCTTTCGACCAGGAGAGCGTCGTATAGTCGAAGAGCATACTGCCCTCCGCCTCGATCACGTCGGTCAGGTAATCGCCCGTGAAAAAGTGTCTCACGAAGTCCTTTGCGAACAGGATCCGCTTGGTTTTTTGAAACACGTCCGGCTCGTTTTGCTTGACCCACATCAGCTGCGGGAGCGTCCAGATGGTGTCGGGGTGGTGATAGGCGCGCGCAAAGATCTCGGCGCCGTAATTCTTTTTCAGATACGCGACCTCTTTTTTGGAGCGGGTATCGGTCCAGTAGATCGCGGGACGGAGCACGCGGAAATTCTCGTCGCAGAGCACCGCCGTATGGGTCGCGGCGTCAAAGGAGAGCGCTACGACGTCTTTGGGGTCGATCCCGCTCTCCGAGAGCAGCGCGCGGATATTCTCCAACGCCGCCCCGACCCAGTCCGCGGGGTCCTGCTCGACCATCCCCTCTCCGGGGTAGCGCGTCGGATACTCGACGGTATGGGTGGCGACCACCTCTCCCGCGACCGAGAGCAGCGTCGCCTTTGACGCGCCGCCTCCGAAATCAATTCCGAGCAAATACTTCATCGCGTTCCCCCCTCCGGGACACTCTTATTTGATCCAGTCGTGATCCGGGTCGTTCGAGCGGTTGAACCCCTGGTAGTCCCCCGCCATCAGCCAAAGGAAGTAGGTCTTGTAGCCCGGCGTGGAGACCGTGGTGTGGTAGCCGTAGGGGAACTCGACGAGTTCGTCCTGCTTGACGCGGTAGGCGACGTCGACGCTCCCGTCCCGGGTGTAAAGGCACTGGACGGCAAACCCCTGTTCGGGCTCGAACAGGAAGTAGTAGATCTCCTCGGCAACGCACTCTTTCGGCATATTGTCCTCGTCGTGCTTGTGCGGCGGGAAACCCGCCCAGTTGCCCTCGGTGGTGTAGGACTCGCCGATGGTCAGGATCTTGGCGTTGCTGTTCCCGTCGAAAAGGAAACTGGTCTCGCGCTCGAACGGCGGTCTGCCCAGCAGTTTTAATACCGCGTGATCCTCGCGGAGAAGTTGCGGCTCGGTCTTTTCAGCGATCGGGGTGGCGCAGACCGCGATCTTCACGTGATCGCGCGCGCGCACGACGAGTTTCTGTTCCCGAGGCATATAGAAACACTCGGCTTTGCGGTTTTCGAACACGGTCTGCCGGTTGCCGACGTTCTCGTAGATCTTGCCGTCGAACAGCACGTCGCAATGACCGTAAAGGACGATGAACGCGGTCTCCTTATCCCCCGTGTCAAATGGCTGTTCCGCCCCGGCGTCGAGTTCGATGATCCCGAACTCCAGCCGCGAAAGCGAGCTTTCTCCGATCTTCGATACGACGGTATATCCCGGTTTCGGGACGTATTTTTTCTTATAGTTCATATCCGTTCTCCTTCAAAAAGGTCTCGACGCAAGAGAGGTCCGGCGCGCCGTCGCGGGCGCCGACTTTGGTGCATTTTAAAGCTGACGTAGCGCTGGCGAAGAGGCACGCGCGATAGGGGTCGTATCCCCGCTTCACGGCGACGGCGAACGCCCCGTGGAACACGTCGCCCGCGCCGTTGCTGTCGACGACGGCGGCGGGGAGCGCCGGGTAGGTCCCGACGGTCTTGCCGTCAAAGAGGATCCCGCCGCGCTTGCCCTGCGTGATCACGACGACCTCTGGCGAATACTTGTCGTAGAGGATCTTCGCCGCCTCTTCCGCGGTCTTTGCCCCGGTGTGTCCGAGAGCGAACTCCTCGGAGGGGATCAGGTAGTCGGCAAGCGGCAGCAGCCGCTCGACCCCATCGTAGAGCCCTCCGGCGTCGTAGAGCACTTTCGTACCGTTTTCCGAGGCGATCTTCGCCCCCTCGACCGCCGCGTCCAGATCGTTTCCGTCGACCATCAGGACGGCGGCGGCGGCGATCGCCGCTTTCGCCCGGTCGTCGAGTTCGGTCCCCGGCAGGTTTCCTTTATCAAAGACGACGGTGCGCGTCGCCTTATCCCGGGCGAGCCAGATGCAGGAGGTAAACGAGGTATAGCCGGAGAGGGTCCGACAGTACGCGGTCGAAACGCCGAACTTTTCAAAGTCGGCTTTGAGGAAACGCCCGCCCTCGTCGTCGGCAAGATCGCCGATATAGGCGCACTTCTCCCCGAGTTTCGCCGCGGCGACAAGACCCGTCGCAACGGGTCCTCCCCCGCTCCGGCGGACGCCGTCGCACTTGGCTTTGGTATCCTCGGCGGGATAGTTTTTCAGGGTGATGAGCGTGTCGCAAACGTTTGCGCCGATGCCGACGATGTCGATCATTACTTTACCTTTCCGTCCGCGCCGACCAGTTTGATCCGGCTCTTACAGAACTCCGCGACCGCCCCGATCGGGCGTTTCATAAAGCTGTCGACCGCGACCGGACGGTCGGGTCTTTGCAGTTCTTCAAGACAACAGTCGAGGAACGCGTAGCAGAC
>CAMJCC010000034.1 GCA_946404035.1 uncultured Clostridia bacterium | reverse complement strand
GGGCGCGGCTCGAGCGGGCCGAACTTGGTGACGGTAAAGTTCTCGCATCCGACGACGGGGAACTCCTTTTTGCCCCACGGCTTGTGCCAGTACAGCCAGCCGCGCAGACGGTTTTCGTTATCGCGCACGCCGTATTGCAGCTGGTCGACCGCCGGGCGCAGTCCCGTCCCGCACTCAAAGTTCAGCGAGCCGACGATCACGTTGCAGCGGCCCTTTTTGTTGCCGTAGAGCTCGACGTCGGTCGTCGAGAGGATGACCCGGTTGTGCTGGGCGACGATATGGTTGATGACGGTCAGGTGCGAGGCGTCATGGAACGTGACGCCCTCCTCGCAGTTGTGGACGTAGAGGTAGTCGGCGACCACGTGCTCGCCTAAGACGAACCCGTAGCGGAAGCCCTGCGCGGCGACGTTGTGCAGCACGTTGTCGTCGTTCTGGTCGTTCGACGCGATAAGACCCGCGACGTGGCAGGGGTTGGGCTGCAGCTCTTTTCCGAGTTCGGTATCCCCGACGTTCTCGGAGAGGCAGAACTGCGAGTTCTCGATATTGACCCGCGACACGTTGCCGAGGTTGACGGCGCCCTGCGTCGGGTACATTTTATCCTTATCCAGTTTGACGGCGAACTCGAGATTGGAGATCGAGAACGCGTCCACGCTGAACCGGCCCGCGTAGCCGTCGCCCTGCGGCGCCGACAAGATCGACCAGGGGCGCGCCGTGGGGTCGTGCTCCTCGGGCGCCGTCCAATCCGAGAAGATGCGGACGTTGACCCGGGACTGACGGCCGAACTTGGTCGGGTCGTTGTATCCGTCGTCTTTCGGTCTGACCTGGTAGGAGTAGAGGAGCTTGCAGGGCATCTCCCCCTCCAGTTGGACGTTGTGCGTGCCGCGCGGGATGTAGAGCTGCGAGCGCAGCGGGCGCCCGTCGATCTCCTCGATCCCCGGCGACGCGATCCGATACCCCTCCCTCGTATAGGGGAAGAGCAGTTTCCCGCCGCCGCGCGCGGCAAGGAAATCGATACCTTTCTGGATCGCGGCGGTATCGTCGGTGACGCCGTCCCCGACCGCGCCGAATTCCGTTACCAGATAACCGAACGTTGCCATATCAGTTTTCCTCCGATGTAAACGCTGTTTTCACTCCGTCAGGAGGGCGACGACCCGGTCGAGGGTCGTATCCGGGATGCCGATCCGTTGCGTCAGGACGTAGCGGACTTTTTCCCGCACCGTTTTCCCGGGCGCCTCGCTGATCGTGATCTTGTAGCCGCGGTCGATCGGCGGGCGGTACATCTGCTGGTCCGAAAAATTGGTCCACAGATAGTCGCGCATCAGGTCGTTTTCGTCGACCCCGAGCAGCCCGAGGATCAGATAGGTGACGGCGCCGGTCCGGTCCGCGCCGACGGCGCAGTGGTAGGCGACGGGGTAGTTTGCGGGATCGGCGAGGGTACGAAAGATCGTTTGCAGCGACAAGACGCTGGAGAGGTAGTTTTCGGGTCCGAGCAGGATGGGGCAGTGCAGGTAGCGGACGTCGGCGCCGAGCACGCTCTCGGTCTTGCCCTCCGGGGGATAGCCCGGGTCGCCCTCGTGACCGACGCGCAGGTCGATCTCGGTTTTGATCCCGAGCGTATCGCGGAGCGTCCGGATCCCCTCGTCGCTTGCGAGTATCCTGTTTTTCTTTTTGTCCCCGTCAAAATCGTCGAGGGCGCTGGTCCGAAAGACCTTACCCTGTTTGACCCGCTTGCCGTCGACGGTTTTCCAGCCGCCGAGGTCGCGCACGTTCTTCACCCCGCCGACCAACAGGTTGCGCGGCGGGACGTCGGACGTCACGAACGTTTCGGGCTTTTCGTCCCCGACCGTAAAGAAGTAGCGGGTACCGAGTTTCAGATCGTAGAGGTCGAGCGAGGGGACGTCGGTATGATAGACCCGCGCGTCCGAGAGGTCGGCTTTCTCGCCCAGCCGGACGGCGTAGGGCCCCTTTTCGTCCGCGTCCCAGGAGAGGGTGACGGGCAGCGGCGCGTCGCCGGCGGAAAAACCGTCGGCGTAGGTCTTGCAGTTCTCGTTTTCGTCCGCAAGGAACGCCCGCTGGGCGGGGGTGTGACGGTCGACGGGGCTCTGGATCTTATGCAATCTCATCTTATTTTCCCGTCGAGCCGAAGCCGCCCGCGCCGCGCGCGGTGTCGGACAGTTCGTCCACTTCCTTGAAGAGGGCGGTTTCGACCGGCAGGATCACGAGCTGCGCGATCCGGTCGCCGTGGCACACCGACCGCACCTGCCCGCTCTGGTTGTAGAGCGAGACCAGGATCTCGCCGCGGTAATCGGCGTCGATCACGCCGACCTTGTTCGCCGGCGCCAGCCCCATTTTGACCGACAGCCCCGAGCGCGCGAAGACGAACCCGGCGTACCCCGCGGGGATGGCGACGGCGATCCCGGTCGGGATCAGGGCGGTCTCGCCCGGCAGGATCCGGACCTCGCCCGCCGTGCAGGCGTAGAGGTCCGCCCCCGCCGCAAGGGAGGAAGCGTAGACGGGCAGGGTCGCCCGCGGGTTTGTTTTCTTGATCTCGATCGTCATGTAAGAGCGCGGGGAGGTCCCCGCCGTCCTTTCGATTTTCTTCTACCATTGTACCATACTCGCGCGGCAAAATCAATTTCTTTACAAAAAAACTTGCGGGTCGCGGCGGAATGTGATATAATACAGTATCCGATCCCCGATCCGGCGAAGCCGGAAAAACCGTCGCGGAGGGAAGAAAATGAACCAGCCGTTTATCAGTTTGCTCTGGCAGGACGCCGAAACCAAAGAGCGCCATACCGACCCCGCCAACCGTCCCGACATCCGCGACAGCGTGTGCCGCGAACTCGGGCTGACGGGTCTTCTCGGTCTGCTCGATGGTTCTCCCGTCGCTTTCTTCACGTCGGAACCCGACGTCATCCGCTACCGCGAGGCGACCTTCGACGATCTGCTTTCGATCCCCGAACTCGGCAAGACCCTCTCCGACGTCGTGCCGCTGCTCTCGGATATCACCGAACTGCGCCGTCTGGACCGGGATCTCGGCGCCTCGTCGGGCGAGGCGTACCTCTACAGCATCACCGAGATCGAACTCTATATCGCGGTCATCGACCAGCTCCACAACGGGCTGTCGCCCGTCGCCGACAAGATCGGGAGCCCCGCGTTCAAGACGCTTTCCGCGTTCATTTCGGAGTACGTCGAGAGCGAGTACTACCGCGACCTGAACGAGCGGCTGAAACAGCTTTCCTCCCGGGTGCGCGAGATCCGCAGCATCACGGTCGGGGTCAACCTGGACGGCGAGCTCCGCCCCGCCGAGGCGGGGGTGCTCTCGGTCAACGCCGAACCGTTCAAATCCGAAAAAGTGCTGGATAAGATCCTCCGGCTCTCGTTCAAAAACGACGCGATGACCTGCATCGCCGCCCTGACCCCGTTCGGGAAAGGGCAGTCCGACAACCGCCGCGAGGCGCTGATCGGCGCGTTCAATTCCGCGATCGAGGACGTGTTCCGCTCCTCGGTCAAATCGTGGCGGAACATCGTCGGCGAGTACGTCATCGAAAATACCGACTTCATTCTCCGGCTGCTGCCCGAGATCGAGTTCGTCACCAAGGCGACCGCCCTGATGAAGCGGCTCTCCGACCGGGGCTTGCCCGTGGTCGTTCCGACGCTTTCCCCGATGGAGAAAAAGGATTTTGCCGCCGTCGGTCTCTACAACCCCGACGTGGCGCTCCGCATCGAGGAGGAGATCGTCGATAACGACCTGCAGTTCGACGACAACGCCCGGATCTACGTTCTGACGGGACCCAACCGGGGAGGCAAGTCGGTCGTGACCTGCGCCCTCGGGCTTGCGCAGGCGATGGCGCAGCTCGGTCTGCGCGTCCCGGCGAGATCCGCCGTCATCAGCCCGGTGGACGGCATCTACACCCATTTCCCCGAGGGGGCGGACGACACCATCGACAAGGGACGGCTCGGCGAGGAGTGCGCGCGTCTGCGCGAGATCTTCGACGCCGTGACCGAAAACTCGATGATCCTGCTCGACGAGTCCCTGTCCTCCACCGGCGCCTACGAGGCGTCCTATATCGGGCAGGAGATCTTGACCGGGTTCGGGGTCGCGCGTTGCCGCGGCATCTTCTCGACCCACCTGCACGAACTTGCCGCCGCGGTGCCCGAGGTCAACGAAAAGATCAGGGAGGCGGGCGGCGTTCCGGTCGATACGCTGGTCGCCGGGATCGAGGAGGGGCGCCGGAGTTTCAAGATCGTGCGCGCCAAGCCCGACGGCAAGAGCTACGCCCGCGACATCGCGGACAAATACGGGCTCTCGCTCTCCGACATCGAGCGTCGGCTCTCCGAACGGAACCGCAAGGGATAAACAGTTCAAACGCCCCGGCAGTCGCACGGCTACCGGGGCGCTTTTTTATAAAAAAAGCGAAAAGTGTAAAAACGGCACAGTCCCGCGCTTGATTTTGCACGCGAAAGCGAGTATAATGGAGGGGAAAGTTACCAACACGGGAGGGAATACGCCGTGAAACAATACCTGTTGCCGGAAACGGGACGGTTTTTCAAGGTCAATCTGCACAGCCACACCGTCATTTCCGACGGTCGGCAGACGCCGGAGGAGGTCAAGGAGTTCTACAAATCGCACGGCTATTCCGCCGTCGCGTTCACCGATCACGAGATCATGCTGGATCACTCGGATCTCTCCGACGAGGGCTTCATTGCCCTGACCGGGTACGAATACGGCCTCGATCTTTGCCCGAAAAACCTCCTCTCCGCTCTCTACGAGGGGGAACACCGGACGTGGGACCACGCGGAAAAGGTGCATATGAACCTCTTTTCCAAGGATCCGCACGATATCCGGATGGTCTGCTGCGACCTGAACTACATCTGGGGGAACTCGAAAAAATACCGCGACGTCGCGCAGTACGTCGGCGATCCCCACTACGTCCGCAAATACTCGCTCGACGGGGTGAACGAGGTCATCCGCGCGGCGCGGGAACGGAATATGCTGGTGGTCTTCAACCACCCGAACTGGTCGATGAACCCCAACTCGTTCTGCTGCGGGCTCGAGGGGCTGACCGGGCTGGAGATCATCAACGGAGCAGCACAGATCGACAGCGATATGGAGGACGTCCCGCACGTCTATCAGGAAATGATGCGGGCGGGCAAACGGCTGGTCTGCGTCGCCGGCGACGACAACCACGCGCCCTCCGACTGCGGTCTTGCCTGGACGATGGTCAAGGCGGAGAAGTTCTCCTACGAGGACCTGATCGAGGGGATCGAAAAGGGCGACTGCTACGCATCGAGCGGACCAGAGATCAAGGAGCTTTACGTCGAGGACGGACGCGTCGTCGTCAAGACCTCGGAGGCGGTCGGCATCTATTTTCTCACCGCGGGCAGACGGACCGGGCGCAAACGTCGGGAGCGCGACGGTGAATTCGTTACCGAGGCGAGTTTCACCCTTGATAAAAACGACGTCGCTTTCCGCATCTCCGTCCGCGATCAAGAGGGCAATCACGCCCACTCGCGCTACTACTACTTCGACGAACTGAACGAAACGGTCGGCTGACGCCGACCGAAAAAATCATCACGAAAAAAAGGCGGTCAAACACCATGAAGATCACAAAGGTCAATACGTATTTCGTCCGTCCGCGCTGGGGCTTCGTTGAGATCGAGACCGACGCCGGGATCACCGGCTGGGGCGAGGCGGTCCTGGAGGGACACGCCGCCGCGGTCCTCTCTTGCGTCAACGAGATGAAAGATTATCTTGTCGGCAAGGACCCCGCCGACATCGAGGGGCTCTGGGAAACGCTCTACCGCGCGGGATTTTACCGCGGGGGCGGCGTCCTGATGAGCGCGATCTCGGGTATCGACCAGGCGCTCTGGGACATCAAGGGCAAGGTCTTCGGCGTCCCGGTCTTTGAGCTGCTCGGGGGCAAGTGCCGCGAAAAGATGAAGGTCTACTCCTGGATCGGCGGCGACCGTCCTTCCGACGTCGGGAAAGCCGCGAAAGAGAAGATGGACGCGGGCTTCACCGCGATCAAGATGAACGCGACCGAGGAACTCCAGATCGTCGACACCTACGACAAGATCGACGCGGTCCTCGAGCGCGTCGCGGCGATCCGCGAGAGTTGCGGCAAGTATTTCGGCATCGCGATCGACTTCCACGGCAGAGTGCATAAGCCTATGGCGAAGATCCTGGCAAAGAAACTGGAAGAGTTCGACCCGATGTTCATCGAGGAGCCGGTCCTCTGCGAGAATATGGAGTACTTCGGCGAGATCGCCGCGGCGTGCAACGTCCCGATCGCCACGGGCGAGCGCCTGTTCTCCAAGTGGGACTTCAAACGACTGTTCAAGGCGGGCGGGGTCGACATCATCCAGCCCGACCTCTCCCACGCCGGCGGCATCACCGAGGTCAAGAAGATCGCCGCGATGGCGGAGGCGTTCGACGTGGCGCTGGCGCCGCACTGCCCGCTCGGACCCATCGCGCTCGCCGCCTGTTTGCAGGTCGACGCGATCAGCTATAACGCGTTCATCCAGGAGCAGAGCATCGGCATCCACTACAACGTCGGCAAGAGCGTGCTCGACTACGTCAAGAACGGCGACGATTTCCGCTTCACCGACGGGTTCGTCGACCTGCCGAAACTGCCCGGGCTCGGGGTCGAGGTCAACCGCGAGCTGGTCTTAGAGGAAAACAAGCATCCCCACAACTGGAAGAACCCCGTCTGGCATCACGCGGACGGCAGCGTGGCGGAGTGGTAAAGGAGCAAACCATGCAGACCATCATCGAACAGATCAAAAACGAGCATCTCATCGTCATCGTGCGCGGCGTGAAAAGCGAGCAGCTGATCCCGCTTGCCGAGGCGATGTACGCGGGCGGCGTCCGGCTGCTGGAGGTGACCTACAGCGCCAACGGCAGCGTATCCGACGAGGAGACCGCGAACAACATCGGCGCCCTGGTCAGGCACTTCGGCGACCGGATGCAGATCGGCGCGGGAACGGTGCTTTCCGAGAAGCAGGTCGCCCTGACCGCCGCCGCCGGAGGGAAGTATATCATCTCCCCCAACACCAACCCCGCCGTGATCGCGGCGACCAAAAAAGCGGGACTGACCTCCATCCCCGCGGCGTTCACGCCGACCGAGATCGAGTTGGCGCACGAACTGGGCGCCGATTTCGTCAAACTCTTCCCGGTCACCTCACTCGGCCCCGCGTACGTCAAGGCGGTGCGCGGACCGCTCAACCACGTCCCGCTGCTCGCGGTGGGCGGCGTGGACCTCTCCAACCTTGCCGACTATGCCAAAGCCGGGGTCTCGGGCTTCGGGATCGGCGGGAACATCATCGACAAGAAGTGCCTTGCCGCGGGCGACTACGCGGCGATCACCGAACTGGCGGCGCGCTACGTGTCGACCGTCAAAGGGCTGTACTGAAACAAGTAAAAAAAGAACCGCCGCACGGTCCAAACCGTGCGGCGGTATTTTGTTATCTAGATCAGATGTTGCGAACGCGGATGAAGTCGGCGTTCTGTTCGATCAGAGCAACGGTCTCGTCTTTGACCTTTTCTTTGGTCTCGACGATGGTATAGGCGTAATCGCCCTTCGAGCCGTTCGCCATGTTCTCGATGTTGATGCCGGACGCCGACACCTGCGAGGTGATGAACGAGAGCGTGTTCGGGATGTTCTTGTGCATCACGCAGAGCCGATGGGTATCGGGCGCCACGGGGAGTTGCACGTTGGGGTAGTTGACGCTGTTCTTGATGTTGCCGGTCTTAAGGAACTCGTCCAGTTCGTGCGCCGCCATGACCGCGCAGTTGTCCTCGGACTCCTCGGTGCAGGCGCCGAGGTGCGGGATGCTGACGATGCCTTTCACGCCCTGGGTCGCTTCGGTGGGGAAGTCGGTGACGTACGCGGCGACCTTACCGGAGGCGAGCGCCTCTTTCAGGGCTTCGGCGTCGACCAGATCGGCGCGCGCCAGGTTGATGATCCGCACGCCGTCGCGCATCTTGGCGATGGTGTCGCGGTTGATCATGTTCTTGGTGGTGGGGGTGGCGGGGACGTGGAGCGTGATGTAGTCGGCTCTCTCGTAGATCTCCTCGTAGGTGGACGCCTTGGCGACCGAGCGGGAGAGCGACCACGCGGCGTTGACGGTCAGGTACGGGTCGCACCCGATGACGTTCATGCCGAGGTGGGTGGCGGCGTTGGCGACAAGACCGCCGATCGCGCCCAGTCCGATGACCCCGAGCGTCTTGCCGGCGATCTCGCGTCCGCCGTAGGCGCTTTTGCCCTTTTCGACCGACTTCGCAACGTCGGTCGTCAGGGTCTTCGCCCATTCGACGCCGCCGACGATATCGCGCGAGGCGAGCATCAGGGCGCAGATGGCAAGCTCTTTCACGCCGTTGGCGTTGGCGCCGGGCGTGTTGAAGACCACGATACCCTGATCGGCGCAGCGGTCGACCGGGATGTTGTTGACGCCGGCGCCGCAGCGGGCGATGGCGAGCAGATCGGATCCGAACTCGACCTCGTGAAGCGAGGCGGAGCGGACCATCATCGCAACGGGTTTTTCGACCGCGTCGCCGACGGCGTACTCGTTTTTGTCGAACACGTCGGTGCCGACCTTCGCGATCTTATTCATCAAAAGAATGTTTTTCATGTCCTTTTCCTCTTACGGTCAGTCTTTTTTCGGGTTTTCCTTGGCAAAGACCTTCATGAACGAAACGAGTTTCTCGACGCCCTCGATCGGCATCGCGTTGTAGATGGAGGCGCGCATACCTCCGACCGAACGGTGACCTTTCAGGTTCTTCAGACCCTGCGCCGCCGCCTCGGAGGCGAACTTCTTGTCGAGGTCGGGGTCGCCGGTGACGAACGTCACGTTCATCATCGAACGGCTCTCGCGCTCGACCGGCGCAAAGTAGTAATCCTGGCTGTCGAGGTAATCGTAGAGGATCGCCGCCTTCTTCTGGTTGCGCTCCTTCATGGCTTCGAGGCCCCCGATCGAGAGGATCCAGTCGAAGACCAGACGGGCCAGATAGATGCACCAGCAGGGCGGGGTGTTGTACATCGAGCCGTTCTCCGCCATCAGGTTGTAGTCGAACATGGCGGGGGTGTCGGGACGCGCGTGACCGAGCAGGTCCTCACGGACGATGACGATGGTCACGCCGGCAGGGGCGACGTTCTTCTGCGCGCCGGCGTAGATCAGACCGAACTTCGAAACGTCGACCGGCTCCGAGCAGATGCAGGAGGACATATCCGCGACCAGCGGGATATCGCCGGTGTCGGGGATGTAGGGGAACTTGGTCCCGTAGATGGTGTTGTTGAAGCAGATGTGGACGTAGTCGGCGTCGGGACGGAAGCTCTCGCGCGTCGTTTCCGGCACGTGGGTGAAGTTGTCGCCCGCGCTGGACGCGGCGACGGCGATATCGCCGTACTTCTTGGCTTCCTGGTACGCCTTTTTCGAGAACTGACCCGAAACGATGTAATCGGCTTTGCCCGAGCCGGTCAGAAGATTGAACGGCACCGAGGCGAACTGGGTCGACGCGCCGCCCTGCAGGAAGAGGACTTTGTAGTTGTCGGGGATGTTCATCACGCGGCGAAGCGAGGCTTCCGCGCCTTTGATGATCTCCTCGAATTCGGGCGTCCGATGGCTCATCTCCATCACCGACATCCCGCACCCCTTGTAGTCGAGCAGATCTTTTTGCGCCTCCTCGAGAACTTCAAGAGGAAGCATAGAGGGTCCCGCAGAGAAATTGTAAACGCGTTTCATGTTCCCACTTCCGTCCGACGGACGGATCCTTTCCAACGGCGCGAACGCCGAAAAATAAGTTGCCTTCATTATACAACAATACGCCCTTTTCGTCAAGGGATTTTTGACTTCCCGTGTATTTTTATAAAGAAAGGATACAGGGGGGCGTGTCGGTTCCTTTCTTTTTGTGAATATTTTATCAAACCGGGACCGGGACACGAAGAAAAAAGTCCCCGCATATACTGGATCGGGGGAGGATCATTCCCCCGATCTCTCTTTTTCCGGAGTACGATATGTGTTCGATATGCGGACTTTTTCTGCCCCGCCGCGTCACGCCCGACGAGATCGGCACGGTGATGAGGATGGGCGGGACCATGCGCTCCCGGGGACCCGACCGCTCGGGGACCTACGCCGACCCCGACGTGGCGTTCCACCACAACCGGCTGGCGGTGATGGACCCCGCGCGCGGCGACCAACCCATGACGGTGCGCTTCGGGCGGCGCGCCTATACCGTCGTTTACAACGGGGAACTCTACAACGGGGACGAATTGCGAGGGGAACTTTCCGCCCGGGGCGTGCGGCTCCGCACACGGTGCGACACCGAACTGCTCGTCTACGCCTACGCCGTTTGGGGCGAGGACTGCCTTGCCCATCTGAACGGCATCTACGCGTTCGCCGTTTGGGACCGGGCACAGGAAAAACTGTTCTGCGCCCGCGACCCGCTCGGGGTCAAACCGTTCTGGTACGCCGAGACCGAGGGCGGCTTTTATTTCGCGTCGGAGGTCAAGGCGCTGCTCGCGCACCCGGGGATCCTGCCGCGGATCGGGCAGGAGGGGCTCTGGCAGCTGCTGTTTCTGACCCCGGTCACGCTTCGCTCGGTCCCGATCTTTTCCGGGATCACCGAACTGCGCCCGGGCGAGTGCCTTTCGGTCACGGCGGCGGGGATCCGCAAACGCACCCATTTCCGTTTGACGGCGGAGCCGTTTTCCGAGAGCCGGGAGGCGTGTATTTCCCACGTCCGGGAACTGGTCACGGACGCGATCCGGCGCCAGACCGAGAGCGACGTGCCGCTCGCGTGCTTCCTCTCGGGCGGTCTCGACTCCACGGTCGTCGCGGGGGTCGCCGCCGCGCGTTTCCGCGAGCGGGGAGAGGTACTTTCGACCTACTCGTTCGAGTACGAGGACAACGAGTACCGACCCACCCTCTTCCAACCCAACCGCGACGACGGCTACGCCCTGCTCGCCGCGCGGGCGTTTCAGACCGATCACACGGTGCTTGTCGCCGGAAACGACGAGGTGGCGGACCTGCTCGACGCGGCGACCTTGGCGCGGGATCTGCCGGGACAGGCGGATATCGACTCCTCGCTCCTCTATTTCTGCCGGGAGGTCAGGCGGCGGCATACCGTCGCGCTGTCGGGGGAGTGCGCCGACGAGATCTTCGGCGGCTATCCCTGGTTCTACCGCCCCGAGATGCTCTCTCGGGACTTCTTCCCGTGGATCCACGATCCCATGGCGCGGGTCTCGCTCTTTCAGCGCGAGATCGCCCGCCCCGACGAGGGGCTCGCCTACCTTACCGAAAAGTACCGCGCCGTCGTCGCGGCGGTCGATACGCTCGACACCGACACAAGCGAGATGAGGCGGTCCCGGATCGCCTCGGTCCTCTCGCAGTCGTATTTTATGCAGTCGCTGCTCGAACGCAAGGACCGGATGTCGATGGCGAACGGGCTGGAGGTGCGCGTCCCCTTTTCGGACCACCGCATCGCGGCGTACCTCTACAACGTGCCGTGGTCGTATAAGTTTGAAAACGGGGTCGAAAAGTCCCTGCTCCGGGAGGCGATGCGGGACGTTCTGCCCGACGAGATCTACCGCCGCAAGAAAAGCCCGTATCCCAAGACCCACAGCCGGGCGTACGAGCGGGCGGTGCTTTCCATGCTGAAAGCGCGGCTGTCGCGACCCGGCTCCCCCCTCGCCGCCCTCGTCGATCCCGCGAAAGTGCGGTCGCTCCTTGACGGGGAGGAGGACGTGACCTGGTTCGGGCAGCTGATGGCGCGGCCGCAGCTTCTGGCGTGGCTCTGCCAGTTCGATCGGTTCCTCGAGACCTACCGCGTCGAGCTGATCTGACTTTTGTCTAACCTGTCCATTTTTTGCAAGTCGGTTTTGTGCAAGAGGGAGAAACGGGGAAATCGGACGCGGGCGTCTTGACAAAAACCGACGGTTGTGGTACAATAAAACCGTCGAAAGGGAGTAGTACGTTGCCACCGTGCAGCGTGCGCGCGTCGTCATCACGGCAGTTGCAAATGCCCGGCGCCCGCAGGATCAGAAATGGTTTTACAAGACTTTTACTGTGCACACGGTAAAAGTCTTTTTTTGTAGGACTTTACCGATCGACGAACCGAAATTGATCCAAAAGAACATATTTTAAGGAGGGTTTTTATTATGTGGATCGCCATTATCGTAGTCGCAGTCGTCCTGGTGCTGATCGGTATCCTCGGATACCTGAAAGCGCCGCCCGACGTCGCCTACATCATCTCTGGCATGGGGAAGAAACGGATCCTCGTGGGTAAGGCGGGATGGCACATCCCGTTCTTCGAGAGGGTGGACCGTCTTTCGCTGCGCGTGATGCAGGTCGACGTCAAAACGTCGGAGGCGGTGCCGACCACCGAATTCATCAACGTGACGGTCGACGGCGTCGCCAACGTCAAGATCTCGTCCCAGCGTGAATACCTCGAACGGGCGGCGGAGGCGCTGCTCGGGATGAAGCAGGGCGAACTGATCTCGATGGTCACGCAGGTGCTCGAGGGTAATATGCGTGAGATCGTCGGCGCCGTGGGTCTGCGCGAGATGGTGCAGGACCGTCAGGGCGTCGCCAAAAAGATCACCGAGAACGTCGTGCCCGATATGCTGAAACTCGGGATCGAGGTCGTCAACTTCAACATCCAGAACTTCAAGGACGCCGCTGGGACCATCGAGAATATGGGCGTTAAGAACGTCGAACAGATCCGCAAGGATGCGCAGATCGCAAAGGCGAACGCCCAGCGCGACGTTGCGATCGCGACCGCGAACGCACAGCAGGAGGCAAACGCCGTCCGCGTCGAAGCCGAGAAGAAGATCGCGGAACAGAACGCGGAACTCTCGGTGCAGCAGGCGGATATGAAAGTGCGCGCCGATACGAAGAAGGCGGAGGCAGACGCCGCGTACTCGATCCAACAGGAAGAGCAGCGCCGGACCATCGAGGTCGCCAAGACCAACGCCGACATCGCCCGCCGCGAAAAAGAAGCGGAACTTGCCGAAAAGGACATTGCGATCAAGGAACGGCAGCTTGACGCCGAGATCAGAAAGCAAGCCGACGCCATGAAGTATCAGGCGGAAAAACAGGCGGAAGCCGATCTCATCAAACGGCAGAAAGACGCCGAAGCCAAGAAGTACGAAGCCATGCAGGCAGCGGAAGCCAAGAAAGCCGAGGCGGCTGCGCTCCGTTTCGCGATGGAGCAGGAAGCCGAGGGTATCCGCGCCAAAGGTCTTGCCGAAGCCGAAGCCATCGAAAAGAAAGCCGAAGCGCAGAAGAAGATGGGTGAAGCGTCGGTGCTCGAAATGTACCTGAACGCTCTGCCCGAGGTGGTGAAGAACGCCGCCACGCCGCTCGCCTCGACCGAGAAGATCGTGATGTACGGCGAGGGCAACTCCACCAAGGTCGTCCGCGACGTGATGAACAGCGCCAACCAGGTGATGGAGGGCGTCAAGGAGAGTACCGGCATCGACCTGCCTTCGATCATCGCCGGCTACGCCGGCGGGGTCGCCGCCAGAGGCGGAAAGAAGGAAGCGAAGACCGAGAAAACCGAAAAATCCGACAAAAAGGATTGACCGGGGTCCTCTCCCCGCGGCATTCGCCGCGGGGAGAGGGAAGTGATGTGTTGCGCTTTCGCGCAACGTGATGTTTCGCTTCGCAAAGTGAAGTGTTTGCCGTCCGGGGACGGCAAACGTGACGCGCTGCGCCGGGGCGCAGCGCGTGGGGGCTCAAAAAATGCCGAAAAATACGCCGGCTTCCGGGGAGACCGGAAGCCGGCGCTGCGTATGGGACGGGAATGCCGGATCAAAGCGTATCCAGAACGTTGTCCATCAGGTCAAAATCGTATCGGATGACGTCGGAACAACACTCGATTTCGGGGTCGCTTTTTTTGTACTCTTCCATTTTTTGTAGTATTCCAGAAGTCCTTGCGACGTGCACAGGCAGGCGTGTTCCAGTTCGTTTGCGGACTTGTTCGTTTTCAGATCCTTGATCTTTTCGTATTCCATCGGGACCACGCCCAGACTCATCTCAAAGGCAAGCCAACGCTCGTGTTCGGAATAGGCGATCACGTCGCGCGGATAAAACGAAGCCGAGGGAGAGAGATACGCGTACGCTCGCTTGATCTCGCCGTTCTGATCCTGCAGCCGGGTCGCTTTGGCGTTTCGTTCGCGTTCGGGGTCGTATCGCCGCTCGAACGATCCTTTATCCGCATCGTTTCCGCGGATCTTCAAAAGCGACTTTTTAAAGGGAACGCTAGCGACGGCGTACAGATTGGACTCCTGCTTGATTTTCGACAGCGACGCCCATTCGGCGGCAACGGACGCGGGATCCGTTGGTTTCTGCCAGTAGACGCAGCTCTGGATCTTTGCGTCGGCGTACAGTTTGTCGGAGATCACGTTGTCGTAGGACAAAACGGTCTTTTTATCTCCGAACGGGATGATCCGATCACGATCGAAATCTTTCAGGACGATGGCGTTTTCCGTTCTGATATACGCCACGTTGTATACGTCGTCCAACCGGACGTTTTCCGTCAGCTTTTCTGCGATCGCGACGTTTTCAAAATCGGTCCCGATGGATACGATATAATAGTTTACGATCGGTTTTTTGTTCTTTTGTTTTTGTTCCGAAACGATCCTGAAGATCGTATCGAAGCAGGAGATCCCCTCTGCGTTGATCTCGTTGTAGAACTCGACGTGGGATCTGTAATCCTCCGGCAATGCAAAATACCGATCCCCTTTGAAAGCGGCTTTGTTGTACTTCATCAGCCCGGAGGACAGCTGCAGATCGGAACTGTTTTTGTTCTCGTCGAACACCGAAACGGTTAATCTGATCGGTCTGAGTTCGAACTTGCCTTTTTCGCATTCGGTCTTCGTGACGAACTGCGTGTTGATCAGAACGTCTTTCAGAAGCGCCTGGTTTACTTTTCCGAACCCGATCATAAACAGGTTGACATCGCAGTTCTCCACGGTCGCGTCGTCGTGGATCAGCTGCTGCGGGAAACTGTACGCAAGATCGTTTTTTACGATGAAATCGAAAGCCATGATCGCGTATTTGTCATAGCATCTGATGCAGCCCCTGCTCTCGTCCGACCGTTTTTTTGCGTCGGCAGAAGCCGGCCGTCCTTCGATCAGTCCTCTGACGTAGGTGTTCTGCGACGGAGAGGTATTGACGATGAACTGAAGCCGTCCGTCAAACTTTTTCTTCTCTTTCAGATACGCCTTGGCGTTTTCAATGAAACGGTAGATCCGCTGCTCTTCTTCGAAAAAGGAAACGAAATAGTACTTCTTGGTGAACTTCGATCTCGTAAGTCTCCGGACGGTTTTTTCAAACGCCTGTTTTCTCTCGAAACTACAGATTATGAACTTGACTTTTTCATCGTCCAGGAACAGCTTTTCGTCTTTATAGCTCTTTTCATAGTTCTTCGGGAGCAAAACGACCGTTTTCTTCCTCTGCTCCCTCGATAGGTTCCGGATGAAAGTTTTTGCATCTTCGGTCAGCGACGCGACGTAGGTGGTTTCTTTATTGAAGAACTTGACTTTCAGAAGATTGGAGATCTTCACCTTGAACAAAGAAACGGACAAACTGAAAAGCGCCAGCGCGGAAATGATGTACGCAATGAAATAAGCCGTGAACAAAACGAAGTTTTTGTCGTAGAGGGTGTTTGCCAGATCCATATCCAGTTTCATAGTCAGAAGCGACAGAGCGCCCGACAGGGCGCCGGGGATCGCTTTGTACCAGACGGATACGCCGCCGTATTTCAGCTGACCGACAAAGATCAGTACCGCCGACACGAGCACGAGGAAAGGATAGACGGCGGTATCTTTCAGGGAGATCTGTTTGCTCTTCCTGATGCGCATCAGAATATACGCCATCATAATCAGTTCGAAGAAAATGCAGATGATCCCGACTACCATATTCTTTTTTCCTTTCGTGTTCGAATTGCGGCGCCCTTTTCGACTTGCTTCGGAGAACAATAAGATTATATCATATCTTTACCTGAAAATCCACCCTTTTGCGACAAATAATCAGCCGCGCCGACCGATTGCGGGAGGGTGGGGCGGAAACGAAAAGCCAAGCGCCCTGCCGTCCGGCAGGGCGCTTGGCTGGTTTTTATTTTTTTCAAACGCGTCCGGATCGGGGACCGTACGATCTTCCGGCGCTTCGTCAACACCCGATACGA
>CAMJCC010000033.1 GCA_946404035.1 uncultured Clostridia bacterium | reverse complement strand
GATTTTGCGTTATCGTATTATGAGAATGTGAAATATCAGAAGATTTGGATGAAACTGCAGAACGGGTAAATGTTGTCTTGGACCGTTGCACACCTTTGACAATCATCCAACGATTACCCCCGGCCATAATCCAACGATTACTTTTGGGCAAAAAAAGAGAATAAAAAAGCAGCCGTTACAAATCAATTTTTGATTCGTTTCGGCTGAATCTCCAAAAACGGCGGAAAGGCCTTATATCAAGCGGATTCGCGCAACCACAAAGAAACGACTATTATATCAAAATAGTCGTTTCTTTGTGGTTGCGGAGGCAGGACAAGTTGAACGGCATTTGCCCCGGCATAGCGAAAGGGCGACCATATCGGATGGGCAAACGCCTGGACTTTCGCGCAAGCGTGAAAGTCGGTTCTGCGTCCCTTGAGCTTCACAGTCAATAACAAAGGGCATCCCGCGAGGGGATGCCCTTTGTTATTGGTTGCGGAGGCAGGACTTGAACCTGCGACCTCCGGGTTATGAGCCCGACGAGCTACCAAACTGCTCTACTCCGCGATATGAAATTGTTTTGAATGCGACCTCCGGGTTTTTCTTGCGCCCCGTCACCGTCGCATAGTCGCCCGTGCCGCGCGTCGTGCCACGCGCCTCACGCTCCTTGCTTGGGGTGACACCGCTTGCAAAAACAGTCCACCGGACTATTTTTGCTTCACTGACCCGACGAGCTACCAAACTGCTCTACTCCGCGATGCCGTTTTTGCGTCAGCCCTATTATTATATACAATCCCGCCCTGAAAATCAACCCTTTTTGTGTGGAAAAAGGGATTTTGTGAATTATTACCGAAGGAGCGCCGAAGACGTAGCCGTTTTGCCGCTTTTTTCGGTAAAAATGCCGAAGCCCCGCCCGGTTGAGGCGGGGCTTCGGGGATTGGGGGGCGTCTTATTTCCTTGCCGACGCCGGGATCAGGCAGAGGATGCCCTCGACGATCAGCAGGATGCCGAGCAGGAGGAAGAACCAACTGACGACCCGGTAGTAACTGACGATCATCAGCACGCCGATGACGGCGGCGCCGACGATGTAGAGCAGGACCAGACCGGTTTTTCTCGTGCTGTCGAACAGACGGAGCACCGCCCAGAGCAACAGGATCACGCCGAGGACGATGATCGCGTACTTCGTGATGGCGGCGGCGAACACGATGGCGAGCACGCCGACGGCGGCCTCCAGAATGCCCTGCACCATCCGGCGGTTCATCATATCGATGACGCCCTGCACGATCAGAAGAATGCCGATCGCGTACACGATCCAGACGGCGACCCGTCCGCGGAAGATGCAGAACAGGATCCCGACCAGAATGTAGATCAGCGCGTAGATCAGAGCGTTTGCGGCTTGTTTCGACTTTTTAGACGCCATTTCAAAAGACTTCCTTTCCAAGCGATTTTTGTTACTTTAATCATACACCCGGCGGGGGCAAAAGTCAAGGGCAGGTACAAATTTGCACCCGCCCTTTTGCGTTTTATTTTTCAAATCCGACAAGTTCCGCCGCGTTGTCCCAGAAGATGATCTTCCGCTCCGCGTCGGAGAGCGGAATGTTGAGAAACGCGTCGAGCACCCGTCCCGGATCCCACATCGGAAAGTCGGTGCCGAACAGCACGCGCTCCGCGCCGTAACGCTCAATGATCTCATGCGCCTTTTCCGGCCCGACGTAGGGGGTGCCGGAGGAGGGAACGTCGTAACCCGGTCCGAGGTCGAGCGAGGACGAGCAGTCCACCCACAGGTTCGGGGTATCCGCCAGCTCGTAGCTCGCCTGCTCCCAGATCGACCAGCCGCCGAAATGCGCCCCGATCAGTTTCAGGTTCGGGTGGCGCTTCAGCAGGGGGATCAGCCGGTTGGGGTTGGAATTGTCGTAGCGCACGTCGCCCGTGTGCATCAGCATCACGAGATTTGCGTCGGCGCACGCGTCGTACATTTTGGCATATTGGGGCAGATCGATCTGAAACCCCTGGATATCGGGGTGCACTTTGACGCCCCTGAGCCCGAGGTCAACGAGGTGCCGGACGTCCTCCTCGACGGTCTCGCTCTCGGGATGGAGCGTTCCGAACCCGATCAGGAGGTCGGGGTATTCCTTGACCTCGGCGGCGATGAACTCGTTGATGCTCTTGACCTGCTTCGGGGTCGTGGCGACCGAGTGGACGAGCGATTTGTCGATCCCCGCCGCCGCGCTGCGGGCGAGCAGATCGGGGACCGTGCCGAGACAGTCGGCGGTGCTGCCGTAGAAGTTGTCGGTGCCCGCCACCGCCTTCGCGGCGATCTTTTCGGGATAGATGTGACAATGCGCGTCAAAGATGCGGAAACCTTTGCGACCCATTATGCCGTTACCACCTTGCTGGCTTTTTCGAGCCCGAGTTTTTTGATCGCGTCCTCGCGCATCTTGTACTTCAAGATCTTGCCCGCGACGTTCATCGGGAAACTGTCGACGAAGTCGACGTACCGCGGCACCTTATGCCGCGCCATGTGCGAGTTGACGTACTCTTTCATTTCCTCGACGGTCATGCTCTCGCCCTCTTTCAGGATGACGCAAGCCATGATCTCCTCGCCGTACTGCTCGTCGGGGACGCCGATCACCTGCACGTCCTGCACTTTCGGATGCGTGTAGATGAACTCCTCGATCTCTTTCGGGTAGATGTTTTCACCGCCGCGGATGATCATATCCTTGAGCCGTCCCGTGATGCGGAAGTTGCCCTCCTTGGTCCGGGCAGCCAGGTCGCCGGTGTGCAGCCAACCGTCCGCGTCGATCGCGGAGGCGGTCGCCTTCGGCATCTTGTAGTACCCTTTCATAATGTTGTAGCCGCGCGCGACGAACTCGCCGGTCACCTCGTCCGGGCACTCCTCGCCGGTCTCGGGATCGACGATCTTGCACTCGATCTCGGGCATGGGTCTGCCGACCGTTCCCACGCGCACCTCGATCGGGTCGTCGGTCGAGGACATGGTGCAGCCGGGCGACGCCTCGGTCTGTCCGTAGACGATGGTGATCTCGGTCATGTGCATCTTGTCCACCACGTCCTGCATGACGGAGATCGGGCAGGGGCTTCCCGCCATGATCCCGGTCCGCATATACGAGAAATCGGTCTTCGGGAAATCGGGGTGTCCCAGCATCGCGATGAACATGGTCGGCACGCCGTGGAAGGCGGTGATGTGTTCGTTGTGGATGCAGGCGAGCGCCGGTTTCGGGGAGAAATAGGGCAGCGGGAGCAGGGTCGCGCCGTGCGTCATCGACGCCGTCATCGCGAGCACCATCCCGAAGCAGTGGAACATCGGCACCTGGATCATCATGCGGTCCGCGGTGGACAGATCCATCCGGTCGCCGATGCACTTGCCGTTGTTGACGATGTTGCGGTGGGTCAGCATCACGCCTTTCGGGAACCCGGTCGTGCCAGAGGTGTACTGCATGTTGCAGACGTCGTCGGGCGAGACCTTCGCCGCCATCCGGCGCAGTTCCTCGGCGGGGATCCTTTCGGCGTAGCCGAGCGCCTCCTCCCAGGTCAGGCAACCTCTCTGACGGAACCCGACCGTGATGACGTTGCGGAGAAACGGCAGACGGCGGGCGTGGAGCTGCTGCCCGGGTTTGACCGACGCCAGTTCGGGGCAGAGTTCCGCCATGATCCCGGAATAATCCGAGTCGCGGAAGCCCTCGACCATCACCAGCGTGTGGGTGTCGGATTGTTTGAGCAAGTACTCCGCCTCGTGGATCTTGTAGGCGGTGTTCATCGTGACCAGCACGGCGCCGATCTTGGTGGTCGCCCAGAACGCGATGTACCACTGCGGCACGTTGGTCGCCCAGACCGCGACGTGATGCCCCGCGCGCACGCCGAGCGCGATCAGAGCGCGGGCGAACTCGTCCACGTCCTGGCGGAACTCGGTGTAGGTGCGGGTGTAATCGAGCGTCGTGTAGCGGAACGCGTACTGGTCGGGGAACTCCTCGACCATCTTATCCAGCACGTCGGGGAAGGTCGCGTCGATCAAGAGGTCTTTCTTCCACGGGAAGTTGCCGGTGTGCGCCCGGTTCCAGTAGAGCGTGCGCTCGTTTTTCCGGGGGTCGGAAAACTGCTTCATATACCCCTCGAACTGCGCGAGCACGATCTCCATATCGTCGAGTTCCGGACACCACGCGGGGTCCCAGACCAGCGACAGAAATCCGTCGTAGTTGACCGAGCGCAGGGCGCGCATCACGTCGGGGAACGGGATCTCGCCCTCGCCCATCAGGACGTGGGCGCAGTCGCCGCCCTTGCGCGACACGTCCGAAAAATGCACGTGCCGGATGTAGGCGCCGAGATTGCGGACCACCGCCTCGGGCTCTTCGCCGCCGACCAGATACGCCTCGGCGACCTCCCACAGAGCGGCGAGCCGATCGGAGGCGAACTGCTCGAGAATGTCGCGAAGCACCTCGGTTTTCGCAAAAACCCCCGACGTTTCAAGCAGGATGGTGACACCCTGCGCCTCCGCCTCGGGCAGTACCGCCGCGATCAGCTTCGCGGTCTTCTCGCGCGCCACGTCGGCGTCGGTCACGTCGGTGCGGACGCGGAGCATCTCGATCCCGAGGTCGCCCGCGATCGCAAGACAGGAGAGGATCTCGTCCTTTGCCGCGTCGAACCTGGTCGCGGCGGGGTCAGACAAGACGTCCAGGCACGGGAGCGACAGTTTCCTGTCGTACAGCCGCCGTTTGGTCGCGGCGGCGGCGTGACCGTAGAACGCCCCGTCCCGGTCGGTAAAGAGCGATCCGTTGATATTGTGCAGTTCGATGCCCGAGAAGCCGGTCGCCTCCGCCATATCGCAGAGGTCGTCAAAGGATCTGCCGTGCCAGCCCTTGGTCGAAAAAGAGAGTTTCATCATCCGTTTTCCTCATATACGATCTTGTTGACGGCGTTCAGATACGCCCGGATCGCCGCCCCGAGAATGTCGGTCGACACGCCGTTGCCCGAGTAGAGTTTTCCCGCCGAGCGAAGCCGGATCAGGGCGGATCCCACGGCTTCCTGCCCCTCGGTGATCGCCTGGATCTTGAAATCGTCGAGTTCGTAACGGTGCCCGATCACGTTTTCCAGCGCCCGGAACGCCGCGTCGATCGGACCGTCGCCGATGGCGACGCCGTGCAGCGACTTTCCGTTCGCCGACAGGGTGATCTGCGCCGAGGCGGAAATGATGTTGCCCGAGTTGATGACGTAGTTATCAAGTTGGTAGATGGCGGGGACTTGCAGGGCGGAACTGGCGATGATCGCCTCCAGCTCGCGCTCACCGACCGTCTTCTTCCCGGCGACCCGGCGCACCTCGTCCGACACCAGAGCCAGGTCCTCGTCCGATAGGTCGTAACCCAGCCGCGCGACGGCGGCGGCGATCGCCTCGGCGTCGGCGTCGGGCTCCAGTTTGATCGCGCCCTCGCTCTCGGTCTTCGCCCCGCCCGCCGGCGCGGCTTCCTTACGCTCGCCGCCGATCCATTCGATCTGGCGGACGGTGCGATGCAGTTCGGTGACGGCAAGACGGGACGAGAGCCCGAGATCCCCGCCCCGGTTGCGGATCAGGTCGGAGAAGGTCGCAAGTTCGGTGATCCCGCCTCCGACGGCGGTCTTGACGCCGGCGGCTTTCCCGCGGACTGACAGCAGCGAGCACGCCACCGAAAGCCCGTTCTGATCCGACGCGGACACGAAGACGGGGACCCCCGCCTGATCCGCGATCCGAGCGACGAACGCGGCGAAATCGTCCGGCATCATCGAGGCGGCGGTGTCCGCCAGCGTAACGCAGCCCGCCCCCGCTTCGACGGCGGCTTTGACCGCGTCGACGAGAAACGCCTCTTCGGCGCGGGTCGCGTCGACCGCCTCGAACTCGACGTCCGAAACGGCGGCTTTCGCCTGACCCACGATCTCGCGGATCCATTCGATCATCTTCTGCGGCTTCTTATGCGCCGTGTATTCCATCCCGACGGGCGAGAGGGGAAGCGCGATGCGGATCCGCCCGTGCTTGGTCGCGGAGAGGGCTTCGGCGGCGAGTTTGACGCTCTCGGCGTCGAGACCCGCCTCCACCGACACGATCGCGTCCTTGACGAACGCGGAAAGCGTCCGGACGCAGAGCGGGTCTGCCCGCGCGTCCCTCACGGGCGGCAATTCGATGACGTCCGCGCGGATCTTCTCAAGCAGGCGCGCGATCTCCAGTTTCTCTTTGAAACTGTACTTGCGCTCCGAGGAGAGCGTGCGGTCGGAAATGACGATCTGTTTCATTTTCTGTCCTTCCTTTCGTTTTCGCTTCGGAAAATAAAAAGTCCCCGAAGCCGTAGTTCGGCTTCAGGGACGATCAATGATCGCGGTACCACCCTGATTCCCGTCGAATGACGGGCGCTCGTCGGATACTTCCATATCCTTTGCCTTGGTAACGGGGCACGCCGTAGACGCCTACGCCGCCGCGCGGGTTCAGCGCCTCTGCTCGGGAGTGAGAGTTCGATCTCCTGCGTCGCCGGCTTACACCAACCGCCGGTTCTCTTTGCACGCTTTCTTCGATGGAACGGTTCCGTCATCGCATTTATGCAAAGATTATAGCACACGCCCCCCGCTTTGTCAACCTATTTACAAAAATATTTTTCGGGCGGTAAAAAGGGCGAAAAAGCGCCCGTTTGTCGGGGTGACAAACGGGCGCTGTATCCGGGTCTCCCGGGGATCAGTCCACGGGCAGGGTCCAGCCGAAGGGATCGGCGATCTTGCCCCATTGGATCCCGGTCAGGGTGTCGTAGAGGTGCTGGGTGACCTTGCCGATCTTTCCGCCGCCCACCGTGTACTTCACGTCCTTGTAGCAGAGTTCGCCGATCGGAGAAACGACGGCGGCGGTGCCGCAGCCCCACGCCTCCTCGAGCGTGCCGCGCTTCATCGCGTCGGCGAGTTCGTCGACCGAGAGCAGGCGCTCGGAGACCTTATAGCCCTCTTTCTGCAACACTTCGATGCAGGATTTGCGGGTAATGCCGGGCAGGATCGAGCCGGTCAGTTTCGGCGTCACGATCTCGTCGCCGATCTTGAACATGACGTTCATGGCGCCGACTTCCTCGATGTACTTCCGTTCCACGCCGTCAAGCCAGAGGACCTGGGAATACCCTTTCTCCTCGGCGCGTGCGCCGGCGCGGTTGGACGCGGCGTAGTTACCGCCGCACTTGGCGTAACCCGTGCCGCCGCGGACTGCGCGGACGTCCTGATCCTCGATCATGATCTTGACCGGGTTGATGCCCTCCTTGTAGTAACTGCCCACGGGAGAGGCGATGATGAGGAAGGTCGCGTGATGCACGGCGTGAACGCCGAGCGTTTCGTCGTTACCGAACATGAACGGGCGCAGGTAGAGCGAGGTGCCGGGAGCGGACGGGGTCCAGTCCTGTTCGGTCTTGACGAACGCGAGCAGGATTTCCAGCGCGTCGTCCTCCGGGATCTGCGGGAGGCAGAGCCGTTCCGCCGAGTTGTTCATCCGGCGGATGTTCTCGGTCGGGCGGAAGAGCTGCACTTTTCCGTCGGCGCGGCGGTACGCTTTCAGCCCCTCGAAGATTTCGGAGCCGTAGTGCAGCGCGGTGCAGGCGGGATGGAGCGTAAGCGGCGCAAAGGGAACGATCCTTGCGTCGTGCCACCCCTTTTCCGGGGTGTAGTCCATTATGAACATGTGGTCGGTGAAGATCTTACCGAACCCGAGCGTGGCGGGATCGGGCTTCGCCTTTTTTTCTTTCACGAGTTGATATTTGATCTCCATGATCTTCTCCTCCTTATTGATAATCGGCGCCGAGTTTCATGGCGCGCAGGTTGGTTTCCAGCATGTCGGCGTGACGCGCCGAGATGACCTTGCCGAGCGCGGCGCGGATGCTCTCTTCGTCAAATTCGCCGCGATCCGATAAGATCTTGCCGAGCAGGATCATGTTGGCGAGGGTCGGGAAGCCGTTTTCGCTTGCCAGTTTGGTGGCGGGAACGCCGACCGCTTTCACGTCGTTACGGGCGACCTTGCGCTCGATCAGCGACGCGTCGTAGTAGACGGCGCCGCCGGGTACGACCGACCCCTCGAAACGGTCGAGGGAGGGCAGGTTCATCGCGACCAGAACGTCGGGGTTCGACACGATGGGCGAGCCGACCTGACTGTCGCTGACGATGACCGAGCAGGAGGCGGTGCCGCCCCGCATCTCGGGTCCGTAGGACGGGAGCCAGGAGACCTGCTTGTCTTCGAGCATCCCCTTGTAGGCGATGAACTTACCGATGAACAGGATCCCCTGTCCGCCGAAGCCGGAGAAGAGGTATTTCGTCGTGCTCATTGTTCCGCCTCCTTCTTTTCTGCCGACCGATCCTTGTAGACGCCGAGCGGGTAGTAGGGGATCATCTTTTCGTCGATCCATTTCAGCGCCGCCTGCGGCGTCATGCCCCAGTTGGTCGGGCAGGAGGAGATCACCTCGACAAGCGAGAAGCCCTTGCCGTCGATCTGGTTCTGGAACGCCTTTTTGATCGCGCGCTTCGCGTTCTTGATCTGCTTGACGCTGTTGACCGTGACGCGCTCCAGGTATTCGGGACCGTCGAGCTGGGCGAGCATCTCGCAGATCTTGACGGGATAGCCGCAGAGGTTGACGTCGCGCCCGTAGGGCGAGGTCTGCGTGACCTGTCCGGGAAGCGAGGTCGGCGCCATCTGTCCGCCGGTCATGCCGTAGATCGCGTTGTTGATGAAGATGACCGTGATATTCTCGTTTCGCGCGGCGGAATGCACCGTCTCCGCGGTACCGATCGAAGCGAGGTCGCCGTCGCCCTGATAGGTGAAGACGATATTGTCGGGGTTGGCGCGTTTGACGCCGGTGGCGACAGCCGGAGCGCGGCCGTGCGCCGCCTCGATCATATCGCACTCAAAATAGTTGTACGCCATGACCGAGCAGCCGACCGGCGCGATGCCGACGGTCTTTCCCTCGATCCCGAGTTCGTCGATGACCTCCGCCACCAGCCGGTGAACGATCCCGTGGGTGCATCCCGGGCAGTAGTGGAGCGGCACGTCGGAGAGGGCGTGGGGTTTCTTGAATACGACCATTAGTTTTCACCTCCGTTTGCTGCGGCTTTGATGGCTTCGAGCACCTGTTCCGGCGTCGGGATCATCCCGCCCGCGCGGTTGCAGAGCGTGACGGGGCGGCGGCACTCGGTGGCAAGCCGCACGTCCTCGATCATCTGCCCCATATTGAGCTCGACCGAAACGTACTTCTTCACGGTCGAAAGCGAGCGTTTGAACGCCTCGACCGGGTACGGCCAGAGGGTGATTGGACGGATCAGACCGACCTTGATCCCCATCTCGCGCGCGGCGTCGACGGCGTTGCGCGAAACGCGTGAGGCGATACCGAACGCGGCGACGCAGATCTCGGCGTCCTCCATCCGGTACTCCTCGGCGCGGGCTTCCTCGCGCTCGATCTTCGCGTACTTTTCATAGCGGGCGAAGTTGAACTGTTCGAGTTCCTCGGGGACGAGCGAGAGCGAGTTGATGATGTTGCGCTTGCGCTCCATCTTGGTCCCGGTGGTCGCCCACGGCTTTTCGGGCATCGGGGTGATCTTGAGATCGTCGAGCGCGACCGGCTCCATCATCTGCCCCATCGTACCGTCGGCAAGCAGCATCGAGGTCATCCGATATTTGTCGGCGAGATCGAACGCCTTGACGGTCAACTCCGCCATCTCCTGCACCGACGCGGGAGCCAGGACGATCATACGGAAGTCGCCGTGTCCCGCGCCGCGGGTCGCCTGGAAGTAGTCGGATTGGCTGGGCTGGATACCGCCGAGCCCGGGTCCGCCGCGCTGGACGTTCACGACCAGAGCGGGAAGGTCGGCGCCCGCCAGGTAGGAGAGCCCCTCGCCTTTCAGCGACACTCCGGGGGAGGAGGACGAGGTCATCACGCGAAGACCCGCGGACGCGACGCCGTAGACCATATTGATCGCGGCGATCTCGGACTCCGCCTGCAGAAACGTACCGCCGATCTTCGGCATCCGTTTCGCCATATACGCGGCGATCTCGGTCTGCGGAGTGATCGGGTATCCGAAATAGTGACGGCAACCGGCGCGGATCGCCGCCTCGGCGATCGCCTCGTTGCCCTTCATCAGCACTTTCTTTTCCATCGGTCAAACTCCTTTCTCTACCTCAATGATGCAGTCGGGGCACATCGTCGCGCAGAACGCGCAGGCGATGCAGAGGTCGGGCTTCACCGCGGTCACGGGGTGATGCCCCTTTTTGTTGATGACGTCCTCGGCGAGCGCCAGTACCCCTTTGGGGCAGACGTCGACGCAGAGCCCGCAACCCTTGCAGTTGTCGGTGCGGAAGGTCAACTTGTTCATATTCAGCACTCCTTTTCGTATGATCGTATTTGGTTTACCCGATCTTCTTTTGCAGATCGAGAGGAAAGAGATCGGGGATCTTTCCCGTAAGGGAGGCGTAAACCCCCCGTTCCGCCGTGGTCATTTTGACGGGCAGCCCGGACAGGCGGCTGACCTCCTCGGCGTATTCGACTGACGCCAGCACGTCGGCGGGGGTGGTCTCGCGCCCGAGGTTCGAGTTGTTGACGATGCCCGTGATCGGCACGCCGCCCGCACCCTCGATCTCGCGGAGCACCTCGAGTGTCTCGGCAGGCGTCCCGGTCAGGGGACGGTAGCGGTTGACGACGGCAAGACACTCGAAGTCGTTTTCTTCGAGGATCGCCGGGGTCAGCCGTCCGAGCGCCAGCGCGCCGCGGTCGTCGCCGCCCACGTCGAGCACCGCTGTCAGAGTTTTATCGTCGGTGACGGCGTACATCTCCTGCGGCAGCGCCGGGAGGTCCAGGTTGCCGCCCGCGTAGGGCGAGGCGATCAGCCGGACGCCCGCCGCCTCCAGGTCGGCAAGACTGTCCTTGGAACGGAAATAGGGGTTCACGATGTCCAGATCCGCCACGGCGACCGGGGGGCGCTCCTTGGCGAGCGCCAACGCGTAGTTGACCGCGATATTGGTCTTTCCGCTTCCGTAGTGCCCGACGAAGAGCGTGATGCGTTTGGTCTTCATGGCGTTTACAGCTTGTTGCGCTGGATCTTGCCCGAAATGGTCTTGGGCAGACTGTCGCGGAAGACTACGATGCGGGGATATTTGTAGGGAGCGGTATGTTCCTTGACGTAGTTCTGGATTTCTTTTTTCAGCTCCTCGGTCGGCTCGGTCCCGGGGACCAGGACGATGCTCGCCTTGACCACCTGACCTCTTACGGGATCGGGTTCGGCGGACACGCCGCATTCGAGCACGTAGGGCAGTTCCATGATGACCGACTCGATCTCGAACGGCCCGATGCGGTAGCCCGACGACTTGATGACGTCGTCGATGCGCCCGACGTACCAGAAGAAGCCGTCCTCGTCGCGCCACGCCGTGTCGCCGGTGTGGTAGTAGCCGTCGTGCCAGACCTCGCGGGTCTTCTCCTCGTCCCGGTAGTACCCGGTGAAGAGCCCGCAGGGCGCGCCGTCCGCGACCCTCACCACGATCTCGCCGGTCTCGCCCACGGGAACGGGTTTCCCGTCGGGATCCAGCAGATCCACGTCGTAGATCGGGGCGGGTTTGCCCATCGAGCCGATCTTGTGCGGCGCGCCGATCAGGTTGCCGATGATCATCGTGCTCTCGGACTGTCCGAAGCCCTCGCGGATCTGAAGACCCGTCGCCTTTTCAAACTGGCGGTAGACCTCGGGGTTCAGCGCCTCGCCCGCCGTGGTCATGTGACGGACCGAGGAGAAATCGTATTTGGAAATATCCTGCTTCACCATCATGCGGAGCATGGTCGGGGGCGCGCAGAAACTGGTGATGTGGTACTTGGCGAACATCGGCAGGATGTCGGCGGCGTCAAAGCGGTCGAAATCGTAGACGAAGATCCCCGCCTCGCACAGCCATTGTCCGTAGAGTTTGCCCCACATGGATTTTGCCCAGCCGGTGTCCGAGATGGTCAGGTGCAGTCCGTCGGGGTCGACGGTGTGCCAGTATTTCGCGGTGTGGAAGTGACCCAGCGCGTACTTGTAGTTGTGGGTCGCGATCTTGGGATAGCCAGAGGTGCCCGACGTGAAGAACATCAGCATCATATCGTCGCCGCCCGGGGCGTCGGCTTTGCGCTCGTAGTGGGAACTGTACAGCGTGTATTCCTCGTTGAAATTCCGCCAGCCCTCACGCTCGCCGTTGACGATCAGCTTGTTTTTCAGCGTGGGGCATTTCGCGGCGGCAAGGTCCGCCTGATGCGCGGTGTCGCCGTCCGCGGTACAGATGATCGCGGACACGCCGGCGGAGTTGAACCGGTACTCGAAGTCGTGCTCCTGAAGCTGGTTGGTCGCGGGGATCCCGATGGCGCCGAGTTTGTTCAGACCCAGGATCGCAAACCAGAACTGGTAGTGGCGTTTTAAGACCAGCATCACGCGGTCGCCGCGTTTGATGCCGAGCGACTTGAAGTAGTTGGCGCACTGGTTGGAGCCGCGCTGCAGGTCCTTGAAAGTGATGCGGCGCTCGACCTTTTCTCGGTCGACGTGGAGCATCGCCAGTTTATCGGGCGACTTCTTTGCGATCGCGTCGATGATATCGAAAGCAAAGTTGAAATGCTCGGTGTTCTTGAAACTGATCTTGGTCGGGGTGCCGTTCTCGTCCTCCTCGACGTCGATGAAGTTCTTGTAGATCATCCCGCTCTCGTCGCGCTTGGGCTCGGGGCGCGAGGGTTCGGTCTGCTGCGCCGCCTTGTTTGAGAGTTCGGGGATGGGTTCGCCCGTCGGGTTCAGGACGATGGCGTAGAACGAGCAGTCGCGTCCGCCTACGGCGATCATCCCGTGCGGCGCCGAACTGTCGTAGTAGATGCTGTCGCCCGGGTTCAGGATCTCGCGGTGACGCCCGACCTGCACCAAAAGCTGACCCTCGATCACCAGGTCGCATTCCTGTCCTGCGTGGGTGGTCAGTTCGATGGGTTTGCTCTGCGCCTCCTCGGAGTAGGTGCTGACGACGAACAGCGGCTCCGCGATCCGGTTGCGGAACGCGTACGCCATATTGAAGTAGGTCATCCCGTGCGCGTGGGCGATCTCCTGACCCTTGCCCGCCCGCGTCACGGTGCAGGATTTCAGGGTCGGGCTGGAGCCCTCGATGATATCGGTGACGTTGACCGAGAGCGCGCCGGCGCAGCGGTAGAGGAACGCGAAGTTCAGGTCGCGGTCGCCCGCCTCGCAAGCCAGGTATTCTTCGGTCGTGACCCCGGTCAATTCCGCCATCTTTTCGGGCGAAAGACCCTCGATCTCGCGCAGGGCGCGGATACGCCCCGACATCTCCCGGATACGGGACGCAAGATCGGTCGTTTGATTGCTCATTTGTTTTCCTCCTCGGCGGACGGATCCGAAAAAAACGCACCCGTCCCAAAGTTGTGCTTTGAGACGGGTGATCAACACTCGCGGTACCACTCAAATTGCCGTCTTGCGACGACCTCTCTTGGGATCATAATAATCCCTATGCCTTTACGCAGCAGTCACGGGGGGGTTCTACTTGCCTTGCGGCTTTCTTCCCTCCGGCTCCGGAACTACAACCCTCAAACCGTGCCGATGGCTCGCACCGCCCGCCATCTCTCTTGAGGCCGTATTTGAAGACCCTTTCCGTCATCGCCTTTCAAATTATAGTGGTATTGTAGCACACAACCTCCGGTTTGTCAATAGGGAAGCGAAAAAAACCGAAATTGCCCGTCCCTCAGAGTTTGTTGCGCTGGATCTTGCCCGAAATGGTCTTGGGCAGACTGTCGCGGAAGACCACGATGCGGGGGTATTTGTAGGGCGCCGTATTCCGCTTGACGTAGTTCTGGATCTCCTTTTTCAGCTCCTCGGTCGGCTCGGTCCCGGGGACCAGCACCACGCTCGCCTTGACCACCTGACCCCGGACGGGATCGGGTTCGGGGGACACGCCGCATTCGAGGACGTAGGGGAGTTCCATGATGACCGACTCGATCTCGAACGGCCCGATGCGGTAGCCCGACGATTTGATGACGTCGTCGATGCGCCCGACATACCAGAAGAAGCCGTCCTCGTCGCGCCACGCCGTGTCGCCGGTGTGGTAGTAGCCGTCGTGCCAGACCTCGCGGGTCTTTTCTTCATCTTTATAATACCCGAGGAACAGACCGCAGGGCGGCTTGTCCCCGACGCGGATGACGATCTCGCCGGTCTCGCCGACCGGGACGGGGTTGCCGTCGGGATCGACGATGTCGACGTCGTAGAGCGGGCTGGGTTTGCCCATCGACCCGATCTTATGCGTCCCGCCCAGCAGGTTGCCGATCGAGAGCGTGGTCTCGGTCTGCCCGAAGCCCTCCATCGTCTGCAAGCCGGTGGCGCGCTCGAACTGGTAGTAGACCTCGGGGTTCAGCGCCTCGCCCGCCGTGGTCATGTGCTTGATGGAGGAGAGATCGTATTTCGAGATATCCTCTTTCACCATCATGCGGAGCATGGTCGGCGGCGCGCAGAAACTGGTGATGTGGTATTTGGCGAACATCGGCAGGATGTCGGCGGCGGAGAAACGGTCGAAATCGTAGACGAAGACCGCGCCCTCGCACAGCCACTGACCGTAGAGTTTGCCCCAGAGCGCCTTGCCCCAGCCGGTGTCCGAGATGGTCAGGTGCAGTCCGTCCTCGGACACGCCGTGCCAGTATTTCGCCGTGATATAGTGTCCCAGCGGGTACTGGTAGCTGTGGACCGCGATCTTGGGATAGCCCGTCGTGCCGGAGGTAAAGAACATCAGCATCGGGTCGCGCCCGCACGGGGTCTCGTCGGTGCGGTAGAAGTGCGTGCTGTACAGCGGGTACTCCGCGTCGAAATCGTGCCATCCCTCGCGCGATCCGCCGACCAGCAGCTTGTGGTCGAGTTTCCCGACCGCCGCCTCCGCCAGTTCGATCTGGTTCGCGGTGTCGCCGTCGGTCGAGCAGACGATAGCGGAGACGCCCGCCGCGGTGAAGCGGTACTCGTAGTCGTGCTTCTGCAGCTGGTCGGTCGCGGGGATCGCGATCGCGCCGAGTTTGTGGAGCGCGAGGATCGAGAACCAGAACTGGTAGTGGCGTTTCAAGACCAGCATCACGCGGTCGCCGCGTTTGATGCCGATCGACTTGAAGTAGTTGGCGCACTGGTTGGACGCGCGCTTGACGTCGTTAAAACTGAAGCGGCGCTCGACGTGGTCGCGGTCGACGTGGAGCATCGCCAGTTTGTCGGGGCTGCGCTTGGCGATCACGTCCACCACGTCGAAACCGAAGTTGAACTTGTCTTCATTTTTAAAGGAGATCCCGGTGCAGAGCCCGTTTTCGTCCTCGGTCGTGTCGATGAACTGTTCGCCCACCGTTTTGTGGGTCGGGAGGACGTTCGGCACCAGACTGCTGCGCACGACTTTTTCCTCGACGTCCTCGCCGGGCAGGACCACCGCGACGAACAGGCAGTCCTCGCCGCCCACGGCGATCATCCCGTGCGGGGTCGAACTGTTGTAGTAGATGCTGTCGCCCTCAGAGAGCAGTTCGACGTGGTCGCCGATCTGCACTTTCAGTTGCCCTTTCATCACGAGGTCGAACTCCTGCCCCGAGTGTTTGGTCAGGTGGACGGGCTTGTCCTGCAGTTCTTCGCTGTATTCGTAGCGGACCCAGTACGGCTCGGCGATCTTCTTACGGAAGAAGGGCGCCAGGTTCTTGATCTCGATGCCGTCTTCTTTCGCCGTTTCCTGCCCCTCGCCCCGCCGCGTGACGGTGTAGGAGGACAGGTGGGCGCTCTGCCCCTCGAGCAGGTCGGTGATCCCGATCCCGAAAGCAAGGGCGCACTTGTGGATAAAGGTAAAGGGGAAGTCGACCTCGCCGTTCTCAAACGCGCGGTACTCCGCTTCCGTCACCTCGGTCTTCTTTGCCATCTCGGACACGGTATAGCCCGAGATATCCCGCATCTCGCGGATACGGACGGCGACCTCTTTCAGTTTTTCGGTCTCAACGGTATTTGCCATACTGTTCTCCTTTCGGGTAAAAAACAAAACCCGCCTCAAAGTTTTCCTTTGAGACGGGTGTAAAACACTCGCGGTACCACTCAAATTGCCGTCTTGCGACGACCTCTTTCGGGATCAAACAATCCCTATGCCTTAACGCGGCGATCACGGGAGACGCTTACTTGCTT
Source organism: uncultured Clostridia bacterium (assembly GCA_946404035.1). Lineage (GTDB taxonomy): Bacteria > Bacillota > Clostridia > Oscillospirales > CAG-272 > UBA1740. The sequence continues at coordinate 79 of CAMJCC010000033.1, read as the reverse complement.
TCGTGTTCGGCTCTCCGGCTCGGAAGGGATGGGCGTTCGGATCACTTGCCGTCGGTTCGCACCGTCCACCGACTCTCTG
>CAMJCC010000032.1 GCA_946404035.1 uncultured Clostridia bacterium | reverse complement strand
GCACGGCTCCGCCGCGCGTTTTCGGTGCAGGTTCTATACACTTTGTGGAGCACACCGAACGGAGGGGAGAGATCGAAAAAACGACCTCTCCCCTCCGTTTGGTGCGCCCGACAGGACTTGAACCTGCACCCTTACAGACCGGAACCTAAATCCGGCGCGTCTGCCAATTCCGCCACGGGCGCGTGATAAATGAATAACCGTTTCAGGATAGTTGCCGCGTGACGAACGAGATATCGGGCAGGATCCAGGTCGGCTTTTCGTCCGATTTTTCCGCGTCGGCGACGGTTCCCTCGCCGGAGAGGACGAGGACCGTATCGATCCCGGCGTGAACGCCCGCGGCGATATCGGTATAGACCCGATCGCCGATCATCAGAGCGTCGGATTTCCCGTAGCCCGTCTTTTCCAGCGCGAGCAGGATCATATCGGGTTCCGGTTTTCCGATGAAGCGCGGCGTTTTACCCGTCGCGTTTTTCAGCATCGCGGAGACCGAGCCGCAATCGGGCACCGAACCGTACCAAGTCGGGCAGACGAGGTCGGGATTGGTCGCCAGATACGGGATGTCGCGCCGGAGCAGGATGCAGACGTCCTCGAGTTTCGAGAAGGTCAGTTCGGTATCGAACCCGAGCAAAACTCCGCCGATCTTCGGGTCGTTACGGTCGGTCGTAACGGGGATCCCCGCCGCGGCGAGTTGCTCGCAAAACGACCGCGTCCCGGCGACGTAAAAGAGCGTTTTCGGATGGTTTTTTTCGATATAGCGGACCGTCGCGTCAGTCGAGGTCAGAAAATCGTCCTCGGTCGCCGTGATCTTGAGCCGCGCCATCTTTTCGATATACGCGCCGACGCCGCGCGAGGAGTTGTTGGTGAGGTAGAGGACCCGCCCGCCGATCTCTTTCACGCGGGAGAGGAACGGGAGCGTTCCGTCAAAGAGCGTTTCGTCCAGATAGAGCGTCCCGTCCAGATCGAGCAGGAACAGACGCTTTTTTGAGATATCGGAAAGCATAGTTCCCCTCCTCTCGTCCGGCTGCGCCGTTATTCAGTCGTTCTTCTCTTCCCCGTTTTCCTGCGGTTCGGTCGCGGCTTTTTCCTCCGCCGTTTCGGCGTACCATTCGTCGCGCTCCACGGCGCGGGTACGGCTCCCGGGCAGGAACTGGACCAGCGCGCGGGAGATCGCCGCCGAAACCACGATCCCGGTCGCCAGTTCGATCAGTGCGTTCAGCGTCAGAGCCGAAATGATGATCGCCCAGACCGAATAATTGGCAAAATCGGGATGGTTGCGGTAGATCAGGTAAAAACCGATAAACCCGCCGATGAAGAAGATCGTGTTGAGCAGCGACGCGGTCGCGCCGCCGGCAATCATCGGGAAGACCTGCTCACCCTTGATCCATTTGCGGTAGAGTTTGAAAAGGACGCCGGTCAGATACCCCATCAGAGCGCGGGGGATGATGCAGAGGCATCCGGTCAGAAACGGGTTGACGCCGAGCAAAGTCTGCCCGACCGGATCGCCCGTGATCGCCTGGATCAGACTGGTGACGCCGAACAGCGTTCCGAGGAACAGCCCCGCGGAGGGTCCGACGACCATCGCGCCGATGGCGACGGGGATGGTCAGAAAGGTAATACTGATCGCGCCGACGCGCAGATATCCGAGCGGCGTAAATCCCAGTAGCAGGACCAGTGCCGCGAGCACCGCGGTCAGCGTCAGATCCTGCAACTGTTTCTGGTTCAGGGTTCTTGTTTTCATTGGATCACCTCGTTCTTCGGGCTTGCCCCGAGCATAATTATTCCATATTATACACACCCCCCGGGGGCGTGTCAAGTGTTTTTCCCGAAAATATCGGGGGTTTTTCGGGAAAAATGCAAAAAAGGGGGTGATAATATGCGTCAGTCGGCGCCGTATTCCATCAGATGCAGTTCCCGGATCCTGCGATCGCTGATCGCGGCGTGCATCTCCTGCGCCAGCCGATCGAGCGGCGTCCCCTCGGCGCCGAGTTCGCGCGTGATCGCGGAGTTGACGGCGGACATCGCGGAAAGCGTCGCTTCCCGATCACCCCCGGTAAGCAGCCGCGCAAGCGGTTCCCTCGTCCCGGAAAGGCAAGGCAGGTCGGAAAGTCCCCGGAACTGCCACTTGTAGTAGGGGCGCGGTTCCCCGGCGACAAGATACACGGCGGCGATGGCGTGTCGGACGTACTCGCAGACCGCGAGCCGCGCCGCCGCTTCGTCGCCGCGGGAGAGCATACGCGGGTAGTTGTAGTCCCCCGCCTGCGCCATCAGGGCAAGGCGGGCGGCGAGTTTCTGCGTGCGGACGTCGCCCGGCATCCCGTAGCGGAAGCCGTCGCGGCGTGCCGTCATGATGCCCGCGTCGTCGCGAAAGATCTTGCCGTTCACGGCGACGGAGATCGCGTGATCGGGGATGGTCATCCAGTCGAGGGGGTCGGTCGGAACGTCGGTCCGTCCCACGGTAGAACGGAAAAAGCCGTCGGCGGTGGACACGCCGAAACGAGAATTCTCCCCGGTCTTCAATTGCAGTTTCACGCCCGCGAACTCCCGAGGGAGCGCGCGGTAAGCGCGCGCGAGTTTCACGCCGAGTTTGATATCGTCCTCGTCGGTGAGCCAGATCGAGAACCCCGGCTCATAGTCGTGGTCACGCGAGATCTCGTCGTCGTAGCCGAAGCACTCCGACCCCTGCCCCGCGATCCCCACGGCGATCCGGTGGACGGCGTCGGGGACGGTCGCCTCGATCAGGTCGCGCCCGTAGGTCAGATAGAACCGTTCGGCGAGTTCAATTCCGTTCATGGATCTCCCTCATTCTTTTTTCGAGTTCTGCGGCGGCGAAAAACCAGCCGTAGTAGGAGAACGCCGGGGCGCATTTTGACGCGACGAAGGCGTATTCCCCGTCGCGGGGCGCGTCGGGCGCGTCGAGCGAAGTCCAGGCTCGTTCCAGGGCGGCGTTGATCTTTTCGTCCCTGTCCGGATCGTCCCCCGTCGCGTAAAAGTCGGCGAGGTTGACCGAAGTCACGGCAACGCCGGTCCGACCGTCGGCGCCGAGCTGTTCCATCACGGCAAGCGCCTTTTCATAGTATTCTTCGGCTTTTTTCCGGTCGCCGGTCTCGGCAAGCGAGGAGGCGTAGTTGTTGTACAGCCCGCCGAGCCGTCCGTCCCCCGCGGGGAGCCGGGCAAGATAGACCCGTTCCGCACGGGAATAGAGCGGCAGAGCGCCCGCGGCGTCGCCGAAATGTTTTTTGGTCGTGGCGGCGTTCAACAGAACGGTCGCGCCCGATACCGTATCCGAAAGACCGCTTTTTTCAAGCAGTTCGAGCCCGCGCGCGACGGCGGCGAGCCCCTTATCCTTTTCGTTCGTCCGACGGGACAACCCCATCATCTCGCTTGCAAGCGAGAGTTCGCCGTCCTCGTCGCCGAGCGCCGCGGCTTCTCGGAGCCAATAGTCGAGCAGGCGCATCCCCTCGGCGGTGTCTCCGTGCGCGAGCGCGCGGTCGAGTTTGTCGATCACGTGGCGGATGGGGATCCGCTCGGTATTCGCCCGCTTATCCTCCGGATCGGTCATATTGAGCAGACAGCGTTTTTCCTCGTATTCGTCGCGTTCCAAAGCCATTACGCCGCCCTCACTTCTGAACTGTCAGAAGGTAGTGGAGCGTGACCGAGATGCCGCCCGAAAGGTCCGCCGAAACGTCCATCTGCACGCGATCGGGGTTTTGCGATACGATCTCGGAGACGTCCTCCGTCTCGGAAAGTTGATTGCCGGACGCGTCGTAGAGCCGGTATTTCACCGCGGCGCTCTCGCACGAAAAGACGAACTCGGTCGCGATGCGCCACGCCGCGAGCTTGATCTCGGCGATGCCGGTAGGACCGTTCGCGTCTTCGGGATAATCGTAGGGGGGAACGACCTCCTCTCCGTCAAGCGAGAACGACGCGGCGGACGGCGTTAGTACCGTGTTGCGGTGGGTCGTCGTCGGCATCGAAAGACGGTAGAGTTTCTTTCCCGACGTCAGAACGTAGAGCGAGAGGTCCGACGCGTCGACGTAGAGCGTTAAAACCTCGTCGGGACGCTCGCCGCGGAAAGTCAGCCGGTAGGAGGCGTATTTGTCGGGCAGCGTCCGGCGCGGCACGCGCTTGGCGCACGTGAAGATCGTGTAGAGCAAAGCGACCTCCGGGGCGTCCGCCTCGACCGAGTGCGGCATCGCTCCGTCCGCTTTCACTCCCCCGCTCGCTTCAAACCGCATCTCGACCCCGGTGATCTTTTCCCGTTCGGGGAAAGGCGAGGTCTCGAGCGCCCGCACGAAAAGAATGCAGGACGGCGTGAGCAGGAGCATAAACACGAGAAGAAGGATCAGTACGTTTTTCCTTTTCATAACGGTACATCCTTTTTATTTTCTGCCGGATCGGCGACCCCCGCAAGCGTGCGGATCACGTATCCGGCGATGATGAGCCCGGCGACCGACGGGACGTAGGAGATCGAGGCGGGCGGCAGGCGACCGCCGTCCCCCGCCGTTTCCTTAACGGGGGGTTCGGTGCTCCAAAGAGCGGTCACCCCGCGGATCCCGCGGCGGCGGAGTTCGGTGCGAAGCACCCGCGCGAGCGGGCAGACCGACGATTTTTCGATATCCCCCACAACGAAGCTCGTGGGGTCGAGATGATTTCCGGTCCCGGCGCAGGTCAGAACGGGGATATTCCGTTTTTTCGCCTCGGTGATCGCGGCGATCTTCGCCGTGACGTTGTCGACGGCGTCGACGCAGAACGAGATATCGCCCCGCGAGAAAAGTTCGGGAACGGTCGCGGCGTCAAGGAACGCGTCAAAGGTCAAAACCTCCGCCTCCGGGTCGATCGCGCTGACACGCTCGCGGGCGACCTCGGTCTTCTTTCTTCCGATGGCGTCGCGGGTCGCGAGTATCTGGCGGTTCAGGTTACTTTCGGTGAAAACGTCGCAGTCTGCAAGGATAAAGCGCCCGACGCCTGCGCGCGCAAGCCCCTCCAGTACGTACCCGCCGACGCCGCCGAGCCCGAGGATCATGACCGTGGAATTTTTGAGGCGCGCGACGCCGTCCTCCCCGATCAGACGGGCGGTGCGGGAGGCGAAGCCCTCGTCGGTCACGGGCATTTGCCCACTTTTTCTCTCTGCGTCAGTCATCGAAAACACCTTTCTCCTCCGGAAAAACGATCGAAAAACGGTCGAACGGAGACCGGGTCGGCCGTGCCGAAAAGCGTAAGAGCTTTCCCGTTTCGGGATGCGGAAAAGACAGATGGGACGAAAAGAGGGCGATCGGCGGAAAGCGGTCGTGCGCGCCGTATCTGCCGTCTCCCGCGACGGGGTGCCCGGCGTTCGACAGCTGCGCGCGGATCTGGTGCGTCCGCCCGGTAAAGAGCCGCACCGCGACAAGCGACAGTAAAACGCCCTCGGCGTCGCTCTCCCCGAGCACGCGGTAGGCGAGTCGCGCGTCTTTCGCCCCCGGCGTCCCCTCCGGGACGACGCGGGTGATCCGGCGGCGCTCCTCGTGAAGAAGACAGTCGGAGAGTTCCCCCTCAGTTTGTTCAAACCGACCGTGAACGACGGTCAGATATTCCTTGCGGAACCGACCGTTATCCTCGGAGAGTTGCGCAGACAGAAAGCCCGCCGCGCGCTGATTTGCCGCCACGGCGACCAGCCCGCCGACCCCGCGGTCAAGACGGTGGACCGGATAAACGGGTCGCCCGATCTCGCGCGACAGCAGGGTCAGAAGATCGGGATCTCCGCTCCTGTCGGGTTGGGAGAGTAACCCGGGCGATTTGTTCACGACGATCACGTCGCCGTCCCGGTACAAGACGTCATAGAGGGACATCCCGGCTCTCCTTTCGTTTTCCGTGTGTCAGAACGTGATCGTGAGCGTGCAGCCGTCGGCGCCCGTCTCCAGTTCGGCGTCGATGAACCACGCCCGGCGGGTCGCGCCGCCCGAATGATGGATCTCGTAGTCAAAGGGAACGGCGGCGATCTTTTTCACCTTGCCCGCCAGCCGGCAGGTCAGACCGTCGACGGTGAAGCCGTCTTTCGTGACGGTCGGTTCGTCCCAGAGCATAAACCGTTCGACGGCGGGGGCTTCCCCTCTCCAATCAAAGCGGTCGGACACGGAGACCGACGCGGGCGTGACGGTAAAGGTACGCGAGAACGCGGGAAGTTTATCGTCGCCGTAAGCGCCGGCAAGGTCGAACGAAAAGGTGTTTTCGCCGTATTCGACGTTTTCGGCGCGGTAGTCGCGCCCGTATTGCTGCACGACCTCCCCGAAATACGGCACCGAGTGCCCGAGAGAGGAGCAGTTGATGATCTGATAGCGGGTCGAATTGCGGAAATACTGGCGGGTATACAGCCCCGCGCCGAGGTCGCCGAAGACCTGTTTTCCGTCTTTGGCAACGATGAACGACCCGACGTCGTTGTGGTTGTGCGGCTCGTCGTTGTGCCCCGCCTTTGCGGCGAAGCCGAACGACGGGTTCTTGACGATCCACCACTCCGCGTTCTCGGCGCGGTAGACGATGTTTTCTTTCACCGGCTCGACGCCGAGATCCGGATCGAACCACGCGATCTCACGCGAGGCGAGCGAATAGTTGGCGCATCCGCGGACGAACCGCGGGAAACGCGGCGGGAGCAGTTCGATATCATCGCCGAACTCGTTGCGCAGAAAATGCAGTCTTCCGGCGGAAACGCCCTCCCTGGTCGAGCCGTCCGAGAAACTGACCGTCACGTCGGGCGCGTTGATGATGACTTTCTGCGCGTAGGTCGCGATCTTCCGGACCTTCGGGTCCTTGAAATAGTCGTATTCTCCGTTCGTTGCGTAGCGTTCCAGTTCGGCGTAGCAGAGGAAATAGCCGAAACCGTAGATCCAGTAGTCGATGCCCTCAAGACAAAACCCGTCGTCGCCGTACCCCGAAAGGAAACTGTCCATCGAAAAGCGGAAGCGCGGCAACAGCTGCGGGAAGATATCGGGACGGAAGCACCAGACCGCGGTGGCGATACCGCCGGCGCAGACCGCCGCCCAGTTGTTGGTCGTGGTCAGCCACCAGTACTTTTTCCCCGAGCAGTACGGGTCGATGATCCGTCTCTCGACCTCCCGCTTCATCATCCCGCGAATCAGGGGCGAGAGCCGTCCCCCGAGCATCAGGGAGATCTCGCCGAACGCGGCGCCGGTCTCGGCGGCGAACAGGTCGATCAGATACAGGGGATCGTCGGCCGTAACGCTCGCGACGTGCGCGGGAAGACACCAGCTGTATTCGCTTGCGACGGCAAACAGCGCGTCCTCGAGCCGCGTCAGGTATTCGGGGCGGTCGGGATAGATCGCCGCCAAAAACGACGAAACGATCATGATCTGGCGGCGCAGATAGTAGCTGTTCTCGTAGGTATCGCGTTCACCGCTGTCGAAGAACTTGCGGTAATCGCTGAACTTCAGCGCCGGGATGACGCAATCGGCGTACTCTTTCCATTCCGAAAGGAGATACTCCCGGATCCGGGCGTAGTCCGGCGAGGTACGCACCGTTTCCCAAAACGCGGGATCCCGCGCCTTTTCGTAAAACGACCTTGTATCCGACATAAACGGCAAACCTCCGTAAACGCATATTTTTGCTTATACAGTATAACATAAAAAAAAGAGAAAAGCAAGGGGTTTTACCCTTACTTTTCCCATTTTTCGGGCGCGGAGGACGCCGATCACTTCCCCGGCCGTTCGGTCACACAGATCGCCTCGGGGAGCGGGAGGGTCTGCAGGGGGACAAGACGGTTTTTCCTAAATCCCCTCACGCGGTAGAGCCGAAAACTGTTCCCAAACTGATTGGTCACGATCCCATAGCGTTCGCCCGCGAGCAGGGAGAAATCGCGCGGCTCGTCGCCGCCGGTCGGCGCGCGTCCGATCACGCGGAGTTTTTCGCCCCGGCAGGAGAGGACGACCACCTCGTTCTCGCCCCGGTTGGTGATATAGAGCCGCCGACCGTTTTCCGACAGTTTGATCGCGGAGCCCTTGTCGGGTCCGTCGTGCGGACGGTAGGTCCGGGTCGGGCAGGTCGAGCGGTAAAGCAGCCGCCCGTCCTCCCATCGGAAGACCGTGACCGAACAGCCCATCTCGTTTTCAACGTAGACGAAGCGCCCGTCGCGGGAGAAGACCAGGTGGCGGCACCCCGCCCCGTCCGGCACCTTTGCGCGCGACACCTCGTTCAGTTCCCGGTCGTAGACGAAGACGGTATCCAGCCCAAGGTCGCACGTCAGCAAATACCGCCTGTCCGGCGAAAAAAACACGCCGTGGCAATGGGGCGCCTCCTGGCGGATCGGGTCGGGTCCGTTCCCCTCGTGGAGCACGGGGGGCCGTCCGATCCTGACCACGCTGCCGGAGCCGTAGTTCGCGGCGTAGAGATCGCCCTCGTCAAACGCGAGATGACACGCGCCCTCCCCGTCGGTCGGGATGATCTCGCCCGCACGGGATAACGCGCCGTCCGGGGCGACCGATAGCCGGATCAAGCCGCTTGTTTCTTTGTCCCGGAAAGGGCGGGAGAGCGTCGCGTACGCCGTGTCGCCGTCGAAGATCAGGTAGTTCGGGGACGGGAGCGGGAGCGTGTCGAGCAGGGTCAGTTCGCCGCGCCGCGACAGGGCGTAGTGATATATTCCGCCGTCTGGCACGGCGGAGCAAAGATAGACGTCGGTCGGTCCGCGCTGTTTCATCGGATCCCCCTCTTTTCTTCGTCTTGCGCCGTTTTTCGGTCCGCACGGTTGACTTTGCGCGGGCGCTGTGCTATGATGGTACGGGAAAACGGCGAAAACGGTTTCTATACACAGTATAGCATATCCGCCCGCCGAGCGCAACGGTTTTTTATCGACCCATCCCGAGCAGCGAAGCCAACCGGTCCGACAGGTCCCGACCGACGGGCGAAAGCGGCAAGCGGAGCTCGCCGCGGCAGAGCCCGCAGAGTTCCATCGCGCGCTTTAGGGGCGCCGGGTTGGTCTCGGCAAACAGAGCGCGGATCAGAGGGAGCCGAAGCGCCGTCAGCCGCCTTGCCTCTATGAGATCCCCCCTTGACGCGGCAAGGTAGAGTTCGCGGGTCTCCCGCGGGATCAGGTTGGAAACGACCGACACCGCGCCCGCCGCGCCGAGCGAGACCGCCGGCAAGATCGCCGCGTCGCAACCGGTGTAGAGCGGCAGACCGTCCCCGAACGCGGCGAAATAATCGAGCAGTCGCTCGTACCCCTCCCCCGCCTCCTTGACCCCGGCGATCCCGGGATGAGCCGCGATCCGTCGGTACAGTTCGACCGAGAGGTCGACCCCGGTCCTGCCGGGGACGTTGTAGACGATCACGGGCAGACCCGCGTCGGCGATCGCGTGATAGTGCGCGACGATCCCGTCGCTCGTACCCCGGTTATAGTAGGGCGTGACGGCGAGCACGCCGTCGGCGCCGCCCGCTTTAGCCCGTCTTGCAAGAGCGACGGCACGGGAGGTCGCGTTGGATCCGACCCCGACGATCACGGGGATCTTTCCACCCACCCCCTCGACCGCGGCGGCAAGCAGTCGCTCCCATTCGAGGTCTGTCAGGGTCGCCGCCTCCCCGGTCGTTCCGGCGACGCAGAGCGCGTCGGTCCCCGCGCCGAGCTGCAGGTCGATCAGAAAGCGGAACGTTTCAAGGTCCAATTCCCCGTCGGAGAACGGCGTGACGAGCGCGGTGCAAACGCCGCGAAAAAGCGGTCTTTCCATTTTGTATTTCCTCCCCGGCGACGTGCGCCGTTTGACGAAACGGTCCCATATTCCATTGTATGTTCCCGCATCTGAAAGGGGTGCTTATGAATACCGATATTATTGTGAACGAAAAGGTCCCGACGGGACTTCTGACCTCCGATTTCGACTACGAACTCCCGGAGGAACTGATCGCGCAGACCCCCGCCGAACGTCGAGACAGTTCTCGCCTGATGGTGCTTGACCGGTCCAAGGACGCGCCGGAGCATCACGTTTTCTCCGAGATCATCGACTTTCTCCGTCCCGAAGATATCCTGGTCGTCAATTCGTCCCGGGTCATTCCCGCGCGGCTGCTCGGCGTGACCGAAAAGACCGGGAGCCCGATGGAACTTTTGCTTCTGAAATCGCTTGCTCCCGGGCGCTGGGAAACGCTGGTCCGTCCCGGCAAGCGTGCCAGAGAGGGCGCCGTCCTGCTGTTCGGCGACGGGCTTCTTCGCGTGACGGTCGAGGAGGTCAAAGACGACGGGAACCGGGTCGTTTCGTTCGATTACGACCGTTCGCGCTTCAAAACCGACTACGAGCTGCTCGACCGGATCGGCGAACTTCCCCTCCCTCCCTACATCCGCAAGAAGCAGAAAGACCTCTCGAGGTATCAGACCGTCTACGCCAAGGAGGAGGGCTCCGCCGCCGCGCCGACCGCGGGACTGCATTTCACCCCCGAACTGCTTGACCGCATCCGCGAAAAGGGCGTGGGATACGCCGAGGTGACCCTGCATATCGGGCTCGGGACCTTCCGCCCCGTCAAGGAAAAGAAGATCGCCGACCACCTGATGCACACCGAACATTTTCACATCGACGGGGATGCCGCCGCAGAGATCAACCGCCGCCGCGCCGCGGGCGGGCGGGTCGTCGCGGTCGGGACCACTTCCTGCCGGGTGCTCGAAAGCGTGGCGGACGAGAACGGGGTCGTCCACGCGACCGAGGGCGATACCGGGATCTTTATCTACCCCGGCTACCGCTTCCGCGCGGTCGACGCGCTGATCACCAATTTTCACCTGCCGCAGTCGACGCTGCTGATGCTGGTCTCGGCGCTCGCCGGGCGCGAACGCATCCTGAAAGCGTACGAAACCGCGGTCAAAGAACGCTACCGCTTCTTCTCGTTCGGCGACGCTATGCTGATCCTTTGAAAGAAAGCGTTTGACAAAAGCACCCGTTTGGTGGTAAAATATACCCGTAACAACGATTAGGAGAAACAAAATGCCTACTTGGGAAGAAATCAAAGCGATCCTTTGGGAATGGACGCGCACGCACGGTCTTCGGATCGCCGTCGCGCTGATCATCCTCTTCGTATCGTTCCGCATCGTCAATCTGGTCTCGCGGCTGATCCTGCGACGTTCCGAGAAAAAGAACAAGATCGACAAGACGGTCTCGCGCACGGTGATCTACGTCGTGCGGGTGGTCGTAAAGGTTTTGATCGGCGTCGCGCTGGTCGCCTACGTCGGGATCGACACGTCGGGGCTTGCCGCGCTGCTTGCCGCCGGGGGCGTCACCATCGGTCTTGCCGTCAACGGCGCGCTGGGGAATATCGCGGGCGGCGTTCTCATCATCGTCACGCGTCCTTTCCGTCTCGACGATTTTATCGAGGTGGCGGGCTACTCGGGAACGGTCGAGGACATCCGGCTGGTCTCCACGCGTCTGCGCACCCCGGACAATAAGGTCGTGGTGGTCCCGAACGGGACGGCGTCCTCCGCCGTGGTGGTCAACTACTCGGTCAAGACGACGCGCCGCATCGACCTGACCTTCCCCATCGGATACGAGGACGACCGCGTCCGCGCGCAGAAACTGCTGCTCGAACTCTGCAAAAAGAAACGGGTCATCCTGAAAGATCCCGCGCCGATGGTGCGCGTGATGAACAACGGACAGAACGGGGTCGAGCTGATCGTCCGCGTCTGGGTCCGGAGCGCCGATTACTGGCCGACCTACTTCGACCTGATCGAGGACGGAAAGACCACGCTGGACGCCGCGGGCATCAAGATCCCCTATCAGCAGATGGACGTCCACATCAAAAACGAAAAGACGGAAGTCAACGTCAAAGAGGAAGAGTAAAAAGCAAGACCGGGCGCGATTTTGCGCCCGGTCTTTTTCGGGTATAACAGAGGGCGGGTCGTTCGACCCGCCCGTTTTGAGTTGTTTCTTTTGATCAGACCGTCGCGGGTTCCGCGGGGGTCTCCTCAACGGCGGGGGCTTCCGCAGGGGTCTCCGCAGGGGCGGAGCCGACCGTTTCGCCCTTTCTGCCGGCGATCAGGACGCAGCCCTTCGGCGCGGCAAAGCGGATGGCTTTCGGCGCGATGCCGATCTTGAACTCGGTCCCGTCGACGATCTCGCCGTCGACCGACATCGAGAAGCCCTCGGGCGCCTTGACGGTCACTTCCTTGGCGCGGCGGTAGGTGATGTATTTCTGGAAGCGCGGATCGTCGAGGTGCGTGCCGTTGGTGTAGGCGCCGAGCAGACGCACGAACGTGATCCGGGACAGAGGACGGAACGCCGTGACCTCGATCAGCCCGTCGTGGTTATCGGCGCGGGGAGCGCAGAAGAAGCTGCCGCCCACGTATCCGCCGTTTGCCAGCGTGCAGAGCAGGATGCGTCCCTTGGTGTCGACGCGCTCGCCGTCCGCCGTGATCTCGCACTTGTTGCGCATCGCCTTGATGAGCCCGGTGACGACGCCGGTCACGTAGGCGTGCTTGCCGCCGATGATCTTCTTGCGTTTGACCTTGATCATGGTCTTGGCGACCGTGGTATCGAAACCGAAGTTGGTGATGTTGATCGAGTAACGGAACTCGCCGGGTTTGCCGTTGTCAATGGTCAAAAGGTCGATCTCGTCCTCGGGCGCGTCGAGCAGTTCCTTGAAATCAAGGAACTTGTCGCGTCCGCCGTAGTATTTCACGAAATCGTCGCCGCTGCCGGAGGGATACACGCCGACCGAGCCGTTTTCGTGCCCGACGACGCCGTTCACGACTTCGTTCAGCGTTCCGTCGCCGCCGCAGGCGTAGAAGCGCGCCTGTTCGCTCTGATGCTCCTCTAGCCAGGTCTTCGCGTACCTGGTGGCGTCTCTCGGTCCCTGGGTGACGTAGAACTCGCAGTCGTAGCCGGGGATGGCGGCTACCGCACGCATGATCTCCTCGGACGAGTCGGTCTTACCGGCGGCGGGGTTGATAACAAATATGTGCTTCATTTATTCGCGTTCTCCTTTCGGATGTTTAATACGTCTTCGGGCTCGGAATTAATATTCAATTCATAAACGGGAGTATAATGTCAATCGAAAAAGAGAAAGAGGGGATCGCGCGTTGCTTCGTTTCAAATACGTCGTCGTCCGGAGCTTTTTCCGGATGCTGTGGATGGTCTTTCAGGCGAAATACTATCACCGCCACCGTGAAAAGTACGACGAGCTTTTTCGCTACCGTCACGTGCAGAAGATGGTCAACTATCTGCGCGTCAACGCGAAAACGGAGACCGTCGTCACGGGGGAGGAGAACCTCCCGACCGAGGGCGGGTATATCATGTACGCCAACCATCAGGGCAAATACGACGCGATCGGTCTTCTCACCTATCACAAGGAGCCCTGCTCGGTCCTGATCGAGATCAAAAGTTCGCGCGTCTTCTCGACCAACGAGGCGGTCGACCTGCTCGACGGGATCCGCATCGACCAAAGACGCCCGCGGCAGCAGGTCAAGTGTCTTCGCCAACTGGGCGAAGAGGTGCGGGACAAGGGGCGGCGCTTCATCGTGTTCCCCGAGGGAAAATGGGGCAAGAACAGAAATACGCTCCAGGAGTTCCACGACGGCTGTTTTTACAGCGCGATGATCGCGAAATGTCCGATCGTCCCGGTGGTGCTGGTCGACTCGTGGAAGTCGATGAACACCAACAAGATCAGAGGTCGCGTCGTGACCGAGATCCGCTATCTCAAAGCCATTCCCTACGCCGAGTACGAAAACCTGACGCGCGCCGAGCTCTGCGAGCTTGTCCGTTCGCGCATCCAGGAGGAACTCGACCGCGTGCTCAGCGCACGCGAGGGAGAAACGGCGTGATCATTTCCCGAACAGTTCCGTGATCGGATCGTTCTCGTCACGCTTTGCGGCGGCGTCCGTCCCCTCACCGGCAGTGCCCGAGTGAGCGACGAAGCCGCCGTTTTGCATATCTTCCTCGGTCATCAGGGGACGGTCGGTGTAGATGGTCAGTTCGGCGACGTCGGCGGTGCGCCCCGGTTTCTTCTTGTTTTTCTTCTCCCGGTGAAGCAGGTTCATCAACACCACTTCCCCGTTTTTCCAGGCGTAGGTGCGCGCGTCCTCGACGTTTTCGCGCACCATCCCGATCCCGAGCGCGGCGAGCGTCGCGTCGGAATAGGCGGAGGAGGTCAGGATCACGTCGCCCTTTTTGGCACGGAGCCGAAAACGGTACGACCCGGTCGCGTCGCGCAGGATCTCGTAGCGCGGCGTCTTCGGCAGGGGCTGTCCCGACACGGTCAGGTCGGCTTCCCCCGCGTTTTTGCCCTGCTCGATCACCGTCAGGATGCCTTTTTTACACGCGTCCTCGGTGATATAGACCGGAGAGGTCGAGAGGATCAGACGGTTCGGCGCGTAGAGTTGAAAGACGAAGCCGTCCTTTACCCGTCTTAATACGAAACTGCCCACGGTCGTCCCTCCTCCCGGTCCCGGCTTGCTTTTCGCCCCGGGACGTGCTATACTGTATTTATTATAATCGTTTTTTTGTTTTTTTTCAATAGGAAATCGCACATTTCACATTTTTATGAGAAAGGAGGGGGCAAAATGCCGAAAAACCGTCTGCGGTCGTTTCTCGTCTTTCATCTCGTCGGTCTTACGCTGTTCGGTCTTGTCGTCGGGTGCTACTTCCTTTTCGCGCGCCTCCGCGCCGCCGGGTTCCCGGTCGTGACCTGCCCGCTCCACGATCTGTTCCGTATCTACTGCCCGTTCTGCGGCGGGTCGCGCGCGGTCCTGTCGCTTCTCCGCTTCGACGTTCTGACGGCGTTTCGGGTCAATCCCGCCGTCGTGATCGCGCTGCCCGTCCTTTTGGTCTTCTATATCCGGGCTCTGATCGCCTTTTTCCGCGGCGACGTCTTCTCCTATCGGATCGGGCGAGGCTGGACCTTTGCCCTGCTCGCGCTGTTCGTCGGCTTCTTCCTTTTGCGGAACGTCCTGTTGATCGGGTTCGGTTTCGACCCGGCGGGAGATTTCCTCCCTGCCTGACGAAATACGAAAAGACCGTCGGTTTTGACCGACGGTCTTTTGTTTTATGCGGAGAAAGCGAACCCCTCTATGCCCCCGTCCGCCATCATGGCGGCAAAGGTGCCGGAAGCGATAAGAAACACGATATACGCGATCGAAGCAAGGATGGACAAGACACCGAGAACGATATTGACGATCCCGAGCACCCGACCCGTCGCCGCGTCGGAGGTCTCGAAACCGAGATTGCGGGCAGACGCCCGCGCCTTACTCAATCCGATGATCCCGAGTACGATGCCGGCGATCTGACAGAAGCAGAGCGTCACGAACAGACCGACGAAACCAAGGATCTTGGAGGTCGAGCCCTCCGTGTCGAGCGGGGGACGGTCGGGATAGATCGAGTTTCCCGTCGGGGGCGTATACTGACGGTAATTATTCTTTTCGGCGCCGCCGTCGTATTTCGGCTGTTCGTCCCAGTTGTCGCCGTTGTTCTTATCGTACTGACCGTTTGCCATTTTAAGTATCTCCTTGCGTTTCGTTTATACCGTGGCGCCCACGGGAGCGGGCAAAAGAAAAGCGAGTTTTTCGGGGGTGGTGCGGTAATCGTCGATCCGAACGAACCGGACGCCCGCGCGGTAGACCGGCTCGTCGTTCCCGCCCTCGTCGGGGTCGTCACCGACGTAGAGGACGTCTCCCTGCGAAATACCGTTCTCGCTGCAAAACCGGGAGAGGGCGAAGTACTTGTTGTAGGGACGCGGCGCGAGGTCGAACGAGGTCGAACCGCCGACGAAGACCTCGTGATCGGGAAAAGCGGCGCGAAGTTCGGGAAGCAGCGCGCGACGGCGGCTGCCGTCGGGGTCGAACGCCAGTTT
Organism: uncultured Clostridia bacterium; assembly: GCA_946404035.1. Lineage (GTDB taxonomy): Bacteria > Bacillota > Clostridia > Oscillospirales > CAG-272 > UBA1740. The sequence continues at coordinate 820 of CAMJCC010000032.1, read as the reverse complement.
TTGTTCCAGCGTCGCGTCGGTCCCGAGCACCGGAAAGCACGCGCACCCGGACGGAAAGAACAGCACCGAACTCCCGGAATACGAAGTGAAGCCGAAGCGGCGACGAAGCCGGTCGACCGTTTCCGCGATCGCTTTTCGGTCGCAGTCGACGCGCTCCTCGCGCAGGGTGACGAGTTTTCGCGTGTCGGCGTCGACCCTGGCGTACTGCATCCCGTAGTTGCCGAGGATCTCGATCGGGAAAAATCCCATCTGGCTCGAGATGCGCTCGCAGTCCCCCGCCCCGATCATCAGGAGGCGGTAACGCCCGGAAAGCGCGGAAAGAAAAGCCCTGTTCGCATCGTTCAGCGGCGTTTTATGTTCCGTCAGGGTGCCGTCGAGATCAAACGCGATCAGCTTCATCGTTCCGTCCTTTCGGGGATCCGCCGGCGACCGCGCCGGGGACTTACTTTTTTATTATATCGTATCTTTATTCGGTTTGCAAGCCCCCGCGGACAATTTTGAAAAAAAAGACGGGCGGCGGTGGGGGACGAAAAAAACAAGAACGCAAAAAGATACCGGGGAACGATGGCGGGGGTCGACGCGGCGCAAGCGCCGAAGTGGCGGGGGTCGACGCGGCGCGAGCGCCGCTACCCGCTGTTGCCGCCTAACGGATGATCGTCCGAAACCGTACAGGATGGCGGCAACTTGGTATTTGCGCCGCGAGGCAGCGCAAATACGGCGTGTTCGACGCGGAGCGGCGTCGGCACCAACAGCAGAGGGCGCCCCCGACGGGGACGCCCTCTGCTGTTGGTGCCGGTGGCGGGGGTCGAACCCGCACGTC
>CAMJCC010000031.1 GCA_946404035.1 uncultured Clostridia bacterium | reverse complement strand
GAAAACATAGTCGCGGTGCGCGTGCGTCGTAGACGCCCTTCATCGCTCCTTGTTTTCGTTACGCGCTTCGTGAAAACGATACACCGTATCGTTTTCGCTCGCTTACCCGTTATGACCGCTTCGATACCTCTCCGTATCGTCCGCACTTTTGTGCGAACGCTGATATTATAGCATAAGATTTTTGCGTTTGCAAGTCTTTTTTTCAAAAAGCAAAAGAAAATGGAGATCGTTTTATGTTCTACACCATCCGAAACGACCGGCTCACGGTCAAGGTCAGCGACGAGGGCGCCGAGGTGCACTCGGTCGTGGCACACGGCTGCGAGTATATCTGGCAACCGGAGGCGGGGCACTGGCAGCGGCACGCGCCCTGGCTGTTCCCGATCTGCGGCGGGCTTACCGAGGGGCGCTACGTCTACCGAGGGCGCGCCTACGAGATGAAAAAACACGGGTTTGCCCGCGAGCTGGTCTTCGCGGTCGACCGGGCGACCGAGACCTCGGTCCAAATGACCCTGACCGAGAGCGCCGAGACGCTGGCGATCTATCCCTTCGCGTTCCGCCTGACCGTGACCTACACGCTCGACCACGATCGGCTGCTCTGCCGCGCGCAGATCGCCAATCCCGGCTCCGACGAGTTGATCGCGGGGTTCGGCGGGCATCCGGGGTTCCGCGTCCCGCTTGACGGCGGCGCGTACGACGACTGGTATCTCTCGTTTGAAAAACCGGGCGACGTTTGCGAGATGACGCTTTCCGACGACTTCTTCTGGTCGGGTAACAGCGTTCCGTTCCCCTTGACCGACGGCAAAACGCTGCCCCTTTCGCGCGCGCTCTTTGCCCGCGACGCCAAGTTCTTTTCGGGTACGGGCGGCGCCGTCACCCTGCAGTCCGACGCCTCGCCCCGCTCGGTGACGGTGCGCTACGCCGGGATCCCCTACGTCGGGGTCTGGAGCGAGCCCGTCGACGTCGGGTTCGTGTGTATCGAGCCGTGGCAGGGGTTGCCCGCCGTCAGCGGCAAGGTCGACGACCTTGCGACCAAACGCGACCTCTTCCATATCGCGCCGGGTGAGGCGCGCGAGTTCAGAATGGAGATGCAGTTCCGATAAAAAAACGGGGCGGGGAATATCCCCGCCCGGCTTATTTTTCAGAGCAGATCCAGCGCCCGGTCGTACAGACGGAGCAGGCCCGCTTCGGGCACCGCGACGTCCACCCCGACCTTGCCGACCGTCTCTTCTATCATCGACAGGACCGCCGTCCTGCCGATCTTTTTTTCGACCGCCTTGAACAGCGCGTAGTCGTCAAACGCCTCTTTGGTCACTTTCAGCCGCTGGGACGGGATGGGTTTGCCGTTGGCGGCGGGGTACACGAGGTACGACGTCCCGGGCGAACCGAGGTAGAAGCAGGGATCGGTGAACGGATCGCGGATCCCGTGGGTCAGAACGTCGTAGTAGTAGTTGTAACCCCAGTGCAGAAACCCCTTTGCGTTTGCGAGGTACAGATGCAGCCCGAGCAGTCGGTTGCGCGCCTGCGGCAGAGTGATCAGCCGGTTGGCGTTGCCCTCTTCGATCACGCCGCCCGTGAAGTAGATCCAGAAGTCGTCGCACCCCGAAACGAACCGATCCATATCGGGCGAGATCTCGCGCACGACCGGGATATCGACCGTCCCGCCCTCGTAGAACGAGTAGTTGCTCATCGCGTCAAAGGTCGTGAGGGTAGGGTCGATGCTCCGGAGCAAAGCGGATGCGAAACGGTAGTTGTCGAGATGCTCCGCCTGCGGTTCGTCGGACACGTGGAAGAGCGTTTTGTCCCGGATGCCGAGTTCGTCCAGCACTTGTTGCAGAGCGGGGATGTACGCCCGGAGGAAGTTCGCGTATTCCTCCGACCGCGCGTCGGTGTCCCAACCGAAAATGCGGGTCGTTTTGCCGTCGACGTCCGCCACGATCTTCGGCGCGTGTTCCGCGCCCCATTGGGTGAACAGGTGCGAATGCTCGAAATACCGGATCCCTTTTGCAAGGCATAGCCGGACGAACCTTTCAAAGAGCGAGAAGTCGAACGAGTACGCCCCGTCCCGCACCGTTACCCCGACCAGTTGGACGGTCTTGCGTTCCTTGCCGCGCCGGGTGTCGAGCGGCGGGGTGAACGCCGGGGTCAGGATCATATTGATCCCGTGCTTCGCCGCCGTTTCGACGAAATCGCCGATGATCTGAAAGTGCCTCTCCGAAAAGACCTCGACCCCGTACACGTCGGCGAGCGCGTCGCAGTAGAACCAGTTGGTACAGCGAAGCCCGCTGTCCGCGACCTCCTTGTCCAGAACCTCGATCTCAAAAACGGGGGCGGACAACTCCTCGTTCGTGTACAGGTCGGTGAAAGAGCAGGACAGGCGGTAGCGCCCGGGCGTCAGCCGCTTGCCGTCGGGGTTGACCTCGACCCAGAGCGTCTGGAGATCCCGTACCGCGTTCAGCGTCTCGGTCTGCCCCTCCTCGAAATACCGTTTGCTGAACCAATCGTAGTCGATAAAGGAACCCTCGTCCCGCAGAAAGAGCGGGTCGGGGTAGAGCGAGGGGACGTTTGACACGAACACCTCGTCTTTGAGGTTGTTCGGGATCGGGTTGACGATCGGCACGTTCCCGACCTTGTAGACCGCGACGGGAAGATCCGGGGCGCATTTCAGCGAAAACCCCACCGGAAGCACCGTCGCTTCGGCGTCCCCCGGGAAGCGGTAGGTCACCTTGAACGAGTAGGTCCCGTTCTTCGGCATCCGCGCGCTTTCCAGCGGTTCTCCCGAGACCGACGTCGGCGTGACGTCCGAAATCGAGGAGTAGAGCCCGGCGTCAAACGGTCGTTTTTCCATATTTATTCTCCGATCTCTTTCCCTTTGAGAAAGACGGTTTTGAGGGTAAAGTCACGGTCAAAGAGCAGGACGTCGGCGTCCTTGCCCGGGTCAAGCGACCCCTTTCTGTCGGCAACGCCCGCGATCTCGGCGGGGGTCAGCGTGCAGCTTCTCACGGCGTCCGTGAGCGGTACGCCGTACCGGAGCGCCGTCCTAAGACAGACGTCCATCGTGGCGACCGACCCTGCAAACGAGGAACGGTCGCACAGTTTGGCGACCCCGTCCTCGACGATCACGGGGGTGCCGGAGTGCTTTTCACCGAGGATCGAGCCGGTCACGTTCGTCCCCGCCGCGCGCATCGCGTCGGTGACGAGCGCGGTCTTTTCCGCCCCCTTGATCTTGAAACACAGCAGCATAGTCTCGCGCGGGACGTGCTTGCCGTCCCCGATCAGCTCGACCGTGATCCCGTCCTCGAGGTACGCCGCCTCGACGATCCCGCCGTGAACGGTCTGCCCCTCCTTGTGTTCGGTGGTCGTACTGCAATAGAGGTGGGTGATATGCGTAAAGCCCTTTTCGTAGTACGAGAGGACGGTCTCGGCGTTCGCCGCGCTGTGTCCGACCGAGGTGAGGATCCCGCGTTTCTTCGTCCACGCGGCGAACAGGTCCATATTGGGGAGTTCGGGCGCGGCGTCAAAACGGACGATATGCCCGCGCGAGAGCGCGTCCAGTTTGTCCAGTTCCGCTTGGGTCGGGATCTTCTGCTCCCTGATCGCCTGCGCGCCCTTTGCCGCCGCGGCAAAATACGGACCCTCGAGATGGACGCCGAGGATCTCACACCCGTCCGACGGCGCGCCGTCCTCGATCGCGCGGCCCAGCCGCTCGATCCCGGCGTAGAGCACCTCGTCCGGGCAGGTCAGGGTGGTCGCCAGAAGCGAGGTCGTTCCGTGACGGGCGTGCAGACGCAGGACCGCGTCGATCGCCCCGGGCTCGGCGTCAAGAAAATCGTAGCCGCCGCCCCCGTGGACGTGAATGTCGACGAACCCGGGCAGAACGTATCCGCCCGCGGCGTCGTAGACCCGGCAGTCCTGTGGCAGTTGTTCGTTTTTGTCCGCGATCCGCTCGATCCGCCCGTCAAAGAGCAGGACCTTATCGGGCAGCGTCCGGTCCGGCGTCACGAGGACGCCGTTTACTATCGCGTTCACTTTTTGTTGTAGACCCGGATCTTCGGGATCACGTCGCCATAGATCGCATCATTGCATGCGTAGACCATACAATCCTTATGGTTTTGGAACAGCGAGCAGGGCACCCGGCAGGTCACCTCGCCGTGCAGGACGCGGCGGAGCATCGCGGCAAGCCAGTCGCGCGGCATCAGGATGCGGATGCGATCGGACGAATAGATCTCTTTCATCCCGACCGTGATGCACTTTTTCGGGATGGCTTCCAGGTTGGCGCCGCAGTTCATGTAGGCGTTGATGGTGCGGGTCTCGCGCGTGATGTTCAGCACCCGCGTCGGACGGGCGAGGAACTCCTCGTTCGTGCAGACCTCGTCGGGTTCGGGCGGCTCGTTGAAGGCGAAGTGACCGTTGATGCCGATCCCGCCCCAGGTCATATCGGGCACGCCGTATTTTTCGATCAGCCGCTGGCACATGCCGGGATCGTCGGGATCGGGGAAGTAGCGGTTCTCGGGCAGGACGTTCAGCTCGTCGTCGATCAGCCCGTAGAAGATGCGGTCCATCCCGCCGCGGAACGAGAGCGGATCGTCTTTCGGGATATATTTCCCGTCGTCGCCGATGTACTCGTCCATGTTCATGAAGACGCAGTTTTTCAGACTGATGCGGTACTTGTTGATGAGATAGACGAGAACGCTGTATCCGCCGAGCGGGCCGTAGGGCACGATCATGAACGTGGTCTTGCCCTTTTTGTCGTTCTCCTGGATCAGATCCAGCATTTCGAGCGCCATCTTCCAGTAGATGTCGTATTCGCTGCTGCATCTTTCGAGTTTGATCGGGGACCCTTTCCCGAGTTCTTCGGGCGCAATTCTCATAATGTCCATGGAAATAACCTCCTAAAATCGTTTACACCACCATTATATCGCACGATTTTGCCGCAATCAAGCCGTCTTTCTGCCGATTTTCAGCATATTCTTGCTTTTTTTATAAGAATATGATATAATAAAGAAAACCGAACGCCGACCGGGGAGGAAAAAACAAGACGATGGCGGAAGAATACTCGTCCGACAGAAAGATCGAGGGGGAACTCGGGCTCAACAGCTGCGGGGTGCAGACCATTTCCGAACGCGACCATCAGATCAGGCGGAAACGCTCGGACTATTCCCTGATGTATATCGCCAAGGGAAAGGCGACGATGAACGTCGGGCGCCGGACGGTCACGGTGGGAGAGGGCGAGGCGCTGTTCTACCCCGCGGGATGCACCCAGGACTTCATGTTTCTTGCCGAGGACAACAGCATCAACAAGTGGGTGCATTTCGGCGGGAGTTTCGCCGCGAAACTCGATAAGGGCGGAGCCAGGAAGATCACGGTCACGCGGCGGCGGGAATTCGAGAGCGCGCTGGACTGGATCATCAACGCCTACAACGGCGTCAGCGCCGAGCGGAACGAGCTGCTGGACGGCTATCTCCGCGTCATCATCGCGCTGCTTTCGGAGAGCGAGAGCGGCGGGATCGCCGCCGGGTCAAGGTTCTCGCCCCGGATGACCGACGCCCTGAACTACATCCACATCAACGCGTTTGTGGGGGTCGATCTCGACCGCGCGGCTTCGCTCTGCTATCTGAGCCGCGACAGGTTCAATCACGTGTTCCGCGAGATCACGGGCTTTCCGCCCAACGTCTACATCACCAAGATCCGGATCGAACGGGCAAAACGGTTGCTCCGCGACGTCGGGATGACGGTCGGCGAGTGCGCCGAGAGCGTCGGCTACCGCGACGTCAACTACTTCTGCCGCATCTTCAAAAAGGAGACCGGCATCTCGCCCAAAAAGTACGCGCAGTAAGGCGTGCGCGGCGAACTTCGACGGGGTTTTGCTCCTTTTTTCCTTTTTCGGTAGATTTTTCTTTTCATTTGTGTTACAATAAATAAAAACCCGATCAGAGGTCGGAGAGAGAGGATCGTATGAAACGCAACGAATACATCAGTTGGGACGAATACTTTATGGGCGTTTCGCTGCTTGCGGCGGAACGGTCAAAGGACCCGAACACCCAGGTCGGCGCCTGCATCGTCGACGACACGAACCGCATCATTTCGACCGGTTACAACGGTTTTCCCTACGGATGCTCCGACGACGAATATCCGTGGGACCGCGCGGGCGAAACGCCGGGGAAGACCAAGTACCCCTACGTCGTCCACGCCGAGCTGAACGCCATTTTGAACGCCAGCGGCAAGAAACTTGCCGGTGCGCGCATCTACGTCGATCTGTTCCCCTGCAACGAGTGCGCGAAAGCCATCATCCAGTCGGGCATCCGTGAGGTCGTCTATCTGTCCGATAAGTACGCCGAGACCGAGATGACCAAGATCTCGCGCCGGATGCTGACCTCCGCCGGGGTCAAACTGACCCAGCTGAAACCCACCCGCGATACCATCGTCCTGAATTTCAAAAAAGGTCTTTGACAAAATTCAAATAAAGGAAAGGAAACCGTCATGGGAACGAAAACCCGCTCGAAAAAGAAAACGATCCTGCTCTCGATCCTCATTCCGATCGCGCTGATCCTCGCTCTGATCATCGGTTATTTCCTCTATCTCATCCTCTCGTATCACCGGGTCGGCGATCAGCCGTCGCTGGAGATCAAGAACGCGAAGACCGCCGAGGCCGCCCCCGCGACCGAGTACAAACTGCTCTCCTACAACATCGGCTTCTGCGCCTACACCCCCGACTTCGGCTTCTTTATGGACGGGGGCAAGGGCAGCCGCGCCAAATCGGCCGACGCGGTGAACGAGGTGCTGGACGGCATCAACGCCCTGGTCCGCACCGAGGACCCCGACCTGCTCCTCTTGCAGGAGGTGGACAAACGTTCCCAGCGCGCCTGCAAAGTGGACGAGGACGCCGCCTTTACCGAGGCGCTGCCCGAATACACGTCGGTCTTCGCCGTCAACTGGGATTGCGCCTACCTGTGCTATCCGTTCACCAAACCCCACGGCTCCGCCCTGACCGGGATCAAGACCATGTCGAAGTTCAAGATCGACGCCGCCTCCCGCGTGGAGCTTCCGGTCGAAAAGTCGCTGATGAAACTGATCGACCTCGACCGCTGCTACACCGTGTCGCGCGTCCCGACGGCAAACGGCAAAACGCTGGTCCTCTACAACTTCCACCTGTCCGCTTACACCTCGGACGGCAAGATCGCGGTGGAGCAGTTGAACCTCCTGCTCTCGGATATGAAGCGCGAGTATGAGGCGGGGAATTACGTCATCGGCGCGGGCGACTTCAATAAGGATCTGCTCGGCAACTCGGCAGAGATCTTCGGCGTTTCGGGCGAGTACGGCTGGGCGCAGCCCATCCCCGAGGGGACCTTTGACGGCACGGGCATCTCGCTCGTCGCTCCGTTTGATGAAAACGATCCCGTCGCCTCCTGCCGGAACGCCGACGGTCCCTACGACCCCGCGGTCCAGTTCCGCGTGACGGTCGACGGCTTCCTCGTTTCCGACAACGTGACGGTCAAATCCTCCGCCGTCGTCGACACCGGCTACGCCTACTCCGATCACAACCCGGTCAGAATGACCTTTACCCTGAACCCCTGATCCCTGACTGCGCCAGCAAATGCTATCAGGCACGCGCAGGCGAGTGCGGAATACCCGTTCTCACCCCGAAGGTGTACAATCGTACTCCGAGAGGGGGAGAAAGGGGATAGGAAAACGAATTGAATAAAAAGAGAAAAGCGCCCGCATTTGCGGGCGTTTTTCAACCTTAATTGCGTTTCCCTTTGCGGGAAAACGGCACAGAGCAGAAAGCATTAACGGGTCAATAGACCCATTCGTTTTCCGTTCTGTGCCGCATCCGCGTGTCGTCGTTATCGGGTTTGTAAGCCGGGTTCTGTGCGTGGCAAGCCACGCCGCGGTCATCTATCTGCGCCGCCTGTTGCCAGACGGCTTGAGGGCGTACGCCCTCTGCCGCCATCGGGAATTCCGGCGGGAACCGTAGCGGATCGCTCCGCTCTCCCGAAGGCGTTGCTTCGGATAGGGTTTACAGGGAACCTGCGTTACCGTAGGTTCCGGTGAGCTCTTACCTCGCCTTTCCACCCTTACCGCCTTGCGGCGGCGGTATATCTCTGTTGCACTTTCCCTGGGGTCGCCCCCGGCGGACGTTATCCGTTATCCTCCCCTGTGAAGCCCGGACTTTCCTCACGGTAATACCTTTCGGCGCCATACCGCGCGATCGCGCCACCCGGTAACGGACAACAGTATAGCAGATAGCGGGCGTTCTGTCAAGTGCGAACGGTCAGTTCTCGCTTTTTTCCTCGTAGTCGGCGGGAGCGGGGTCGCTGTTCCGCAGTTTCCTGTCAAAGACCAGGAAGTAGACGGCGGAGAGCAGGACCGCGACGCCCGAAACGACGGCGACGGCGATCCAGTTGACGTCGCCGACGTAGGCAAAGGTGAACTTTCCGGTCTCCCCGTCCTGGAGGAACGGGGCGATCTTCGCCACGTCAAAGACCAGCGCCGCGATCGGCAGGAACAGGGCGATGAAGAAGAACACCGAGTACCCGGTCTTCCGCTTTGCTTCGGTGGGGAAGCGGCGCGGGATATCGTAGGAGAAATCGAGGATCGAGCCGATGTAGAGCGCCGCCATCACGAGGATGATGGTTTCGGGGATCATATAGGTCGCGTTGTAGACCAGCGAATAGGCGAGCGCCGCGCTGTTCGGGATCGAAAGACCCGCCCAGACCGTCGCGCCCGAGATGACGTGGCAGAGGAAGCGGAGCCCGGAGACCAGCAGCGCACCGTAGATCAGCGCCCTCGACTGCGCTCTGTCGGCTTTGCGGAAGATGCCGCCCAAGCCCGACACGACGAACGCGAGGATATAGTCGAGCAGCGCGACGGCAAGGACCGACTGCCACCCCGTGACCCAACTGAACACCGAAAGACCGGTGAGCAGCTGCACGGCGGAGAAGACCAGCCCCGAGCCGAGGCCCCAGAGCGGACCGTTGCGGTACGCGATGATGAGGATGGGGAGCATCGAGGCGCAGGTGACCGAGCCCCCGTAGGGGAGTTCGGCGAGTTTGATGAGACTGAGTACCGAGGCGAGCGCGACCAGGATCGCGGCTTCGACAAGGCGGCGGACGGGGGTCTCGTAGTTGGTTTGCATTTCGTTTTTTCCTTTCGGATATAAAAGATACCGCACAGGATACACCCGTGCGGCAGTTGTCTATGCAATCTCCCTACGACGGCATTATCCGTATCAGGTTAGAGGGTTCGGATCGCTCCGTCTCAGCCCCGGGAAGTTCCCGTCGGCACCCCTGATCTGTATTCTGTTTTCGGTTCGTGCGGTAGTATAGCACACCGCGCTCCCCGTGTCAAGGGGGAAACGCGAAAAAAAGATCATTTTGCGAAGAACTTGAACGCCGACACGACGCCGTAGGACGCCAGCGTCATGATCGCCCCCGCCGCAAGCACGCCGAGGAAGACCGAGATCAGCGCCCAACTCTTCTTCATCCCGAAGATCGAGGCGGCAAGCGACCCGGTCCACGCCCCCGTACCGGGAAGCGGGATCGCAACGAAGAGGAACAGACCGAAAACGGTGTATTTTTCGATCTTTTTCGCGCCCTTTTGCGCCTTGTTTTCAAGCCAGTCCACCATCCTGACAAGAATGTTGTGCCGTCGCATGAAACGGAAGATCGCCGGCACCAAAAAGAGGATGAACGGCACGGGCAGCATATTCCCGATCACCGCCAAGGCGTACGCCCACCCGAACGGGACGTCCCACGCCGCCGCGACCGGGATCGAGAAGCGCAGTTCCAATATGGGGACCATCGAGAGAAGAAATACGAACAGATACTTTTTCAAGGGTTTCTTTTTCCTTTCCTCGGATCAGTTGGCGGACGGGTAAACGAAGCAGGGGGCGGTTTTCAGCAGGTCGGCGTAGCGTTTCGCCTCAATCTTCGCCCCGGCAAGGTCGTGCAGCCGGCAGTTCCCGCACCCCGCGGGGGTCGCGCCGGGAACTTCGCCCTCGTAATCGGCGCAGAACTCGTACGCTGCCTTGACCAGCGCCAGCAACTCTTTTGGGGTCGGGCGTCCCTTGACCAACAGATAGCAGCCGGTCAGGCACCCCATCGGACCGAAATAGACGATCCGGTCTTTCCATTCGGGATCGTTGCGGAGCCGCGTGGCGACGAGATGCTCGATCGTGTGCATCGCGGCGGGCTCGACCGTCGGGTCGATATTCGGGCGCTTCATCCGGAGATCAAAGGTCGTGACGAAATCGCCCCCGACCTCGTCCACGCGCGAAACGTAGATCCCCGGCAACAGCCGGGTATGATCGATTTGAAAACTGGGGATCAGGTCCATGCTATTCTCCTTTTGGGTATTCTTTTGAAAAGTTCAGTCGGACACGTCCACGTCGGGCGTGATGCGGAACGTGAAATCGGGATAGGCGGCAGCGATCTCGGCGGTCAGTTCGGAGAGGGAAGCCGCCCGATCAAAATCGAACGAGAGCACCACGTCGAACCGCCCGGTCTTCTCGGCAAGATCGACGTAGAAACCGTGCATCTGAAGCGCGTAGTCGTGGGCAAGGACCATCTCCCGGACCGCCTCGCGCATCCGGACCTCTTCGCCGTCCCCGGTGTTGAAAGAGTAGACGCCGACCGCGGTCAGAATGACCCCCGTTTTGGTATAGACGGCTTTCTCGACCCGCCGCGTCAGGCGGTCGACCTCCTCGACCGTCATACTGTCGGGCAATTCCAGATGGACCGAACCGTAGTTCTTGTTCGGGCCGTAGTTGTTTAAGACGAGGTCGAACGCACCGCGCACGTCGGGCTCCTCGGACAGGATCGATTTGATCTCGCGCGCGGTCTCGGCGTCGGCGCGCTGACCCAGGACGTCGGAGAGCGTTTCGCCCATCATCTCAAGCCCCGCCTTGACGATCATCGCGGAGATCAGAACGCCGACGTAGGGCTCCAGCGAGAGGTCGGTCAGCAGGCAGATCAGCGCGCAGACGAAGACCGACCCCGACAGGATCGCGTCGAAGAGCGCGTCGGAACCCGACGCCACGAGCGCCGCTGATCCCACCTTTTTCCCTTGCCGTTTGACGTAGGTCCCGAGGACGATCTTCACGGCGACGGCGACCGCGATGATGATCAGCGACACGGTCGAATAGTCGGCTTTTTCGGGCGCGATAATCTTTTTGACCGACTCTACGGCGGCGGTCACGCCGGCGTAGAGGACGATCGCCGAAACGACCAGGGCGGAGAGGTATTCGATCCGTCCGAAGCCGAGCGGGTGTTTTCTCGTCGGCGCCTTGCCAGCCAGTTTCGCCCCGACGATGGTCACGACCGACGAGAGCGCGTCGGAAAAGTTGTTCACCGCGTCAAGGACGACCGCGATCGAGTTGGCGATCAGCCCGACGGCGGCTTTGAAGCCGGCGAGCGCGAGGTTGGTCAGGATCCCGATCACGCTGGTCCGGACGATGACTTTGTCCCGATCGGGGGCTGCTACGGGCGATTTTGCGTTATCCATTTTTGTCGTTTCCTTTCTTCTTGCCGTAGTTTTTGCCGTAGGTATCGGTGTAGTAGTCCACCCGTTTCGAGTTGTCGTAGATCGGGGGATAGAGGTCCTCCTCCGGCGTGATGCCGGCAAGGCGCGAGACCTCCTCGTGACACCGCTTGACAAGGTCAAGTTCGCGCTCCTTGAACCCGAGCGTTTCGTCGGGGAGCAGCGGCTCTCCGATCGCAAGATCGAACAGCGCGATCTGTCGGAAGAGTTTGCGCCGGATCCACCCCGGTCTGCGGTAGGAGAACGCCATCGGCACGATGGGCTTCCCGGTCCGGCAGGAGAGGTAGCCGATCCCGCTCTTGAACGGGCGGATGGGGCGGTAGTATTCCCACATGCTCCCCTCGGCGTAAACGTGCAGCCACCCGCCGTCAAGATGATCCTTGGTCGCCTTGATACAGGCGAGCGTGGCTTTGACGCTGTTCTCGGGCAGCGGGATCCCGCCGACAAGCCGGATCAGGTTCTTGTTCTCTCCACGAACGTTTTCCGCCCAGACCAGAACGTTCGGGCGGCGGGGACGGAGCGCGCACATCACGGCGATATAGTCCCAGAAATGGACGTGGTTGGAACACGAGAGCGCCCCGCCTTTTAACAGTTCCTTATTCCGGCGCAGGTTCTTGCGCCCCTTGATGCGAAGTCCGAGACGGATCTTCGCAACGGGGAAGACCAGGATATAAAGACATACCCGGACAAGGAACCGCTTGAAGCGGAAACCGAGGGAGTGGTCGACGTAAGGATACTCCTCGTCGAAGACCGTCCCGTCGTTCTTTTTTAAGAGGATGTAGTGCCGGTCGGTATCCTCCGGGTAGGGGTATTTGTCGGTTTTCGGATCAAATCCCATTTTTCTCCCCCTTGCAAGGATGGTTTCGTTTCATTCGATCTCTCCGCCGCCGAGCACGACGTCCCCGTCGTAGAATACGGCGGACTGCCCCGGCGTGATCGCGCGCTGCGGGCGGTCGAACTTCACCGCGGCGCGCCCGCCGGAGAGCGGCGTTACCGTCGCGGGCTGTTCTTTCTGCCGGTAGCGGATCTTGACCGCGCACCGGATCGGCTCTTGCGGCGCCTCGCCCGCGATCCAGTTGACCTCGCGCACATCGCACGCGTCGTCGTAGAGATCCTTGTCGCGTCCCACCAGGACCTTGTTTTCCTTGACCAGTATCCGCTTGACGTAGAGCGGCTCGGAATAAGCGATCCCAAGCCCCCGGCGCTGTCCGACGGTATAGCGGCTGATGCCCTTGTGCCGTCCGACCACCGTCCCGTCCGAGAGGATAAAGTCGCCCTCGGGTTCCGTGACGCCGGTATAGGCGGCGATCACCGCGGCGTAGTCGCCGTCGGGCACGAAGCAGATGTCCTGGCTGTCGGGTTTGTTCGCGTTGAGAAACCCGTTTGCGGCGGCAAGCGCGCGCGCCGCCTCCTTGGTCAGGTCGCCGAGCGGGAAGAGGGTTTTTGCCAGTTCCGCCTGCGTCAGGTGGTAGAGGACGTAACTCTGATCTTTCGACGGGTCCGCCGCCTTTTTCAGGTAGTAGCGTCCGTTTTTTTCCTCGATCTTCGCGTAGTGCCCGGTCGCGAGGCAGTCGTAGCCCAGTTCCTCGCCCCGCCGCCTGAGTTCCCCGAACTTCATCGTCCGGTTGCAGTCGACGCAGGGGTTGGGCGTCCTGCCCGAGAGGTAGCTGCCGATAAAGCGGTCGATGACGTTTTGCCTGAACAGGTCGGTCATATTGAAAACGTGAAAGGGGATCCCGATCCGCCGCGCCACGCTCCGCGCGTCGGCGGCGTCGTCCGCGGTACAGCAGCCGCCCTCGTGGGCGCACTCGTCCCCGCAGAGCTTCATCGTACAGCCGATGCAGTCGTAGCCGCTCTCTTTCAGCAGATACGCCGCGACCGAACTGTCCACCCCGCCGCTCATGGCGATAAGAACCTTTCCTTTACTCATCTGTGTTGCGTTTCTCCTTTTTTTGCGGGAGCGGGAGCAGGACCGAGGTCCGCGCCCGGTACGCGGCGTAATCCGCGCGCCTTTCCAGGTTGTGCTTTTCCATCATCGGGATGGAAACGAAGAAGAACAGGATAAAGATCGAGAGGAACCCGAGCCCGAGGTACCATTTGCCGGCGCCTGTCGCAAGGTAGCAGAGGAAGACCCCGAGCCAGAAAGTCAGTTCCCCGAGGTAGTTCGGGTGCCGCGACCAGCGCCAGATCGACGCGTCGCAGGTGCGCCCCTCCCCCGCGTGCTCGCGCAGGAACCGGTGGATCGCCCGGTCGGATACGAACTCAAGCAAAACCCCGGTCAGCATCACGGCAAGCCCGATCAGGATGCGGGGGTCGAACCCCGGCGTTTGCAGGACCCCGAACCCGCCGACGAGCCCGAGATAAACGACCACGGTCGGGATGTATTGCAGCCCCGCGAAATTGATGAAAAAGAAACCGAGCGGGGAACACTTTTCGCGGTATTGACGGTAGCGCCAGTCCTCGTGGAGCAGACCCTTGTAGGTCAGCGCCCAGTTCCCGGTCAGGCGGATCGACCAGAGGCAGACGAAAACGAAAAACAGGATGGCGTTCGGGGAGTACAGCCGGTATTTCACCATCGCGAGCAAGAGCATCACGACCGGCGCCACGCTCCAGTAGGGGTCGTAGAGCGAGGTGTCGGGGACGATGCAGGTGACGATAAAGATCACCAGCGTCGCCGTCGCGGTGAAGACCGCCTCCGCAAGCAGAAGACCGTCGATCCGGACGAACGGCACCGCCCCCGCGGTAAACGCCGCGGCGTAGAGCAGCAGGTTGAAGAGCAATCCTTTGGTTTTTTCGGTCATACGTGACGGCTCCTTTCGGGGGTCGGTTCGGTCAGGTCCTTTTCCCACCATAGGTCCCCGTCCTCCCGGAGGAAGCGGAAACCGCAGCGTTTCAGGACGTTTTGCGACTTGACGTTATCGGGCTTCGTGTCGGCAAGAACGGTTTTGATCCCCAGCGTTTTCCCGAACGCGAGGAACGCCGAGAGCGCCTCGGTCATATAGCCGTGCCCGGAGTAGGCGGGGTTCAGACCGTAGCCCACCTCGGTCACGCCGTTTCGCGGCGGGTATTTGAAATCGATCGAGCCGACGATCCGGTCGCTCTCTTTCAAAACGATGAGGAACTCGGTGAAGAATAGATAGTGCTCCGGGTCCTCCGCAATCTCCTTTTCCAAGCGTTTCAGAAAGGAGGTCAGCAGATGGTCGAGTTCCTCGCCCCGGTAAGTCACGCCAAACGCCCGCTCGAACGCGGGCAGGTCGGAATTGAAGAGCGAGAGGTTTTCCGCCGTGTAGGGAAAGAGGACCAGCCGCTCGCACTCGATCGCGTCGGTCATTTTTGCTCGGTTCATCTGCCGTTCCTTTCGGGGATCATTTCAGCACGGTGGTCTGGCTGTTCAGTTTGCAGTTCTTTTTGTCGATGTAGAGGTTGTCGTCGGCGCGGGCAATGCACTTCTGGAACGTGTCGGCGTCGCCGCCGATCTTGTCGAACCCGATGCCGACGAAGACGACGTAGGGCGTTTGCTGTAAGAAGCAGTCCTCCTCGATCCGCTGCCGGATCTCGGTGATCATCCGGTCGATCTCGGGGGCGCTTTGCGTGTGCGCGATGAGGATGAACTCGTCGCCGCCGTACCGCCCGAGAAAGGTCGGGAAGTTCCGCCCGTCGACGATGCGTTTCAGCGCGTCGGCGACGATCACCAGCGCGCGGTCGCCCTCGGCGTGTCCGAAGGTGTCGTTGATACGCTTGAAGTCGTTGATATCGATCATCAGGATATAGGTGGTCGCGTCCTTATGCGCGCCCTGCGAGATGTAGCGGGCGAGCTGTCCCCGGTTGTTCAGCCCGGTCAGGGGATCGACCGAGATCTGTTTCTCCATCGCCTGAATGTAGAAGATCAGCATAAAGATCGTGCAGCAGGAGCAGAAGAGCGCCCCCTCGGGAAGCAGGAGCATCTGCGCAAGACCCCCGACGATCACGATCAGGGGGAAACAGCCGATGTAGACGTGCTTGCGCTTCTCTTCGGCGTTGGTCTCGTCCTTGACGCGACGCAGCGAATAGAAGAGCGACGCGACGATATAGATGATCGGCGTGGTGACGAGGAACGCGTTGACGAGCGGCTTGGGCATGTTCTCCCCGTCGAACAGCAGACCCGGCGCGACCGCGAAGATGACGACCAGAGCGACAGCCGAGATCAAAAACGGGAAGAGGATGGCAAAGATCTTGGTGGGCTTGTCCCGACCCGATACCTGCTCGACCGCCATCGCGTAGCGCAGCCACGAGAAGGTGATCCCCGCCATCAGAAGAAAATCGGCAAAGTTCACGGTGCAGACCAGGGCGATATCGTTCGGAAGCACCCCGGCGATCACCGCCGCCCAGATCGTGTCGACGATAAAATACCCCATGAACGCGACCAGCGTCCAGTCGTATTTGATCTGTTTTTCCTGACGGTCCTGCTTGATCAGATTGTGTGCGAGCATAATGCCGAAGATGATGACGCAAACGACGTTGGATTCCAGATAGTGCAGAAAATACGGAGGCATAGCGGTTTTTCTCCTTTGCTGTCTGATCTGTTTTAGTCCCGTTCAGACCAACTGTCCGGGAAGTTTTAACTTTTGTTTTTGGGGAAACCCCCGGTCGAATTCCTCGGCGCGGTCGGGGTCGACGTAGTACCCTTGCGGGGTCTGGTAGACCCCGGTCACCCCGTCGAGATAGCCCGGGATCAGCTCCCGGCAGAGAAAGAACGACTGGTCTGCGTCGGGCGGCAGATCGTGATAGCGGATGCCGAACTTCCGGGCGTGATCGAACCCCGACTTGCCGTAGAAGCCGATATTGCCCTCGAACAGCACCGCGCCGAAGCCCATCTCGGTCGCCCTTTCGAGCGAGTAGTCGAGCAGGCGCTTGCCGTACCCCTGCCGTTTCAGGGGAGGGGTGATGCAGATCGGACCCATCGTCAAAACCTCGACGGTCCTGCCGTCGTCGGCGTCGATTTCGGTCTTCATAAACATATTCTGCCCGATGATCTCGCCGTCCCGTTCCATCACAAGATCAAGTTCCGGGATGAACGCGGGATCGGTGCGCAGTTCGTGGATCACGAAGTGTTCGAGACACCCGGGGCGGTAGACGTTCCAGAACGCCTCCCGGATCA